>CAYPHJ010000050.1:0-31493 GCA_964410485.1 uncultured Syntrophobacteraceae bacterium
ATCGAAATGAGCCCGCTGACGCCGTACTCGGGGAAATACGTCGGCTATGGGATCGAGCAAGGAAAACTCTCTCTCGAGGTTCAGTATCGGGTGGAGAACCGCAAGCTCTCCGCCCAAAACAGGATCGTTCTGAATCAACTGACGTTCGGCGAAAGAATCGAAAGCCCGACAGCGACCAAGGCGCCGGTGCTTCTCGCTGTCGCTCTGCTCAAGGACCGAAACGGGGTGATCGACATAAATCTGCCCATCGGCGGATCGCTGGACGATCCCGAATTCAGCGTCGGCGGAATCATCCTACAGCTCGTCATCAACATCATTACGCGAGCAGTCACTGCGCCGTTTGCTCTGCTCGGTTCGGTTTTTGGGGGCGGTGAAGAGTTGAGCTACGTCGAGTTCGACTACGGCCGCGACCGCCTTACCGCCACCGCCGAATCCCGCATCAAAACCCTTGCCGTGGCCATGGAAAACCGCCCCGCGCTGAGGCTCGAGATCAACGGCCGGTTCGATCACGCCAACGATCTGGAAGGGTTGAGGCGAGCGTCCATCGATCACAAGGTGAAAGCTCAAAAAGTAAAGGAACTGGTGCGACAAGGCAAGACGCCCAAATCAGTCGACGAGGTACCGATTGAAAAGGGCGAATACGAGCGCTATCTCAGAGCGGCTTACCGCGAAGAAACGTTCCCCCGGCCGCGTAATGTGATCGGTTTGCTCAAGGACCTGCCGGTCGCGGAGATGGAGTCGTTAATGCTCCAGCATACCCACATTACCGAAGATGACCTGAGAGCACTGGCCAACAGAAGAGCACAAGCAGTACGCGACCGCCTTCTTGTGACGGGACAAGTTGGAGCTGACCGGCTGTTTCTGGTCGCGGCGAAGCCTGTCTCGGTGGAAGCAAAGGACACGGCCAAGGCGAAGAGTAGTCGGGTAGATTTTTCGCTGAGGTAAAGAATGCCCGGACTCTTGCTACTGATGTTGGGATTTTGATAGGTGAACGAAGGTAGCTTTGTAAACCAACTCTGGGCTTGAACGCAGGTTATTAGACCGGCAGAGGGGCAAAGTTGAACATGCAGAAAATAACATTGAACAACGTGACCGTCTCGGATGCTTATATGGCTTTGCTTGCCGACCGCGGCGTCGATTACTGGTTTGCCAATGCCGGAACCGATTTTGCGCCCGTGGTCGAGACTTTGGCAAAGGCGCAGGTTATGGAAACAAAGGTGCCGCAGGCTGTAACCTGCCCGCACGAGAATACAGCGATGCACATGGCCATAGGCTACTTTCTCGTAACAGGAAAACCGCAGGCCGTCATGGTGCACGTCAACGTGGGCACGGCCAACGGAATGAACGGTCTGCTCAACGCCGCGCGAGGTCAAATACCCGTTCTCTTCACCGCAGGCCGAACCCCGACCAACGAGGATGGGCTGGCCGGGCACCGCAGTCTCGACATCCACTGGACTCAGGAGATGTTCGACCAAGCAGGCATGCTTCGCGAGTCTGTCAAGTGGGATTACGAGCTACGCAACGGCCAGCAGCTCGAGACCGTGGTGGACAGAGCCCTGACCATCGCCAAGAGCGATCCCATGGGGCCGGTATACCTTTCGCTGCCGCGCGAGGTGCTCGCGCAGCCTATGAATGAATTCACTTACACGACCCCCTCGCGTCAACACGCGGCCGCTCCAGCGTATCCCAACGGCGACGCCGTCGAGGAAGTCGCCGCGCTCTTGGCCGGCGCGGAGAATCCGTTGATCATTACGAACTCGGCTGGCAGAGATCCAAAGGCATGGTCGGCTCTTGCCGACTTTGCGCAGCGCTACGCCATCCCCGTCATTCAGTATCGCAACCGCTACATGTCCATTGCCAGTAATCACCCGATGAATCTCGGGTACGAGTTAAAACCGCTGCTGGAAAAAGCCGACGTCATCCTGGCAATCGATGTCGCCGTGCCCTGGCTGCCCGCCAGCGACAAGGTGCGCGAGGAGGCCAAAGTCATCCACATGGCTCCGGACCCGCTGCATGGCTATGTGCCGGTTCGCGGCCACCCCTGCGACATTGGACTGGCTTGCGGCACTGCGGAAGGGCTCCGCGTGCTCAATGAAACTATGGCCGAACATGAAGCGAAAGCCAAAAGCCGTATTGACAAGCGCAGGACCGTGCTCGCCGATAATTGGAACGCGCTGCGCGCAGGCTGGCGCAAAAAGCTCGAGTCGGTAAAGAACCAGACGCCAATCCATCCGGATTGGATCACACACTGCATCAACGAGATCAAAAGCGAGGATACAATCGTTATAAAGGAGTCGCCGCTCTCACCGGAATTCATCAACTTCTCCAGGCCCGCAACCATGTTCAATGCAGGCGCTGCATCGGGACTTGGCCACGGTTTGGGTTGTGCTCTTGGGGCCAAGCTTGCGGCGCGTGACCGCCTGGTTATTGGCACGCATGGCGACGGTTCATACATGTTCGGCAACCCCCTGTCGGCTCACTACGTTGGGGCCGAACAGGAGCTGCCGGTACTGACAGTGCTGTTCAATAACCAACGTTGGCAAGCAGTACGCCGCGCCACGGTCGGGCTTCATCATGACGGATATGCTGCCAAGAGCAAACGGCAGCCGATTACGTTTTTGGACAGCATCTCGAACTATCAAAAGGCCGTGGAAGTTGCCGACGGCTATGGCGAGAAGGTTACCGATCCAGCCGATGTGCAGCCGGCCCTCGAACGCGGGCTCAGGGCGGTGATAGTGGAGAAACGCCAGGCGGTCATCAACATTATCTGTTCCGCATAGCGGAACAGGTTCCAAACGTTCCAGCCGTTAAAACAGTTCCAGCCGTCGAAGGACGGAGCGAAGAGTCTTTTTACGATTTTGAACGGTTGGAACCACTTGAACGGCTGGAACATCTTTTACCCAAACTGGAGGACCTATGAGCAAACGGCAGTCTCAAGATCGGCAGATCGACCGTCCGGAGAACCTCGGAAAACCGCAAATGAAATGGGGCAGCGATGTTGTTGCCGAGGTCGCGCGACGTCTCAACCTCAAGTATATCGCGCTTGTGCCCGGCGCTAGCTATCGCGGGTTTCACGACAGCATCGTCAATTATCTAGGCAATGAAAATCCGCAGATGGTGATCTGCCTCCATGAAGAACATGCAGTTTCCATTGCTGACGGTTATGGCAAGGTCACCGAGCAGCCCATGGCCGTTGCGCTGCACGCCAACGTGGGGCTGATGCACGCAGCGATGCCTATCTTCAATGCCTGGTGCGATCGAACACCGATGATCATCTTCGGTGCCACCGGTCCGGTGGATGCGCACCGGCGCCGTCCGTGGATCGACTGGATTCACACTGCCAAGGATCAAGGCGCCATCATTCGCGATTACACCAAGTGGGACGACCAGCCGGCCTCGCCGCAAGCGGCGGTGGAATCGGTGCTCAGAGCAAATCAGATTACGCGCACACCGCCCTATGGGCCAGTGTATATCTGTCTCGATGCCGGTTTGCAGGAAGCACCGCTTACCGAAGAGCTTGCGATTCCTGATGCCGCGCGGTTTCTCCCTCCACCCAACCCTGCCGCGCCGCGCGATGCGCTGCAGAAAGTTTTGGATGCCATCAATAAGGCAAAATTTCCGCTGATTCTGATGGGCCGCGTTTCGCGCAGGCAATCGGATTGGGATAACCGCGTGCGCTTTGCCGAAGCTATAGGCGCGGCCGTGTCAACCAGCAGCAATGATCCAGCAGGTTTTCCGACCACGCACCCGTTGCACCTGGCGGCACCGTGTCTGCGGCCAAACAAAACGGCCACGGGTCTCATCGAGAAGGCGGATTTGATACTCAGCCTCGATTGGCTGGATCTGGCGGGCGTCCTTCGTATTAGTCTCGGCAATGCGCAAACCCAGGTGCCGGCGGACAAGACCATCATCCATGTTTCTCTCGATAGTATTCGCACCAATGGCTGGAGCATGGACCATCAGGCTCTTGCTGCGGTAGACATCCCGGTTCTTGCCGACCCGGATCAATTCGTTGCACAAATGCTCGAAGAGCTGGATACCCAGAAAACAGCAAAGGCCAGTCCGCGGCCGGAGATGAAGGATATTCCGCATTGGAATAGCGGGGCCATGTCCAAGTCGTCGCCGGCACCCGGACAGCCAATGACGTTATGGGACATGGGTATCACCGTGCGCGAGTTCGCCCGAGGAAAACCCGTGACCTTTGCCCGCTTGCCCATCGGCTGGCCGGGTGAAGCGTACGAGTTCGACAGCCCGCTTTCGTTCTTGGGCAATGATGGGGGCGGTGCCGTGGGCACCGGTCCGGGACATACCATCGGCGCAGCCCTGGCGCTCAAAGACACCGATCGTCTCACGATCGGCGTGATCGGCGACGGCGACTATCTTATGGGCGTGAACGCATTGTGGACGGCCTCCCATTTGCAAATTCCAGTGATGATCGTGGCTGCCGACAACCGTTCTTATTATAATGATGAGATGCATCAGGAGCGCGTGGCGCAAATGCGCGATCGTCCAACGCAGAATCGCTGGATCGGCCAGCGTATCGATGACCCCCGCGTGGACCTGGTGGCGATGGCGCGGGCACAAGGCTTCGAGAGCGAAAATCCGGTCTCCACCCCGGAGCAACTGATGGCAGCGCTCAAGCGTGGCGCTGAGGTAGTCGCCAATGGCGGGCGCTATTTCATCGATTCAGTGGTTCAACCGGGTTACGCGGACGCCGGCCCGGACCAGCGCGCCGCAATTGGGAAACATTAATTACAGTTCAAACGTTCAAAAGTTCAAGGTGGGGATGTGGCGACGTTGAACCTTTGAACCTTGAACTTTTGAACTCATCTTCGTGGTTATGGGATTTGAGGTGGGCCATATAATTCCCGTCCCTTGGACACCGGCTGTCATTCTGAGGAGCGCCGCGACGAAGAATCTGCTTGTTCGTCGGTCAGCGGTCCTCGGTCGTCGGTCATTCAAAAGCAGATCCTTCACGGAGTCTATCCTGAGCTTGGCGAAGGGTTCAGGTGAGGCTACTTTCATCGTATGTGGGCGAGCAGCGTAAGATCATGAATCACTTCGTAGTTATGGAGGGCAATCATGGCACATGACGCACCCCGCGGGGCTGTGCATTGGATTGATCACCATGTGGTAGGAACAAATGATCTGGCCGCGTGGGCCGACTGGGCCAACAAAGCCACGGGTCTTCCTTTAAGACCGATGAACGGGCTCACGACGGGAGCGCGGAAAAAGAATACACCTATATTTTGCTTCATGTGGTGGGAAGGAGGGTCGTGCCGCATTGGTGCGTTCCTTCAGCCAGAGGTCTACCCGCCGGCTAAACCTCTGGGACAAGACATGCCGCGCTGTGGCTTTTATATCCGCCCTGAGGACATAGATGCGCACCTCCGCCGGCTCGACGAGTACAGGATACCGCATACCGACCCGATCCGCATCGCGGCCGACGGTGATGAAGGCACGGTCATTTACTTGGCCGACCCGGACGGTAATCAATACGAACTTTGGGCCCCTGTGCAGATGCCAAAAGGCGCCATGGAGATCTGCACGTCGGAGAAGGTGGGCCGCATCAGTCACGTCGTATTCGGGTCTCGCGATCTGGCGCGAAGCGCTGCTTTCTTTGAAAAATACTGTGGCGTGCAAGTGGTGCGGAATTCGCAGATCGCGGAGGGAACACTTGTATTGCGCCTCAGAGCAGGCCCTCGCATCATCTACAAGCTAGTGGAGAAAGTCGATGAGCGCGTCGCGGGACACAGTCCCTGGTGGGACATGCACACGGCACTCACGGTGCGCGAGGAGGACTTCTTCTACAATTACCAGCGCATGTGGAAAAGCCTTCCCGAAGAAGCAGGTCCGAAGGAAACGCTGAACGATTCCCGTGAGAAAGAAGACGCGTTTCCGGCGCGCACCGGTTTACACCGCAGTCCTGTGGGATACAAGTGGAAGGAGATCCATCAGCGCGGTGATGAATTCTATGACTGGGATGGTCACGCGCTACATTTTTACGGCGGAATCCCGCTCACACAGGACGGCTCGCTTGCCTTGTACCGGGGAAAGGAACAAGAAGAATATTTGCGCGAGCTTCAAGAATCTTTGAAACAGCAGAGAGGGGAGAGTTGAGCGTAAAGAGTGCCCAAGCTTCGGTCACTCAACTCTCGACTATCGACTTTTCGCTCGCTGAAACGCTTTGAAGGACTTGAACTCGAACGCGGAGAAAACATGGGCCGTTTGCCGGACATAGATCCAGCTACGCTCTCTTCCGAGCAACGGCAAGTCTATGACCACATCATGGGTATGCGTGGCCATGTGCGCGGCCCGTTCGGGGTTTGGTTGCGCAATGCCGAGCTTTGCGAAAACACTCTCAAGCTACAGGAAATGTTTGCCTCACGGGTTACGCTCGATCGACGCCTGCTTGAATTGATGATTTTGGTTTCGGCGCGTTTGGCCACCGCGCAGTATGCGTGGTTCATACACGAACCGTATGCCCTTAAGTTGGGCATATCGCCTGCCATTGTTCAAGCTATCCGCGAGCGACGCACGCCGGAGTTCACCCGGGACGATGAACGGCTTGTTTACGAAATTACGACAGAGCTCCAAACAACCCGATCGCTCTCCGAGGCGAACTACCAGCGGGGCATGGCAATGCTGGGAGAACAGGCATTGGTCGAGTTGGTTAGCGCGATCGGGTTTTACGCGATGGTGGCAATAACTCTTAACGCGTTCGCTGTCTCTCCTCCCACAGGCGCCGCCTCATTGTTGTAAAAGAACCTGGGTCTCGGTAGCGACAAACATCAGGTTTGTGGGCTGCGATCCTCTATCGTCCATCTTCGATATCGCTTCCTTCTATCTACCCTCAGCCTGCCCGGCTCAGGACGCGCCGCTCGACTGATCAATGGATGTCCGTCCCGGTATGGGCAAAGTAATGAGATGTCGGCGTGCGCGTCGCGCGCCACGGTAGCTCCAGTTTTTTTTGGTTGTTTTCCAGGCTCACCCAGGTTGTTCCTTCCATGCGGTCGCCACGCACCTTGCCGCTGAATTCATGCCGCGTCAGCCCCAGCCCCTCAAGGGTCATTTCGAGGGTGAACGAAATGTCCTCGCCGCGCAGCTTCATATCCGTAAGCACTCCACGGCGATTACCCACTCGCACGACACCTTCCGCGGACTGGAAGTGCTGTTCCTTGACCGTGGAGTACGTGATCCGGCGTCCGGCAATCGGCAGCTCCCAGGTCCAAAAGCCTGCTACTCGCGCCGGCACAATCCACTTGTGGATCATCGGGCTGCCCTTATCCACTTCATCGTGCGGCCAGCTGCCAAGATCCCATGTGCTGGCAAGGACACGAGTGCCCGGCCGCGCTCTTTCGAGGATGACGGGTCTCAGCAGACGCATGAATTCCGGAAACAGCCACATAGTGATCACAGTGGCCTCCCGCAGATCGGCATCGAACGCGTTTTGATGGAGGAACTTGATACGATTGGCAAAACCTTTTTCTTTGGCGGTCTTGTTTGACGCGATGATGAGGTTTTCATCGATGTCGACTCCCCAACCCCGCAGCTTGGGATTCATCTCGGCAGCGGTCAAGACAATGGCCCCATCGCCGGATCCCAGATCAACCACCACGTCGTTGTCGCGAAGATTAGCCAGCTTGAGCATGCGAGCGATGCTCTCGGGCGTGCTTGCTTGGAAAAACGAAAACCGTTCCTGGGCTTGCGCGAGAACCGCGCAGAACAGGACCACGTAGACTGTAAGCGCACGGGTTACCTTCAGCATGTTGCGTCTCCTTTGGGTACTTTAGCTAGAAAAATTAACGCGCCGCGGCGGCGCAGTCAATCGAGAGCGCACAACCCCGATCGATGCTAGACTCCAGGCTCGGAATTGTTCCTTCAACTTCATTATCGAATCGCCTGCGCCCTGCGCGCGCTGGCGATGAGTGAGGTCCGTAGCAGAAATTCCTTGTGTTTGGCGGGATCTCCGGCCGTTGCGCGCAGCTCGTCGAAGCGCATCTGGCGCACCTTGGCATCGCGCTCTTCCAGCCGTTTCTTGTTCGCGATCGTCTGCTCTTGAACAAATTCAATGTTCAGCGTGCGCCTTCTTCGAGTATAACGGGCCAGCAAATCTTCATTGGCTTGCCTGCTGATCACCAGATGGAGTGTTTCCGCCAGCTCCATCGCGTCGTGAATGCCACCGTTCAGCCCGAGGCCGCCCACCGAGTTGTTCACATGCGCCGCATCGCCTGCTAAGAATACACGCCCTTTGCCAAACGTGGCCGCCACACGCTGGTGCACCTTATAAAGATTTCGATGAACGACCCTATAGGTCCGTCCCAAAGGATAAACTCCTTCTAGTCGAAGAAAAGTGGATTCATCGCTCAGGGCCTCTTCGTCGCTCTCTTCAACTCGAGTCGGAAACACCGCCCGCCACCGCCCCTTGCCGTCGTCACCGGCAACCTTGAAAAGATTGGTCCATTCATCCGGATCTGCGAGATAATTGCGATAACAACAACCGCTCAAGAGTTGCTGAAAATCGTCGAGTGTCGTGAGAACGAGAAAACGCTCGGGCCAGGTGAACCCTTCGAACTCTACATCCATGGCTTTACGAATCGTGCTACGTCCCCCATCGGCGCCAATGACGTAGTCGCCACGAAAGCTTTCTCTGCCATCCGGCCCTTCGGCAATAACGGTTGCGCTATTGCCATCCTGGGCTAGAGATAAAGCCGCTGTAGCAAAACGCACCTCCACATCGGGAAAACTCTTTAACCGCTCGATTCCCATTCTAGCCAGCTTATGCTGCTCGGTCTGGACAACAAATGGATACGGCGTCTCATCGCGCAATAGATCGTGGTCGAACTGAACGATTTTGCTTCGGGTCGGTTTGTCCCAGAATTGAAAGAAACGCGCTACCAGACCTTCGCGGATGAACCGATCGATGAGGCCGATTCTGGCAAGCATTTCGAGCGTCGAGGGATGCGTTGTCGCCGCCCGTGGGCTGTCGTCGATACTGTCCTCTGCCTCGAGCAGGGTTATCGCGTAGCCGTGCTGCGCACAGGCCAGGGCGGTAACCACCCCGACCGGGCCCGCTCCGGCGATGATGATACGTGCCTTCTTCATTCTTGCCGGTTAGGTCTCTTTGCGCTCCTTGCGTTTTCTTGCAATCAAAACCTCTCTTTTCTTGGCGCCTTTGAAGCCCCTGCGACATCGCTCAGGGCATGCTTTGCGGGAAAGAATTCCGATTTTCGTTAGCGAGAATCTTGAATTCCTTAGCGCGCTTGGTGTCTTCCCGGAGTAAGCTCAAACGGCTTCACGTCGCCGGACTCAGTGCTCCCGTTTCAGGGGCGCTCATCCTCGGTTGCTGCGGAATCATTAATGCCATTGCCACGGCAACCAGACCTAAAACACCGGCCCCCATAAAAGCAAGCTGGTAATCGCCAAAATGCACCCTCATAGCGCCGCCGACCGTGGCGGCCAGCGCCGCTCCCAATTGATGCGACAAAAAAATCCAGCCATAGACTCTGCCGACAGCGTGTTTGCCAAATGCCTGTCCGGTCAGAGCAACCGTTGGTGGCACGCTGGCAAACCAGTCAAGACCATAGATCACCGCAAAGATAAAGAGACCAGAGAAATCCGTCACATAGGGAAGCACGAAGAGAGAAACACTACGCAGACCGTAAACAACGGCCAGAATTCGGCGCGGGTCGACACGGTCCGTCATATAGCCGGAGATCGTTGTGCCGACAAAATTCATTCCACCCATAACCCCGACAGTTGTCGCGGCGACAACCCCCGGAATACCGTAATCTATGGAATGGGGAATCAGGTGCGTCCCAATCAAGCCATTAGAGGTTGCACCGCAAATAAAAAAGCTCCCGGCGAGAAGCCAAAACGGACGGGTGGCAAAAGCCTGCCATGCGGAAACGGCAAGTGTGGCGGTTGCCTCAGCGTGCGCCCTGTCCCGTCGGAGGTCTTCCTGAGAGCCGTACGGCTCGAGTCCCACCTCAGACGGCTCGTCGCGCATCCAAAAAAAAACCATAAACAAAATGAGCAGGGTCACGACCGCCATAGTTAAAGAACCGACACGCCAGCCGCTCACCACAATCATCGCCATAAAAAAGGGGATAAAAATAAGTTGGCCTGTGGAGCTTGCGCTGTTGAGGATACCCAGGACAAGGCCTCGTCGAGCCACAAACCAGCGATGGGCCACAGCCGCAGCAAGAACAGAGGCAACCCCACCGGCGCCAAGGCCCACAACAATGCCCCAGAAGAGAATGAGGTGCCAAAGCTCGGCAACAAAAATAGCCGCGCTCACTCCTGCGGCAAGCAGCACGAGACTGCCGAGCATCACGCGGCGCGGTCCGAGGTGGTCGAGCAGCCAACCGCTCAGGGGCGCCGCCAAACCATAGAGCAGGAGGTTGATACTGATCGCGGAGGAGATCGCAGCGCGGCTCCAGCCGAATTCCGCCTCCAGCGGATGAATGAGCACCGCCGGCGCCGAGCGAATTCCTGCGCCGATCAGAATGGCGAGAAAACAGAGTCCCATGGCGACCCACCCATAATGGAACGCAATCCACGAAAGCGGGTGCTCATGGGCAAGGCGGTTGGGCGGCTGTTCTAGCGGCATGCTGTTTCAACGCGGAAGCAGGTCAAGGCTCAGGTTCAGATTCAGCCGCGCCTTAACATGGAAACGGGCTAAGGCTGAGGCTCAAGTTAGGTTTAGCTTGACGTTGGTTAAGCTCGATGGGGTGGGGGTGAACCTCGGCCTAAACCTCAACCTGTCTCAGATGACCGTCCCGTCAGGAATCGTGGCGTTTTTGATGATGACGACGAGACCGTTTCGGATGACGAAGCCCAGATCTTCCCGGCTCCCTTCCTCCACGTGATCTTTGTTGCTAATTTGCACGTTGCGTCCGATACGGGCGTTCTTATCAACAATAGCCCGTTGGATGATGGTGTTGGCGCCAATTCCTAATGGCACCCTGCCCGTCTCTAACGCTTTCACCCGTTCCGCTGGCGATTCGTAGTAGTCTGCGCCCATCAACAAGGCATTGTCAATCGTGCAACCGGTTTCGATCCGCGAGCGAATGCCTATGACCGACCGTTTGATAGTGCACTCCTTAAGAATACATCCTTCGCCCACCATTGACTCGATGACGCTGGAGTCGAGCAACTTGGTAGGCGGTAAGTAGCGCGAATGGGTGTAGACGGGCGCTTTCTCATCGTAAAAACTAAACGGCGGATCAGGTTGTTGGGTGAGCGCAAGGTTAGCTTTGTAAAATGCCTCGATGGTTCCAATATCCTCCCAGTAGTCCTTGAAAAGAAACGCCTGCACGTGATGATCTTGCATTGCGGAGGGAAGAATATCTTTGCCAAAATCAGCTTTGTCACTGGCTCTCCTCAACAATTCGCGCAAAACTTCTCTTTCAAAGACGTAGATACCCATCGAGCCGATATAAGGAAGCTCTTTGGCCTTCTCCGTAGACAGGCCGAGAACCGTCGTATCCACCCGGACCGCTTTGAGCGCCTCACCCTGCGGCTTTTCACAAAAAAATGTGACGCGACCATTTTTATCAATTTTGACCAGACCCAGGTCAGATGCTCGATGCTCGTCAACGGCAACGACTCCGATCGTAATGTCCGCCTTCTTGCGTCGATGGCGAACGACGAAATCCGCGTAGTTCATCCGATACAAATGATCGCCCGATAAAATCAGGTATTGATCGACGTCTTCCCACTCTTCGAACAACCAGAGATATTTGCGTACGGCGTCGGCCGTTCCTTCAAACCAACTAGGGGTTTCTGAAGTCTGCTGGGCCGCCAGCACCTCGACAAATCCCTGCTTGAAGCCGACCATACCGTAGGAGCGGGTAATGTGCCGGTTGAGAGAGGCAGAGTTAAATTGCGTCAAAACGTAAATCCGTTGGACCTCGGAATTGATGCAGTTGCTGATGGGGATGTCGATCAAACGATACTTGGCGCCGAGAGGAACCGCTGGCTTGGCTCGTAGTTTCGTCAACGGATAAAGCCGTGTTCCAGCGCCTCCACCCAAAATAATGGCCAGTACTCTTTTCACCGCAACCTCACGATTTTGGTGTCTATCGGCTGCTGTCAAACGGAGACTATTCAACGAAAGACGGTCGTGTCAACCCTGTTTTTATTTGCAATGCGTTCCATTCAAGCGCGCTACGGCTCCTAAGGGCCGTCTCCCAAAAAATCGACTCCACATTCTGGCCGCGCAATGAAGAAGCCTTCGAACGGATTGAATTCCATTGAACCGCCGGTCGAGAAAAGGAAAGTTCCCGTTAAATTAAATTCCTTGTTTTTCCTTTGCGCGACACGTATAATTGCGCCATTTCATTAACGTTGAAAGCACTAAATCATGTGCGCAATCTCTTCCGCTGTTGGTTTTCACCTCGCTCTCCGGCAGGGCCGAGCATACAAATAGATGTTAAAGCCAATTTCCGGAGGAGAACTGCTTTTACGTTCCCGCAAGGGAAGTGAACGGCCATAGTTGGTGTTAATTTCTGCTGTTTTGATTATCGACTGTATCAGTTCCTAATGCGCGGTGTTGTCGCCCTAGCGCCCCTTTCTGCCTGGACTACCTGGCTATTAAACCAACCCAGCTTACTCGCTGAATATGGGGTTTCCAGATCAGTGGACGGCCCGTCGGGAGGAGACATTGGCCTGTTTGTCCGAATTTGAACTTGAGGTCGCTCGCCTTATCGTCGAGACTCTGAACCTTCCCGTCAAAGCACCGGAAATCAATCCGCTCGAGCCGCTTTTCAGGGAGGGCCTCGGGTTGGATTCCATAGATGCACTGGAGCTCTCACTAACCATTCATCAAACCTACGGTTGCCGGTTAAGATCGGGAGACCCGGAGAACATAGAGATCTTTGCATCGCTGCGTTCGCTTGCCGACTTCATTCAAAGCAACCGGTCCAGTTAGCTCACGAGGAGAACTGTGTGGGAAGTTCAGTAACCGCGAACGCAAACGAGATCCAACAATCCCTTCCGCTGGTCAGTGCATATGATCACCGTAGCGTCATGGCATGGGGCCCAGAAGGCCGCATCAGCTGGGGAGCCTACCTGAGAGACGCCGCGGGAGCAGCAAAACGACTTCCTGACAGTCCCTATGTGATCAACCTTTGCTCCAATCCCTATTGGTTTCTCGTAGGATTTGCGGCCGCCTTGCTACGGGAGCAGATTACGCTGCTCCCCGCACGCCGCGATCAAGAGTCTCTCGACGAGTTGGCGCGGAGATTTGGCAAGACGTACTGCATTGTCGATGGCAACGTGGAAGCCTCTCCTCGCCGCTACGACATCAGGCGCATCTCAGTCCCGGCTCCATTTCGCCCAATACCCTGTTTAGATATCCCGCAAGATAGAGTCGTCGCCGTCGCGTTTACATCGGGAACGACGGACAAGCCCAAAGCCAATCTCAAGACCTGGGGGTCGCTGGTCGCCGTGGCCCATACGTTGGCGCAGCGCTTGGAAATAAGTGAACACGCAAAGATTACGATCGCCGCCACTGTGCCTCCCTCTCACATGTATGGTCTAGAGGCGGCTGTGATGCTCCCGTTACAGCACGGCATGTCCATTCTCTTCTCACGCCCGCTTTTCCCGGAGGACATTCGCATAGCGCTTGAAAAGATTACGTCCCCCAAGGCCTTGATCACGACACCGCTGCATCTCAAAGCCTGCCTCGCCGAAGGTGCTCGTTTGCCGCAATTGCGATTCATCCTATCAGCCACCTCGCCGCTTCCACACTCATTGGCCCTCGAAGCCGAAGCGGCGTTCAATACAAAAGTGTTTGAGCTGTACGGTTTCACCGAGGCGGGCAGCGTCGCTACGAGGCGACCCGTCGTTGAAAATGAATGGCGTTTGCTCGACGGCTTAACGCTGGTTTCCGCGGTGAACGGACGGTGCGTCCACGTTCCTTACCTGAATCAAGCTGTTCCGATTCCAGATGTGATTGAGCCATTGAACGGCGGTCTATTCCTGCTCCAGGGACGGAACGAGGACTTGGTCAAAATCGGCGGGCGCCGCGCCTCATTGGATGAGCTCAACCGCAAGTTGAACGAAGTTCCTGGCGTCAAAGACGCCGTGTTTGTTTTGCCCCCCGAAGAGGGGGGCAGGGTTGCTCGGCTGGTTGCGTTTGTTGTCGCTCCGGGCAAGAGCGCCGCTGATCTGCTGATTTGTCTGCGCCAGAAGATCGAACATGCGTTTCTCCCTCGAGAATTAATTTTTGTCTCATCTTTGCCTCGGAACGAACTGGGCAAGATTACAAAAGAAGCGCTCAGCAGACTGCTCGCGGCTCATGGCAAAACTGGTTATTCGTGAGGTCGCATGGCGGTCTTCGAGGTCAATCTTGCAATCGATGAAGCCCACCCGGCGCTGGCCGGTCATTTTCCTGGTCATCCCATCGTGCCGGCTGTTGTGATTCTCAATGAAGTTTTTTCAGCCGCCGCCATTTTCGAGGGTGCTCCTCTTGATATTCGCTCGGTGACCTCAGCCAAGTTTCTGACACCTTTGCAACCCGGTCAAACTTTCACAATCCTCCTAAAGCGAATTGACAACGGCAGACTGAGCTTCGTATGCAAGGCGCCAACAACGATCATCGCTGCCGGGGAAATAAGCTATTGTCTTCACAGTTGAGAACTCTTAAGTCATTCGATCCGCCAAAGCCAATATGGCTTAAAGAAACGGAGCGGGGAGCCCATCTGGCCTACCAGATCGCCATCTGGATCGCCTTTAAATTTGGCCGTCCTATCGCTCGATTTCTGCTTTATCCAATTGGAGCCTACTTCATTGCCACGTGTAAGACCAGACGGGTAGCCAGTCGCTGCTACCTGTCGCGGGTGTTAGGCAAGGCAGCCACCATTGTGGATATCTTTCGTCATTACCACTGCTTTGCTGCAACGATTCTAGACCGGATTTACCTGCATGCCGGACAATTTGAACAATTCACCATCCAAATGCATGGCCGCGAGCACGTACAAAAGCGCGTGCTTCGACGCCAGGGTTGCCTACTGTTGGGTTCTCACCTGGGTAGTTTCGAGGTGGTTCGGGCTTGCGCCCACAAATTCGTTAACGGAAAGCAGACGCTGTCGGCCAAGATGATTATGCACGAGGAGAACACGGCGATCGCGAGTAGAGTTTTCGCCAATTTGGATCCCCGAGTTACAGATTCGATTATACTGATCGGGTCTCCGGATGCGATGATCCAGGCAAAGGAATGCCTCGACAAAGGAGAATTCGTCGGAATCCTCGCCGACCGCATCGCCAATGAGGAGAAGACCGTCATGTGCCGTTTCTTTGACAAAGACGTCGCCTTTCCTGCCGGGCCGATACTTTTGGCCAGCATACTCAAGATGCCGGTAATCCTCTTTTTTGGCGTGTACCGGAGCAACCGCCGCTACGACGTCTATTTTGAGTCGTTCGCCGACCTCATCAATGTCGAGAGGCCGACGCGAGAGGCTGATATTCAACAGTGGATGCAACTTTATGCCAATCGACTGGAATACTATTGTCGGCTGGCACCCTATAATTGGTTCAACTTCTATGATTATTGGCGCGATAATCAGTAGAGTCTTGTCGTCGACGCTACTCTTCGGCAGCGCCTTGTTGCCGGGTGTGATTCCGGCTGCGGGCGGCGCAGCATCAATCGAAGAATCACAGCTCACCCTGGACCAATTGGGAGTTTTACTCTCCATGGAACCGAGTCGCCATGCGAGTTTCGAAGAGCTCCACTTCTCCAATCTCCTCAGCGAACCGCTCCGAGCTCAAGGCACTTTGACGTTTGTCGCTCCAAACAAATTGGAAAAACGGATCACGGCCCCGTATGAGGAAATCTACATCGCCGAAGGCAACACGGTCGTCTATGAGAACAAGACTAAGCGCATCCATCGCACCGTCGCGCTCGCAGATTACCCTCTTCTCGAGGCGCTCGTACAAACCCTGAGAGCGACTTTTGGAGGTGATTTTACAGCGCTCGCAAAACTCTACCGTCTCAACCTCAAGGGTCACCGAGATCAGTGGGAATTAACGTTAGAACCCAATCAGGATCCCCTAAGAGGCGCGATTGCCGCCGTAAGGATACAAGGCAAAGAAAAAAGAATAGCTCGGCTCGAAATTCACGAGCGAACCGGGGATTATTCACAAATGCGTATCGTTGAAGTCCGATAGTCGATGCGGCTGACAAAAAGCGTTGTATTTTGGTTCGTCGCTCTTGGCATTGGCATGTGCTTCGTCTTTACTCACGTCCGGCTCGAGACCGAACTATCCGCGTTGCTCCCTCCGGGCGAAACTGCCAAGCAGCGTCTTCTCCTGGAAGAACTCCGCCAGGGCCCGCTGTCGCGCGTGATTTTAATTGCGCTCGATGGACCCAATATCGGCGACTTGGTCACACTCAGCAAAGCCCTCGCTAACGAGATGCGCGTGAGTAGGGACTTTTTGCTGGTCTCCAACGGCGAAAGGATCTGGAGTGAAGAACAGGAGCGCATTCTGTTTCGCTATCGTTATCTCCTCAGCGCGCGCGACGATCCGTCCCGTTTTACGTCGAGCGCACTCAGAGAGGCTCTCCAGCATCGCCTCAAAGAATTGGCTTCTCCGTTGTCGCCGATCGTGAGGCGATATATTCCCGCCGATCCGACTGGAGAGTTTTTGACAATCCTCAGGAGCTGGACAACTTGGCGGGAACCAACAAAGCACGGCGGAGTGTGGTTTTCAAAGAATGGCCGCCGCGCTTTATTGATCGCGGAGACCCGGGTGTCGGGATTCGATCTCCACCAGCAGCGCCTGGTTCAGAATCGTCTCCGAGAGTCGTTCGATCGGGTGGTATCTGGCTCCAACACCAGCGGACCCATAAAAATGTCCTTCGCCGGGCCTGCTGTCTTTGCAGTGGAATCCGAGCAAACCATAAAGACAGAGACTGCATGGTTGTCGGGATTTGCGATCGCTCTAGTCCTGCTATTTCTATACGCAACCTATCGTTCACCGAGAACACTTTTTTTAGTCCTATTTCCTTGCATCAGCGGCTGCACGGTCGCCGCCATCGTGGTAAACAGCGTATTCGGCTCGTTGCACGCGGTTGCCGTTGGGTTTGGCGCCACACTGATCGGGGTAACGGTGGATTACCCCATTCACCTTTTGAGCCACCACAACCCCAGTCACTCTGCCAAACGTTCCCTGCAGCGCATATGGCCCACCCTAAGGTTAGGAGCGGCTTCAACGGCACTGGGGTTTGCCGTATTGTTACTGTCCGATTTTCCCGGGCTTTCACAACTGGGGCTCTTCGCGATCTCAGGAGTGCTTACGGCGGTTGCCATTACTCGTTGGGTCCTACCCGATCTGGTTACCTGCGTCCCAAACAAACCGGATAACTGGACGTTGGGTCTACACCTCATGGCCCGGCCGCCTCGACCGATCTCGATATTGCTTTTTTCAACTGCCCTGGGTGCGGGCATGTTTTTGGTTTTGTCGAGGGAACCGCTTTGGGAAACGGATATAGCCAACTTGATACCGATTAGCCAAGCCGGAAAGGATTTGGACCGCTCTCTTCGCAACGAACTCTCCGCCCCCGATGTTCGCCACTTGATAGTTCTCGAACGGAATACAGCGCAGGAATCTCTGGTGCGGGCGGAATCTCTTGCCAGCACACTAGAGGAGCTTGTCCGGCAGAATGTCATTTACAATTATGACATCATTAGCCGATATCTTCCCAGCGAGAAAACGCAGCTGTTGCGCAGAGAAGCCCTGCCCGACACCGCCGAACTCAGGAGCCGTCTCGATAGCGCACTTTCGGGGTTGCCATTCAAAAAAGGAGTTTTTGAACCGTTCTTGCGTGATGTGGAAGACGCAAAATCTGGAAAATTAGTCAATCTCGAAACATTCCAAAAGACGGGCCTCGATATTAAACTGCGCTCCCTTCTCTTTTCTATGAACAATCGCTGGTTCGCAGTCGTGCCGCTCCAGGCAGCATCAAACGGTACGCACCTGGTAGAGGCGCTTAACAAAATTCAAGATGATCGCCTGTTTCATCTCGACCTTAAGGAAGAATCCAACGCGATCATCACGGCGTACCGGCAACAAGCGTTCAAGTTCCTGGGATTGGGCGCGCTCCTGATATGCATTCTGTTGTGGTTGCACGAGCCTTTCAAGCGCATGATACATTTGTTATGGCCGATCGCCACTGGTCTCGTTTTTGTTACGGCCGTGCTCCACCTATTGGGCGAACGCTTGTCGCTTTTTCATCTCGCTTCCCTCCTCTTGGTTGCGGGCATCGGACTCGATTACTCTCTTTTTTTTAACCGTCAATGCCGAACGGATGTCGATCGCGCCGACACCTTGCGCTCATTGTGCACGTGCCTGATCACCACGGTGCTCGCGTTCGGGACACTGGCTTTTTCTGAGATTCCCGTACTCCGAGCTATCGGGCTTACGGTCAGTCTTGGCGCTTTGAGCTGTTATCTTTTTTCATGGAGCGTCGCCGATGATGCCAATTGTTTATCGCCAGCTGGAGAATAATTTCGCCAAGCGAGTTGGCAACACGTAACTTGAATTTTTCGTTGACAGAGTTTGAGCGTCCGATGATAATAACGCCCGATTCAGTTTAGCTGACGGCTGACTGAACTGAGTTAGAGTTGACCTTCCCCGCATGAACTTCGATGTCTGTATCCTGGGAGGAGGGCTGGCGGGCCAATTGCTTGCCAGGCAACTCCGCCGCTACCTTCCGCATTTGAGCATCGCGCTTTTCGAAAAGGAGCCCGGAGCTACCTACAAAGTCGGGGAATCAACCGTAGAAATCGCCGGCGATTACCTCGTCCGCAAACTTGGCCTGTCCAGCTATCTTTACAACCGCCAATTGCCAAAGAATGGCTTGCGATTTTTTTTCGACTCGCCGGCCCGGGACATGGATCTCGAGGAGATGAGCGAGATCGGCGGCGTGCGTTTGCGCGGCCGAGCGGCCTTCCAACTGGACCGCATGCGGCTGGAAGCCGACCTCCGAGAGTTGAATGAAAACAACGGAGTGGCACTTTTTACGGGTCACAAAGTGACCGGTGTCGCGATTGGCGATTTCGGCAGTGCGACGCAGCGACACCGTGTGGTGGTCAACAATGGCGAGGGCGAAAGACAAATCGCCTGTCGATGGATTGTCGATGCCACCGGACGCCATTCACTGATTGCACGCGCAGTCAAATCCCGCATTCAGGAACCCAAGCACCATTGCATGGCCGTATGGGGCCGCTTTCGGGACGTCGCGGATCTTGACGACTGGGGGCCGACGGCCTTTCGCGAACGAGTCAACTACACGAGCCGCGTGCTCTCAACCACTCATTTCAGCTATCCGGGTTATTGGATCTGGTTCATCCCCCTTGAGTACGGCGTCACCAGCGTCGGCGTGGTGATCGATCGCAACTTTTTGCCTCGGCGTGGTCTCGGCACCCACCAGGGTTTTCTCGAATTCCTGAACGAGCATCGCGCAGTCGCGGAGCTCTTGAGAACAGCAAAGCTGGAGGCAGTCGGAAGTCTGGGCCGCTTGGCTTATAATTCAACCCGCTACTTCAGTCCCGCGCGTTGGGGTCTAACGGGAGAGGCAGCCGCCTTTAGCGAT
This sequence comes from uncultured Syntrophobacteraceae bacterium, assembly GCA_964410485.1. Classification (GTDB taxonomy): domain Bacteria; phylum Desulfobacterota; class Binatia; order UBA9968; family UBA9968; genus CAYPHJ01. The sequence continues at coordinate 19,601 of CAYPHJ010000050.1, forward strand.
CCCTTGTACAGTCCAGGCTCAGATTTCATTGCGCTGGCAAATGATTTTCTAACCAATCTAATTGAAGCGGACTATCAAGGCGCCGGCCCCGACGCGCTCGCGCGTCGCGCCAACTTGTTCGACGCTTACTTGCATTTTCGCCATGAGGCGGCGATGCGGCTTTACCGCGGCCTCTATTCGACGCTGGGCAGCTTTGAGATCTTTCGTGCGAAGTGGTCGTTCGACTTGCCCCTTTACTATCACTGGTGGCTATCGGAATTTTTGCAGGACCTCCACCTGGACGAAAGCTTCGTCGAGGAGCGCCTGGCCAATCAGTCGACCGTCCTCAGCGTGCTGGATAAATTTTCTCACTTCTTCCAGCGGCTCGTTGTGCAGTTATCGCACGAAGGCAACTATCATCGTCATAACCGCGGAGACTTCATGGATGATTTGGCAGATATCGATTTTTTGGATCGCATCGGTCGCCCGCAAAGCACGCGTTACCAGTATGAAAAGCTTTGCGAAATCCTGAACAAGACCCGGCGCCTTGGCCTGGAGTGTTTGAAGGATCGCTTGCCCGGCAGCTTGGAACCTCTTTCCCTTGGCGATTTGCTTCAAGAAGGTAACGCTTTGTACGACGAACGGATATGACACCTCTGGTTCTCACCCGCTATACGACCACGAGCGCTTTGGGGCAGGGCAATCGGCCAACTCTGGAGGCTCTGCGCTCCGCACGCTCCGGTTTGCAGCCCTGCGATTTCGAGGACTGCCACCTCGAAACATTCATCGGTCGCGTTGCTGGCTTGGAAGACTGGTCCATCGAACCTGAACTCGCGCGCTTTGATTGCCGCAACAATCGCTTGGCCAGTTTGGCTTTGCGCCAGGACGATTTTGCGCAGGCGGTCAATGATGCCGTCAATAAGTACGGTGCGCGCCGTGTCGCTGTCATTGTCGGGACTTCGACTTCCGGGATGCTCGAGGTGGAACACGCCTACAGCGACCCGGATCCGCACACAAAACTCTTGCCCGAGTCGTTTTACGCTCGCGCCCGGTTTACCCATAGTACTTTCTCCCTGGCTGATTTTGTGCGCCATCTCTTCGCCATCGAGGGTCCCGCGATGGTGATTTCAACCGCCTGCTCTTCTAGTGCAAAGGTGTTTGGCAGCGCTTCACGATTCATCGAGGCGGGATTTTGTGACGCTGCGCTTGTTGGCGGAGTCGACACATTGTGCCTGAACACGCTCTATGGTTTTTCCGCCCTGGAGGTCGTCGATAGCCAGCGCTGCCGTCCGTGTGATGCCAGCCGAGCGGGGTTGAACCTCGGCGAGGGCGCCGGCTTCGCCTTACTCGAACGAGTTAATCCCGACGATTCTGAGGCTTCCGTCAGGATCGTTGGCTATGGAGAAAGCTCCGACGGATATCATATGTCCCGCCCTCATCCAACAGGAGCGGGAGCCATCCTGGCCATGCGCCAGGCACTTTGCCGTGCGAGCTTAACTCCGGATGCTATCGATTACGTTCATTTGCATGGTACCGGAACGAAGGCCAACGACAGCACAGAAGCTCATGCTGTCGCCGAAGTGTTCGGTTGGCGCACGCCCTGCAGCTCGACCAAAGGTTGGACCGGCCACACGCTTGGAGCAGCGGGAGCCGTAGAAGCAATCATTGTTGCCGTCTGCATGGAGAACGGTCTTGTTCCAGGGACTTTAAACCTGCAAACGATCGACCCAACTTTTCGCTGCAATATTCTGCAGTCCAATATAGAAAGATCCTCCAGATATGCAGCGACGAATCTGTTCGGCTTTGGCGGCAGTAACTGTACGCTGATTTTTGCGCGGTCGTGAAACCTTTATACCTTTATGGAATAGGACTACTAGGTCCCGGACTGGACGGCTGGGCGACGGGACAAAGAATCTTCTTGGACCCGACCTCTTTCGACGCAACCGTGCGTCCGGTTGTCATTCCCTCCGCGCTCTCACCCAACGAACGCCGCCGCACCAGCGAGACGGTCAAGTGGGCCTTGGCCGCCGCGCACGAGGCCTGTGACCAGGCGGCCATTGACGCCAGTCAAGTTCCAACCGTGTTTGCTTCATCCGATGGGGATGGGGCAATTCTTGACCGGCTGTGTACGGCATTGAATACTGCGGAACGATCTGTTTCTCCGACCGTATTTCACCATTCGGTCCACAATGCCCCGGCAGGATATTGGCACATTGGACGGAACTGCCACCGGACTTCATCGAGTCTCTCCTGCTATGATGATTCATTTTGCGCCGGATTACTGGAAGCTTCGGCTTTAGTGGCAATCGAAAACAGCCCTGTTTTGCTGGTGGCCTACGACATTCCTTCGCCGCCGCCGCTCTATCCTGCCCGGCCGATTCCGCATCCCCTCGCAATTGCTTTCGTTTTGTCCGCCAGCCCTGGGAACGGTTTATTGGCACAGTTGGATCTGGAGCTTTGCTCGGGAGCGGCGTTATCAGCCACGGTTATGAGCACTCCGGAGCTCGAAAGCTTACGACGAGATGTCCCTGCAGGGAGGGCACTGCCGCTTCTCGCGGCCGTTGCAAGTCAACGCTTTGGAACGATATATCTGGAATTCTTGAACTCTTTGTGTCTCCGCATCGCCGTCACTCCATGCCCACATTGACCAAAACAGATGTGCTTCGTCTCATTCCCCACAGTGGATCCATGTGCCTCGTCGACTCCGTGCTCGCCTGGAGCGAAACCGATATCGTTTGCGCAAGTGGTTGTCACCGCGACAGACATAATCCATTGATGAACGGAGATTTGCTACCGGCGATCTGCGGGCTCGAGCTCGCCGCTCAAGCCATTGCGGCTCATATAGCACTGACATCGCCTCAGTCCAGCCAAAAATCTATCGGCGTGTTGGGCGGGGTGACAGACGTCGAGCTGAATGTTTCCTCCCTCGAGACGATACAGGGAGATCTCGAAATCAGGGGCACCTGCCTGCACGCGCAACAGACAGCTTTCATCTATCGGTTTTTGCTCAGTGGAGAAGGCCGGAGACTCATTGCCGGCCGTGCATCGATCTTCATTCAGCAGGTGGCAAATCAATGAAGCGCCGGGCTTTGGTCACAGGGGCCAGCGGTACGATTGGCTCGGCCATAGCCCGAGCGCTCGCCGCCGACGGATTGCACGTAATCCTCCATTCTCTGCGTCGTGTCGATTATGCCAATTCCCTCTCCGAGGAGATCAACTCGGCTGGCGGTTCGGCAGAGCCCACAAACTTCGATATCACCGACGCTCAAGCGACTGATGCGGCACTTGTAAAAATACTGGAGCGAGGTCCCGTGCAAGTCGCGGTATCCAATGCCGGCATACACGATGACGCGCCGATGGCGGGAATGAAGAGGGAACAGTGGAGCAGCGTCATCGATGTCTCACTCAATGGCTTTTTTAATGTCATACAACCATTGCTGCTTCCGATGATTCGCACGCGTTGGGGCAGAATCATCGCCGTATCCTCGATTTCCGGCATTCTTGGCAACCGCGGCCAGACCAATTACGCGGCCGCCAAAGCAGGTCTGCACGGCGCCATCCGATCGCTGGCACGGGAAGTGGGGTCACGGGGAGTGACGGCAAACGTCGTAGCGCCAGGTTTGATCGCCGGCTCCATGACAGAACGTGCGTTTACCCAGACACAAATCGATGCGCTGATCCCCATGAGGCGCGTCGGCACGCCCGCTGAAGTGGGCCAACTTGTCGCATTTCTCGCCTCGGACAAAGCGAGCTATGTTTCCGGCCAGATCATCGGGGTCAACGGCGGCATGATCTAGCAGGTTGCTGAAAAAAGATTCGGAATGCTTCGACAGGCTCAGCATGAACGGAAAATCCCTAACTCATTTCAAGCTCCTCTCCGTTCGCCCTGAGGTTCTCGAAGGGTGAGCGGAGAGTTTTTCAGCAGCCTGCTAGGAATCCACCAACAACACTCAGGATGACACGCCATCACTTAGAAAAGCCACAAACGCGGCAACAGGCACCGGCAGCTGACATAGTTGATTTGAATGCGGCGGCGGAGCCAATGGCGGCTTCACGTGCGCCGGGCGACGATTCTGTTTCCAACCCGGTAGCTTCAGTCCGCGAAGTTGCCGAGCAGTTCGTTATTGTCATTCCTGCTTTCGACGAGGCCTCCACCATCCGCGCAGTGGTTGAACGGGCTCTGCGCTGGAAGATTCGCACCATTGTCGTTGACGATGGCTCGCGAGATGGGACGAATGATGCAATCAAAGATTTACCTGTGGAAGTGCTGCGAAATTCCGCGAACAGCGGTAAGGGAGCAAGCCTGTGGCGCGGTTTTCAATTCGCCATCAAAGACGGTGCCCAGGCAGTGATAACCCTGGACGCGGACGGTCAACACAACCCTGACGATATTTGTCGGCTGGTAACGGCATCGAAGTCGCGCCCAAATTCTATCATCATCGGCGCCAGAGAGCCCGACTGGCGGCGTATACACTGCGCCAGATTCATTGCCAACCGGGCCGCTGATTTTTGGATCTCCTGGGCGGCCGGCCAACACATTCACGACACGCAGTCCGGGTTTCGTGTTTACCCGACGTCCCTCTTGCAGCGAATCGCAATCAAGTGCGACCTGACCCGAAGCTTTGTCTTTGAAAGCGAAATCCTGATCAAGGCCGCCCGTTTGGGGTACACCACCGGCTCGGTTCCCATCACAGCTCGGCCCCGAGGACACGGTAGAGGTAGTCATTATCGCTCCCTCGTTGACACTTGGCGGATTGCAAAAATGCTCGGCTACCATCTGCATCGTTGCGCCTTCTCACCGGCCGGACTCTATCGCGCCCTGCGGGGCCGGGATCGGCGCTGGTTACCTTTTTGCCTCATGCACCTCTTGTGTCTTGGAGTTCTTTGGGTCGGCTACAGTTGGATAGTCCTGGCGACTGCCGCGTTTTTGTACTGTGTTCGTTTGTTTGCGATTACGGCTTTTTACCACCGTTTCTTCTCGCATCAGGCGTTCAAAACCTCACGCACAGTACAACTTATTTTTGCGGTCATCGGCTCGGCCGCGGTGCAACGCGGTCCGTTGTGGTGGGCGGCGCACCACCGCTACCATCATCGCCATTCCGACACTCCGAAAGATGTTCACTCTCCCGCCCAGCAAGGCCTGTTCTGGAGTCATCTTGGCTGGTTTACTCTAAAATCCAATAACATCACGCGCTTGGAATGGGTTCGAGATTTTGCCGCTTTTCCAGAGCTACGTTACTTGGATCGTTTTGATGCGGTGGTTCCGTTATGTTTGGCGGCAACGCTTTATGCCGCGGGCAGCATGCTCGAGCGCACTCAACCAATGCTCGGAACGGACGGACTACAAATGCTCGTTTGGGGATTCTTTGTTTCCACAGTGGCTCTCTATCATACCACCTTCACCATCAATTCATTGGCACACCGTCTGGGAACGGTACGCTATCTCACGGAAGACGAGAGTCGAAATAGTGTTGTGCTGGCACTTCTTACATGGGGCGAGGGATGGCATAACAACCATCATCACTATCCGGGCTCAGCGCGCCAGGGTTTTTACTGGTGGGAAATCGACCTGACCTACTATCTACTCGTTGGCCTCTCCTGGGCGGGACTAGTATGGGATTTGAGGCCCGTGCCGCAACACGTCTTGGATTCCAACCGCGCTAAAGGCTAGGCAGACGTATTGGAAAATTCTCAACCCAAGAATAGATCAGAAAGACTACGTCTCGCGCAAAGTAATTCATGTACCAAAGTACAACACAGCGGATGAAATTAGCCCGCGGATGATGCGGATCAACACCGATAATTCCCCCAATGGCCCCCTTTACAAAAAGGGGGCGGGCCGCAGGACCGGGGGATTTTCCTTATAGTCGGCTATTTTCATAGGAGTCGCAAAGGCGCCAAGGTTGGAAGAGATAGAGGCCAGTTGTTAAAAATAATTCTCAGACTTTGGACTGTAAGAACCTAACCTCGAAACGGCGCGGCCAGGCGCGCTATGGGGAGACGCTGCTCCTGGAATTGACTAACAAAAGACTTGACCTGATCGCATCCTCGAGCTCCTGGACCCATTGGTTGTAGTGCCTGCCGATGACCGCCGCCTTGTTTTGATCTCCCGGTTCGTAGCGTAGCAGCACGCTATCCCGATAATCGATGCTGAAACTGTCCGTCGTATAGTTAATATCGACCACGGCTCGATGCTGCTGCCATCTCAGAGTCCCGATGATAAACCCGGGTTTGACCACATTCATGCTCCACGGAATCCGGGTTTTCTTTCCCGCCTCTACAATCGCCTCGGTAACGTGGTCGAGAGTCCGTGGAATTCCTCCCGTCTCGATCGGTTCTTCGTGCACACGATACAACATCTGCGTGCAGCCAATGATTATGGCTGATCCGATAATGACATATACGGCCACTGCCGAAGGTGCTCGTAGACACTGGTTGAACATTGCTTGTTCCTCCGAAAGCGGAGCAAACGCCGCGCCTTCCGATCGTCCCCCCTTGTTCACCTTTCCACGTCTATTTCAACCCGCTCGCTCACGCTTCGTCTACGCCGGTTATAGGCGGCGAAGTTGCGCTGCGGGACCATAAGACTAAACACAAAATAAATTGTCTTAAAAAGCCACAACCGGGGTTCGAGGTTTGCGTTCTTAAATATGTCGCCGGCGAGAAGCGAAAGCACGGCATGTTCCATTTGGAACATGCGGCGAACGTTTTGCTTTGGATAGACAAAGAGTTGCTCGAATGCCGGTTGGGTAAAGCGGTAGATGAACCACGAAATCGAAGCCAAGCCATTGCGTACTTCTTTCTCGAAGTGTCTCAGGCGCTTGCGGTATCGATTTCCGCCGCGCAGATAGGCGTCGACAACTTCCGCTCCCTTGATCGCGCTATTCAGAGCAAAATGGACGCCGGTGGAGAACACCGGGTCAACAAAGGAAAACGCGTCGCCGAGCAGGATGAAACCCTCCCCTCCCATAACTTTGGATCGATAGGAAAAGTTCCCCGCCCCTTTGGCGTGCGCTAACGGAGTGGCTTGCTTCAGCCGCTCCGCTACCGGAGGACAGCGACTGACCGAATGCCAGAACAATTCGTCTAGGCTCCCTTCCCTCGTCTTGAGGCAGTGCGGCCACAAAACGATCCCGACGCTCGTCACGCCGCCCTTGAGGGGGATAATCCAGATCCAGCCGTCGTCGAACCAAGCGATTGTGATGTTCCCCTCGTCTCTGCCTGGAAGTCGCTGCACACCGTGAAAATGATTAAACACAGCTGCACTGTTGTGCCGCCGATCGCGTACTAAGTAACCTAATTTTTTGGCCAGTAGAGCATCACGTCCTGTCGCATCGACCACGAAACGAGATTCCCAGACCGACTTGCCACGACCGCCATCCATGGTGTGAACGCGCACCTTCGGCAGCGCAAACTCGACGTCCAAGACGCGCACGCCTTCGTGTACCCCTGCCCCTTTATTGGCGGCATTGCGCAGGAGAATAGCGTCAAAGTCAGAACGCAAGACTTGATACGCGTAGGGATATGGATTCTTAAGGCCGTTGGTGAAATAGAGGGTGTTGGCGCTCCCGAGACGCGGTGATATGAGCTCGGCACCATATTTCTTTATACCGATTTGATCGACCTCGTCCAAAACGCCCAACTTTTCCAAGAAGGGCATCGAGTACGGTAATAAGGATTCGCCGATGTGAAACCGTGGGTGCGCTGTCTTTTCCAAAAGCTCAACGCGCCAACCCTGTTCAGCCAGGCGCGCTGCGATGGATGAGCCGGCCGGGCCGCCACCGAGGACGACAACATCACAGGAGTCAACCATAAAGTTCAGCCTGATGACCGGCTTTTTTACATCAACAGGCAAACAAATAAAAGAAAAAAAGGGATGACGTGATTGCTCAAGGAAACGCTGAGTTTCGAAAGCCAATCCAACGGGGCACTCTTTTCGAGAACTCCATGTAATCCTTGCCAAAGCGCCGGCGCAGCATGGGTTCTTCAATCAGCACAATTGCCATATAGAATCCGAGAAAACTCACCGCCGCATAGACGAGCAGTGTCAGTTGGCCAAAGAATAGAAATTGGCCCAGCAACAACCCGACATACGCCAGGTAAATGGGGTTCCTGGTGTACTTGTACAAACCCGTGGATACGAGGCGTTTAGGCGGATCTCCGGGGACAGGTGTCCCCTTGCCCACCCGACCGAAGAGGAGGCAACAATAAAATACGATGGCAACCGCCGCCGCCATGACCGTTAAGCCCAAAACCTGCAGCAGAGAATTGCCGAGATCAGGCCAACCCCAACGATGGTTTAACTCGATCAACTTCAAAGGAATCACAGCAAACCAACAAATCCAAAACGTGGTGGCGAGAATTGCCGCTAAGATATGTCTCATTGCGCCCGCGCGGGGACTCTCGTTTTCTTGGCGCCTTTGCGTCTCCTATGAAAATAGCCGATTATAAGGAAAATCCCCCGGTCCTGCGGCCCGCCCCCTTTTTGTAAAGGGGCCATTGGGGGATTTATCGGTGTTGATCCGCATCACCTGCGGGCTAATTTCATCCGCTGTGTTGTACCCTTGGTACATGAATTACTTTGCGGGAGATATAATTTTTAAGCGCCTCTTCTCTCTGGGATCTCTGCGTTCTCTGCGGTTAACACTGGTCTCCGTTTTCCCCTTAGCTCACGCGCCGCGGCTTACCGTCCGGCGCATGAAATTGGCGAAAAGGGCCGCCATTTCGCCGGCCCTTTCGTCCCATTCCTCTCTGGGGCTCAAATCCATATCGTAGTGTTTGGGAAACAGAACATGGACCTCGGAATTGGCAAGAAGCCGGCCCAAGTTCTCTCCTGTTTGACGCGAATGCGTATTGTCATTTCCCGGGATGACGCATGCCGGGACTTTGATCGTCTTGAGCTCGGCTTCGGTAGCGCCAATCACGGGCAGGTCGGCGCCCCGAACAAAGTATTCACGCCAGTGGGACATGACCGCGATAAACCGCTCCGGGTCCATCTTCATCAACGCTTCCCGGTTTTCAGGTCTTGCTTCGATGCGCTCTTTCCAGTGTTCCATCTCACATACCGCAGCCATTCCGCCTTCTCTGGCAGCGTCGATATATTGGCTGTAGTATTCGCGCGCCAGGCGCTCGCATGCGAAACGACCGCCGGTCACGCGCCAGAGCATCAGGCCGCGCACCGCATCGGGGTGCCGCAAGGCAAACAGGAGCGCGGTCCGGCAGCCCGAAGAGCTACCGCCGACGAAGGCCGGAACACCTCCAAGCTGTGACAAAAGCACGTGAAGATCGTCCGCCCAAATCTCGTACTCCGAATCCTCGCCCTCGATGACGACGTCCGAAGCACCGCAGTTGCGCCGGTCGTGAAGCAACACGCGATAGCCAAGCTCGGCTAACTGTGCCGCCAGCGGCTCCACAGCGCCATAGTCACGCCGCCCGCCGGGTGAAAGCGCTACCCAGGAATCGCCGCTGCCAAGTATTTTATAATTGATTTTAACACCCCGTACGGTTGCGATCGGCATCGTCTCCTCCGCTCTAGCTGTGCTGTTAACCCTCAGCTCTTTCTTCCCCGCGTCGAGACTATGTCGCATCGTCGTTTTCCGGGGACTGTCATCCCTGAACGACAGTGAAGGATCTGCTTTTTCGACCAGCAAAGCAGATTCTTCGTCGCTGGGCTCCTCAGAATGACGTTCCGACACAGTCGCAACGCTGGGGAGGATTAGGTTAAACGACTCGAACCGCTTGCAGGTTTTGAACTGCGCCTGTGGCCATCACGGGTGCACGCTCTCCAAAAACCAGTCGGTAGGAATCTCGCGCCCCACTCCTCTTGTCCGTGCCTCCTGAAAAACAGCCGCGCCCACGGCCGCAAACTGGAGGCCGATACCCAAGTTGTTTAGAAAGCAGGTCTTCTCCTCGGCCGTGTTCCGCCCGGGGACTTTGCCGGTTACAAGCTCCCTCAGCTCTGGCGCAGCCAGCCAAAAGGGGTGCTCCACAAGCGATCCGCTGCGGCCGGGACCCCTTTTGATGATGTCGATGGCATCGTGTGCCGCTATGCCATCATCGCCAAAACCAGCAACATAGTTTTCCGGCGCATGCTTGTGTGAGTGAATAACCAATCGATCGACTTTGCGAATGGTTTCGTCGCCAAGCTCCGGGACGCGCACGCATGTCAAGTGAATGCCCGGCGTCACCCAATCGGGACTGATAACGCGACTTAGCGAATTCGTCGTCGTTGCAATGATATCTGCGCCTCGTACCGCGTCTTCTGGACTATCAACGGAGCGTACTTCGGCATCGACCTTTTGTCCCATCTCGCGCGCAAAAGCTTCGCGATTGTTTTTGGTCGGGCTATAAATGTTTACTCGTTTGATGTTCCGCACCGCGCACATCGCCGGCAAATGACTCCCGGCTTGCCACCCGGAGCCGAAAAGCGCAAGCGTGCTCGCATCTTCTCGTGCCAGATAGCGAGCCGCTATGGCGCTGCTCGAAGCCACGCGCATTCGCTGCACGACTCCATCGGGAAAAATCGCGAGAGGCTCACCGTTTTGAGTTGAAAACAACATGACCAAACCGACGTATTTATCACCGGCAGCGGCCGGCACTTTGGTCTTTAAAACCCTGCCTCCTTGTTGGCGCCAACGGATAATGTCCGAGTTGATGCGCATCGCAACCATCGGCGGATCAAACAGTCCCGCCTCCATCGATTTGAAAGCATAGACGCCGGATGCATCGGGCGACGGCAACACTAAATCCGTGCGCGGGCGATTGATGGCGGTTCCGTTCTCCCAGCTTCGGTAAGCCTTCTCGAGGGCGTCGATACAGACGTGGATGGACAAAAAGGATTCGATTTCCTCGTTGCTCAGTATCAGCATGTTTGCTGCATATCAACGCGGCTAATGAACGTCAAGGAGATTGTAGCGACACTCGTCGTAAAGGCGGTGAGCACGCCGAGAGAGCAGAGCCAGGCTGCGTATGAGAATATTTTTGTTATTCTGAAACAAGGCCGATCTTCGCACATCCAATAAGGGAGAAACCTATGGATCTCCTGAGTCTGGCGTGTACCGTTGGCATTGTGGCCGCGCATCGTTACGGTCAGAAGCTGTACGCTGTGGGATGGATCAAACGGGGCCGCCTGCTTTCCGCGGCCAGTGGTGTGAGCCTGGCTTTCGTCTTCCTCTATTTGTTGCCTGAGCTGAGCGCCTGGCAGCTCTACCTGGAGAATCGCGGAGTTCTCGGGTTTCTCCAACATCATCTTTATGTAGCGGCTCTGGTGGGTCTTGTCCTCTTCTATGGCGTCGAGTGGCTCGTCCTGCGCGAGGGGACACACGAGCAAAGAAGCACAGTAATCTTTCGCACACACCTCGCGATTTTCGCTTTTTACAATCTGCTCATCGGGTACCTGTTAGTTCACTACTTCACCGACACGCACGATTTGCTCCGCTTCACGGTGGTGGCAGCATTGCATTTGATTGTGAACGACCACGCGCTGCGCAATCACCACCGAGACATGTACTACGGCAAGGGACGGTGGCTCCTCGCGGGTGCCATCTTTTTGGGCTGGACAATCGGAAACCTGGCTGAGATTGGCGATGGAGCGGTTGCGCTTTTATTTGCGCTGCTCGCAGGGAGCATAATCGTCAATGTTCTCAAGGAGGACCTGCCAGAAGATCGCCCCGGTCATTTCGGGTCGTTTGCGGCGGCAGCAGGTGTCTACGCGTTATTGCTGCTGCTCTAAGCGTCGAGTTAAACCTTACAGCCTCAGCGCGGTTACGCCACAGCCAAACAGAAACGAAAATCTCACCACGAGAGTCCTAGCTCCGCAAAGCCGCCATCAACGTAAAAAGATACCTCACCACGAAGTGATTCATGATCTTACGCTCGCCCGCAGAGGATGAAAATGGAGGCAGCCCATCACCCC
>CAYPHJ010000051.1:0-31150 GCA_964410485.1 uncultured Syntrophobacteraceae bacterium
GTGTGCTTGACCTAGCTACGGAACTGTGCCATTTTCCCGACGTATCCTCGTGCACATGGAGTTTTTCTGATTCAAGAAAGGAAGCGTAAGACAGCCGAACCCTTGATCAGCCGAAACGCTGAAGTCCAGCGACACATTGCCCCACTTCAGGACCCCGACGATCCATCCATTTCAGTTGCCGAAGAACTTCAACTTGTTGAAGAAAATCTCGCGCGTGCCATTCGCTCACGTGAGAAAAAGCTCACTGAGATCGCAGCCCATCTAATCGATGGTGGCGGTAAGAGGGTCCGCCCGCTGGTCACGCTCTTGGCATTTTTTGCTCTGGGTGGCAAACCCACCCAGAACATCGTCGACATTGCTACGGCGATCGAGCTTATTCATACGGCCACTTTGCTTCACGACGATATTATTGACGGGGCCGAAACCAGGCGTGGGAAAGAGTCGGCTTACAAGAAATTTGGCCTCAACGACACGCTCGTGGCGGGCGATTTTTTGTTCATTAAAGCGTTCGAGTTTGCGGGAAAATTCGATGATACGGTGGTTCAGTGGACAGCGGATGCATGTGCACTACTAACAGAAGGAGAAACACTCCAGGGATTTTTTAACCGTAACCGCACGGTTACGCTGGATGATTACGTCGAAATTGTTAAACGAAAGACAGCTTCGCTCTTTCAAACCGGCGCCAAGGTCGGCGCCTATCTAGCACGGAGCCATCCCGCGCTCGTGGAGGAAACCGACCGTTACGGGGTTAATATGGGTATCGCCTTTCAAATGGTGGACGACATCCTGGATATTGTCGGCCATATTGACCTATTGGGTAAGCCAACCGGAATGGACATTCGCGACGGCAATCCATCGTTGCCGATTGTTTTGGCCCTGAACGAAGGACAGTCAGAGGTCGGTGAGGCTTTTCAGTGCGGGCATCCCACAGAAGCGCAAGTCGCGGCCGCTCTGAACGCCATCAAAGCCGGGCCGGCCATTCAGCAGGCAAAAAATATCTCCAATCGATATGCCCAGGAGGCACTTAAGTCTGTCCGAAAATTCCCACCCTCAGTTTACCGAAATGGGCTAAAGACACTTGTCCAACTGATCATCGATCGAAACTTCTAGCCGCTCGGCGACACCCGGTCGGTTGATCGGACTTGTCTCACGGGTTTGTTAACCGCACGAGTCCAGGTGAGGTCGTCCATTACCAGCGCGCGCGATCACACGATCCAAAGGATGTTTGATCGGATAGCGACACGCTACGATCTACTGAACGGCGTGATCAGCTTTCGAGTCGATAGATACTGGAGACAGAGAGTGGTCAAACAGCTAGCTTCAAACGGGCAGCAGCTCATCCTTGATATTGGCACAGGAACAGGAGACCTTGGCTTTACCGCTGCGCGAAATAGTCGCGACAAGGAACGAATCATAGGTTTGGATGCATCGCTGGAAATGCTGCACCTGGCCCGGGCCAAGCAACAGGTAGCGCGCAACGGACACAGGCTCCATTTTGTCCAGGGCAGCGCCACGGTCGCTCCGTTCCAGGACTCCGTGTTTGATGCCGCAATGACAGCTTTCGTTTTGCGCAACATATCCGATCTGCCCAAGTTTTTTGCCGAAGGGTTTCGGCTCCTCAAGCCCGGCGGTAAGATAGTTTCTCTGGACATGTTTCCCCCGACCAGGTGCTGGTTCTCTCCCCTTTATGCAGTCTATTTCTACCACGTCGTACCACGGATTGGCGCCATTCTGGCCCGTGATCGGGCTGCTTATCAATATTTAGCTGAATCCGTGAAGCATTTTCTGCCCCCTGAAACGATCGCGGAGCTTATCGAAGCGGCGGGATTCCGCCACGTTGTCACGCACAAATTTCTTAAGGGGGCCGTATGCATGCATGTGGGCGAAAAACCCCCGGTCGTTTCCAGAACGGGCTAATTCATGCCTGGTTTTTCCGCCAGTTTTCTGATTTTTTTTTATCAAATCGCTCTGGGCGGCCTGTTCGCGCTCGCCGCCACCCCGTTTCATCAGCTGGAAAGGGGCTTTTACAAATCGACCGCCGGCGTCTTGTTCGTGGTCGCGATTCTTGGCTTTTGGGGAAGATTCAGCTTGTACGCCAAAAATATGGCCGAAACTCCACCGCTACTCGTGGCCGAGGCGGTGCTCCACGCCTCCTTTATTGTGTCGCTTGCCTGTTATGTGGTTTCCCTGTGGGGTGAAAAGCAGCAATTTAGAGCACGCAGTTTTTCTTTCACTCTCCTGAGCGGGCTGGCGGGCCTAGTCGTAAGCTCCCAGAGCTTTTATCCAGGTTCGATCTGGTCGGTTGAGGCCTTGGTCTACCCTCTTAGTTTTATACTTTCCGCACTGCTTCTGGGAAGCGTCACGGTAGGAATGCTGATTGGTCACTGGTATTTGATCGACACCGGTCAATCGCTCGAGCCCTTTATCCGCATCTACAAGTTTTTTGTCATTGCCCTTGGTGCCCAGATCAGCTTTCTTCTGCTCTACCCAGCCTTACTTTACCGGTTTGGGGCTGCGCCCACAGTACTCGGACTGGAACGCTTGTGGCTCGACCATGGTACGCTTTTGATGACTCGTATCATCATCGGTCAGCTCGCCCCGCTGGCATTGGCTTGGATGATCTGGCGAACCCTGCTGATTCCCCACACGATGGCCGCTACCGGGTTATTTTATATTGCCTTGCTTGGCGTTTTCGTGGGAGAGATTCTCGGACGCCAAATACTGGCCTTGACGTCTCTACCGTTCTAGTGCCCGGTCGTGCTGCGATTGCCCGGATAGGTTTTTATTTTGGTGATACGTAAGCCATTTGAAGTCCAGCCCAGATCGTAACCGACGGTTTCGCCCTCCCTTAACTCGTGGGGGCTCTTGACCTCACCCGAAACTATGACCATATCAAAAGAAAACGGGACCTCGCGTCCGCTTTCTGTACGAACGATTCCCGTATTATTCGATGGAAACAGCTTGGTTATGACTCCATGGTGATAGAGATCACGATCTGGGGGCTTAGGCCGGCCTTCATCTCGATCGCTCATGACTCACTATCAATACGGAATTGTGGGAGAAAGATGGCTCGGTCTACTTCAGCTTGTTATCGCTTGCCTTTGATTTGCTATGCGCTTCTGCAACTCCATAAGACCATCTAGAACCGCTTCCGGCCTGGGCGGGCACCCGGGAACATACACATCCACCGGAATAATCCTATCGATTCCTTGAACCGTAGCATAGTTATCATAGAACCCGCCGCTCGCAGCACACGCGCCAAACGCCATAACCCATTTAGGTTCTGACATTTGCTCGTAGACACGTTTTAAAACAGGAGAAAGCTTGTGGTTAACAGTACCAATAACCATCAGCAGATCTGCCTGCCTGGGACTGAATCGTGGCAACAGGGCGCCAAACCGGTCGATATCATAGGGGGACATCGAGAGAGACATGTATTCCATTGCGCAGCAGGCAGTCGCGAAAGGGTAGGGAAAAAGCGAGTACTTTCGAGCCCACCCAAGCGCCTTGTCGAGGCGAGTCAAAACCACAGTCTCGGTTAAAAGCTTCTCCGGACCAAATCGGTTTTCGCTGACAACGTCATTTGCCGCCATTGTAGTTGAAAGCTCCTTCTGTTCTTGGGAGGCTACCTGACCACTACAATACCGCTTCCTCTGAATTTAGACAACTTAGGCGCGCATTACCCGGCCGTGGTGTGGTCTTTAATGAAAACAGGCGGCACCGGCTTCGAAAGTCTCGGCGCCGTGCCGCCTAAATTCACCATATTCAGTGGAAAGGGATCGGATCAGATTTTTACTACGTTTATGGCTTGTGGGCCCTTGTCGCCTTGTGAGATTTCAAACTCCACCATTTGACCTTCGTTCAAAGTCTTGAAGCCGTCCCCTTGAATGGCCGTATAGTGGACGAAAACATCTCCACCACCTTCCTTTTCTATAAACCCATACCCTTTGGAGTTGTTAAACCACTTCACCTTGCCCGTCGCCATTACTATACCTCCCGTCCGTGGTGCTTCCCGCCAGCCGTTCGGACCAAATACGTCCCCAACAGTTCAAGATGCAAATCTCTCCTTTTCTCCCTTACGCACAGCCTAGCCCTTGATCCGGGGACTTGGTTCATGGGCCAAGCTGCGATTTAATAAGAGAAAAGGTCCTTTAATCGCGTGCGACATTAGATAAACCGGACCATTCTTGTCAAGAAAAATCTTTCATTCGCGACCCAACAAAAGAGACCCGGCTGTCCCGTGGGGCCTTGGCAGAGTGTTAGCGCCAGTCGGACGACTTGGCAGTCGTGACACCTCCAGGTCCAGGCTTATAAATCTAAAGAATTGAAATAAAAGCAGATTCTCGAGCTCAGCTAAGCCTCAAGGGAGGACTCGGAGACCGGTCGTTTGTTTGGCACACCGGGTCAATTCCGGAACTATTACATCTAACTTGCAGCCAGCGGAGCTGTTTATATTGACATTTTAGGTGATTTCCATAATGATGGATTTGCTTATCGGCGGTGTTGTCTATTCCGCCGCGCAAGAATTTCGATTTGGGACTATTTGGAGCATGTGGGCTCTCCGGAAGCACAACCGATGGCCGTATATACGCAGCTCAGCAAGAAGGAGATCGCCAACGTTGCCGATGAGTTTGCACTAGGCGATCTGATTTCCTACTCTGGAATCAAAAATGGATCGGTAAACACCCACTACCTTCTCGAAACCAAACGGGGCCGTTTCTTCCTAAAAATTGATGAGGTTAAAAGCGAATTGGAGGTAAAGCAGGAATTGGACCTGCTGCTTCATCTTCGCAAGCAGGGGTTCCCTTGCCCGCAGCCCCTCAAAAGCAAGACCGAAAGATATCATATCGAGCTGCAAGACAAACTCGCTACCGTCAGCCGATATCTTGAAGGGGTGGAACTCGGCCTGGACGCACTAACGACAGGGCATTTGGAGAGCTTGGGTCATGCACTGGCCAACCTTCACCTGATTGGAAGAAGCTACAAAAAGGGGATTGATAATCGGTTTGGCTTTAACAGGATCTTGTCAATTTACAGGGACGTGCGGCGGCAATTGCCGACACATTTGAAAAGTATTGTAAGAGTCCTCGACGATGAATTCTCATATTTGGAAAACTATCTGGACAACAATCTGCCTAAAGGAATCATTCACGGCGATCTCTTTCCCGATAATGTTAAATTCAAAGGGACCCGGTTGGTTGGGGTTATGGATTTTGAGGCCGCATGCCGTGGCAAATTCATCTTCGATCTTGCAACCGCGGTGAACGCCCTCTGTTTTGTCGGTCACCGCTACCGAATCGACCGTTTTGAAGCCTTGATTTCGGGTTACGAAAGCCTGCGGCCTCTCTCGCTTCCGGAGTGGGATTCGTTTCCCAACGAATTGCGGTTTTCCGCACTTCGCTTTACCGTCACAAGGATCAAGGATTTTTATCTCAAAAAAATGGATGAGGGCCAGCGGGTTTATAAGGATTTCAAGGAGTTCTACGATCGGCTCCTGATTCTCAGGCGCGAAAAGAGTGGCGGCATGGAAGATATTCTGCTCGCGATGGCCACCGGCTACGATTACCGTAAGTATCAGAAGTCGAAGCCGTCAAAATAAAACCGCCTGGTACTACATCCCACCACCAGGGTCAGGCCCGTTTACGTGATTCCCGTGCCCGCTACCGAATTCCGTTTCTCACATGTCGCCCGGCCGCTCTGCCGAAACAGCCTTGGCTTGTGTAAACGAAGTTACACTAGCGGGCCCCACGCTGTCCGATAAATCTTCTTTCCGCGAGTCCGCCGACTATTCTCCTAAATGCGTGCTGCCCGTCGGATCGTAGCAGACGAATGAGGGAGGCGAAAATAAGCAATGCGCCGAGGAGGAAAAGCGTTCGGCCGCCCGTTAGGACCACATAGAAAAAACTGAGTTTGACGCGCGCTGCATTATATCTCTCTCGATCTTCATTGATGCGCCGAAGCACTTCTTCATTCTTCTGATAGTTTAACTCTTGAAAACTCCGGTAGGAATCTTCTAAGCCCGTCTGCTCTGTCCGGTGCAACAAGTTCTGATATTTTGTCGCCTGCACTGCGCCCACAACCCAATTGCCGATTCCAAGGAGTAGGCAGACGACTCCCCCAATGAGTAGATAGTTGGAATACAAGTGATGCGGCTTCATGCGCGGAATTAAAATTAGCAGAATCTCAACGAATGCTCAAATGGATTTCAAGGTGCCTGTCCCGTCTTGGTTGCGCTCGCAACCCATATGGCCTACGATAACCGTCACCATGCGCAGTTACGTAATTGGCGACATTCACGGCTGTCCGGACGAGCTTGCGACGTTGATCGAAGCTCTCCCGCTGGATGCCAATGACCGCTTGGTATTTTTGGGAGATTATATTGACCGCGGCCCCGACTCCAAGGGAGTTGTTTCCTATCTGCTGCAGTTAAGAGCAACCGCCAGCCAGACACTCGTTTTTCTCAAGGGCAACCACGAAGACATGCTCTTGTCGTTCATCGGCTTGCCTGGACTCTATGGCGATATGTTCCTGTACAATGGCGGCCGCGCAACATTACAGAGCTACGGCATGGTGTCAGCACAATGGGAACCCGAGGAAGTGCGTCGAAGGATACCTCCGGCGCACCTCGAATTTTTCAAGAATTTGGAAATCTACCATATTGTGGATTCCTTTTTATGCGTTCACGCGGGGATCCATCCGCTTAAACCTCTGGAGGCTCAAACAGAAGCCGAGATGCTATGGATTCGTAATGAATTCATTCACAACGCCCATAGACTTCCTTATACGGTATTGTTTGGACATACGCCCCAAAAGGCGGTGCTATTCGATCTCCCATACAAGGTTGGTCTCGATACTGGGCTGGTTTATGGCAACAAGCTCAGCTGCCTGGAGCTTAGCGAACAGATGCTGTTCCAGGTGGACAGGGGGAAAAAAACCGTTCGGCAAATCCCCGTCAAAGATCATTGGCGCCGTGTGCCGCATCGAGCGATGGCTTGATCTTTGTGCATGCCCGTCATAATTTGTAGCGCCACGTGGCGGTGTAGCTCAGTTGGTCAGAGCACGCGGCTCATATCCGCGGCGTCGTAGGTTCGACTCCTACCACCGCCACCAAGAGATCTGAGTGCTGCCGCTGGATATCTTTTCTTCGCATCGCTCAGAACTTGAAATTCCATTCGTGTCGAGCGTAGCGCGCTCTCAGCAGCGCATCGATTCTGTCCCATGGAACGCTTTCCAGCGGCTGGTCCGCTCTCCAGGTGTTTCTTAGCGCTTGTTTAACCCTGTCGGAATCAAGCAGTAGATTCTTCATAAACGATTGGTGCGGTCGATTAGCCCGATATGCCGGTTGTTTGGAAGGCATTCTCAAGCACTTGCTCGCGACTGAAATGTCGAGGTTAAGGAGAAAACTGCCCTGAAATAGAACCGTGCCACGCCTGCGATACTGCGCATTACCCGAAAACTTGCAACCGTCGATCGCGAGATCGCTGGTTCCTCTAATCTCAACAGGGCGCTCCAGTATGACTTCGAATAGGCTTTGATGCGGTCGCAGGACGAAATCGTAGGAAACGGCAAATTCATTGAACCCATCGGGCTGATCGGCGGCGTTGTAAACCAACGCGTAATTCAAACAACCCGGTCCTTGTATAACAGCCCCTCCCCCGGTGCAGCGCCTGAAAATTGGAACGCGGTTGAGTGCGCAGGCAGAGACATCCAGCTCCAGCGCGGCTCGATTCGAGTATCCGAGTACGGCAAAATGGGTCTTGGATTCCCAAACACGCAACACACTGTCTCCGAGAGTCTCACACACCGAGAGCAGCGCCTCGTCAAGAGCTAAATTGTTCGCCGGGTCCGGCAAACTCAGATCGATATATTTCACAATTCAGTTGATTTTAGTGACGTTTTGTTGTTCTTTATTTTGATAAGGAGAGCGCGCCAGCATGCAAGCCGAAAAGAAAGATACGAACAACGGTCTCGATGGTGTCCGGCAAACATCGAAAAATGACAAGCACAAATGGGTCGCCTCTCTGGAGCACATCCTCGAGCATATTCTCAAGAACGAACAATCGGAACAAGCGACATTCTTGCTCGACGAGTTGTTCGAAAGGCTCAGAAAATCCGGTCTGAAGATTCCTTCGACCATCAACACTGCATACGTCAATACTATTCCAGCGGGACAGGAACCCGCCTATCCTGGCAATAGGGAGATCGAGCGCCGCATCAAGAGTTACATCCGCTGGAATGCCATGGCCATGGTAGTGAAAGCAAATCGGATCCACCCGGACATCGGAGGGCACATTTCAACCTACGCTTCTTCGGCCACGCTTTACGAGGTGGGCTTCAATCATTTCTTTCGTGGAGGCGATGGCGACCGGTTGGCGGACATGGTCTACTTTCAGGGTCATGCGTCGCCGGGCATCTACTCCCGCGCCTATATCGAGTGGCGCATCAACGCGCCGAAACTCCATCATTTTCGCCAGGAGCTCGCGCCGGTGGGGGGCGTTTCATCTTATCCTCATCCCTATTTAATGCCCGACTTCTGGCAATTTCCTTCGGTCTCGATGGGGCTTGCGCCAATAATGTCGATCTACCAAGCACGCTTTAATCGCTACTTACAGAGTCGCGGGTTGCTCCGCAACGGCGAGCCAAAGGTTTGGTGCTTCGTAGGGGACGGCGAAATGGACGAACCGGAAGCATCGGGAGCACTCTCCTTGGCAGGGCGGGAAAATTTGGACAATCTAGTCTGGGTAGTCAACTGTAATCTACAGCGCCTGGATGGGCCGGTCAGAGGAAACGGGAAAATCATCCAGGAACTGGAGGCGCTGTTTCGCGGGGCCGGTTGGAACGTGATCAAGGTGATTTGGGGTTCTGATTGGGACTCCCTGCTCGAGGCCGACGACAAAGGATTGCTGCTGAAGCGCATGGAGGAAACGGTCGACGGTGACTACCAGAAATACTCCGTCGAACCCGGAAGCTACACGAGAAAGCATTTTTTCGGCAAATATCCAGAGCTCCTGGAAATGGTCAATCATCTCACCGACGATCAGATCCGCAAATTGATACGGGGCGGCCACGATCCCAAAAAAGTCTATGCTGCTTACAAGGCCGCGGTCGAGCATAAAGGTTCGCCGACGGTTATATTGGCAAAAACCGTAAAAGGGTACGGATTGGGGGAAGCTGGAGAAGGCAGAAACGTTACGCACCAACAGAAAAAACTCAATGAACGCGAGCTGCGGGAATTCCGTTCCCGGTTCGATATTCCCCTGGCCGATGAAGAAGTCGTAGAGACCCCGTTCTATCGGCCCTCACTGGACAGTCCAGAGTCGCAGTACGTTCTGGACAGAAGGAAACAACTCGGCGGTTTTCTCCCGCAGCGGAAGATCAGGGCTGCTCCACTCGGCCTTCCCGACAACAGCTACTATGCAGAGCTCTACAAGGGCTCGGGACAACATACCATGTCGACCACGATGGCGATGGTACGACTACTGAGCAAGCTTCTTCGCCATGAGGAAATTGGCAAGCGAATCGTGCCAATCATCCCCGATGAGGCGAGGACCTTCGGAATGGATGCTCTGTTCCGCCAGGTGGGTATCTATTCGCCCAAAGGGCAGTTGTATGAACCCGTCGATCGCGAAACACTGCTCTACTACAACGAGCTCAAAGACGGACAGATTCTCGAAGAAGGAATTACCGAGGCCGGTGCGATGTCTTCGTTCATAGCCGCCGGTACAGGCTATGCGAATCTCAGCCTCAACATGATTCCCTTTTATTTCTATTATTCGATGTTCGGCTTCCAACGTATCGGTGATTTGATGTGGGCAGCCGGTGATATCAGAGCCAAAGGCTTCCTGTTTGGAGCGACTGCTGGTCGGACCACATTGAACGGAGAAGGATTGCAGCATCAGGACGGTCACAGCCACATTCTCGCAAGTACGATTCCGACCCTGCTGACGTACGATCCCGGCTACGCATACGAACTCGCCGTCATTCTGCGCGACGGCTTACGGCGACTGTATGCCGAAGGCGAAGAATACTTTTACTACCTGACGCTTTATAACGAAAGCTACGAGATGCCGGCCATGCCGGAAGGCGTCGAGCAAGGAATTCTAAAAGGGCTCTATCGCGTCAAAAGAGCGCCTAAAGGAAAACGTCATAAAGCGCACATTTTCGCCAGTGGTCCCCTTCTTCGTGAGGCGCACAGGGCACAACAGATGCTGGCGGAGCAGTTTGACGTGTCGGCTGATGTCTGGAGTGCCACGAGTTACAAGCTGCTTAGAGGGGACGCTCTAAACGTAAAAAGATGGAACATGCTCCATCCCACCGAGCCGCAGAAGCGCTCTTACCTCGAATCCACTCTGCAACACGAGGAAGGAGCATTTGTCGCCGTATCGGACTATATGAAAATTGTCCCTGATCAAATCGCGCCTTGGGTACCCGGAGGCCTGACGAGTCTGGGCACCGATGGATTCGGCCGCAGCGATACACGTCCGAGTCTTCGGCGATTTTTTGAGGTCGATGCCGAGCTCACAACCATTGCAACCCTATACGCGCTTTATCAAAAAGGCTCTCTTCCGGCACAGACCGTGGAAGATGCGCTCAAAACTTTAGGCGTCGATCCGGAAAAACCGTCCCCTTTCTATCTATAAATAAATACAACCCGATCCGCGTTCGCCACCTCCTATGGATGTAAAACTACCACAGCTAGCTGAAGGTGTAGAAAGCGGGACTGTAGTCAGCGTGCTCGTTTCGGAGGGGCAGGCCATTAAGAAAGACCAGCCCATTATGGAGCTGGAAACCCAGAAGGCAGTCGGTTCCATTCCATCACCCGCATCGGGAACGGTAACAAAAATTCACGTGAGGGAGGGGACGGAAGTCGGAGTCGGACAAGTGCTGATCTCCTTGGAAGCAGCAGATCTGGCCGGAAAGGAAGCTCCGGCGGCAACGCCGGGGCATGCCCCATCCCGTTTACCCGAACCTGCAATCGCTGAAGCGGAACCGGCAACGCGGCGAGGCGGCGACCGATACGTTCCTGAATATCGTTACGAGCCGAAGAGTGGTATTCCGCCTCCCGCGGCACCCTCGATTCGAAAACTTGCGCGCGAGCTCGGCATCGATCTCGCGCGTGTCAAAGGCAGCGAAGCGGGTGGAAGAATCATCCTTGGAGACCTCCGCTCCTATATACAACGATTGCAGGATCTTGTGTTTCAGCGGACCGAATCCGTGTCGGGTCCGGCCGCGGGAGGTGCACAACCACAACCGGAGTCCATCGACTTTTCCAAATGGGGTCCAGTGCGGCGCGAGCGCATGTCGCCGCTGCGCCGGACGGTCAGTCAACGGATGATTCAGTCTTGGACTTCTATTCCCAAGATTAATCAGTTCGACGAGGCGGATATTTCCGACATTTTGAAGCTTCGCAAGAGATATGCTCCTGTCTACGAAAAGACGGGCACGCATTTGACGCTGACCTCGCTCCTGCTTAAGGTTGTCGCCGACACACTCAAGAAACATCCGCGCGCAAACGCCAGTTTGGACGAGACGGCCAATGAAGTCGTCTATAAGGACTACATCCACATCGGCATCGCGGTGGACACAGAGGCCGGTTTGATCGTGCCTGTCATTCGCGACGTCGACAAGAAGGATCTCCTGAGACTCTCTCAGGAACTGCAGGAAGTGACGGACAAAGCGCGACAACGGAAGCTATCTTTGGATGAACTCCAGGGCGGAACGTTCACAATCTCAAACCAGGGCAGCATCGGCGGTGCGCATTTTACGCCGATTATCTACTCCCCGCAGGTGGCCATCCTTGGTGTCGGACAAGCTCAGGCCAAGCCCTGTGTCGTGCAAGCAAAGATCGAGATACGTACGATGGTTCCCCTTTGTTTCGCTTATGATCACCGCGTTCTTGATGGTGGCGACGCCGTCCGCTGCCTCAAAGACATGATTGGCGCGCTCCAATCCTTTCCAGAGGCGAACCTAAACATCACATAGAATTTAAATGCAGCCGATCGAAACCGAAATTGTGGTTCTGGGAGCCGGCCCCGGCGGTTACACCGCTGCATTCTACGCGGCCGACAAGGGAAAAAAGGTGACGCTTGTCGAACAACATCCGCGGCTTGGCGGTGTCTGCCTGAACAGCGGCTGCATTCCGTCCAAAGCGTTGCTCCATGCGACCGCGATTCTTCGTGAAGCCAGAGATTCTGCCGCTCGGGGCATTGAATTGGGCGCGCCTAAACTGGACCTCGACAAACTCCGCGACTGGAAAGAATCGGTGCTCGACAAGCTCGGCAAAGGCATCAACGGGCTTGCTCGAAACCGCAGCGTGCAACTCATTCAAGGCAGAGGTCATTTCGAAGACTCCCGCACGCTCAGGGTGGAAACCACTGAAGGACAAAAGTTTTTCAGCTACGACAAGGCGATCATCGCCGTGGGATCAAAGCCGGCCATGCCGTCGGCCTTTGATCTCGGCAACAAGGCCATCATGACTTCGACAGAGGCTCTGGAGATCCAAGATGTTCCTGCCAACCTTCTCGTGGTCGGCGGAGGATACATCGGCATGGAACTTGGGACCGTTTACGCCGCGCTCGGTAGCCAGGTAGTGGTGCTCGAGGCCATGCCTTCCATCCTGCCGGGGATCGACGCCGATCTCGTTCGGCCCGTTATTAGAGCTGCGCAAAAAGGGTTCAAAGAAATTCGCGTTAACACGAAGGTTTTAAAAATGGCAACGGCGGGCAAGCAGATCAGAGTCACTATGGAGATTGACAAGGAAAAACGCGAAGAACTCTATGATCGCGTCCTGGTCAGTGTTGGCCGCGCGCCAAACTACACGGATCTCGGTTTGGCAAATACGCGCGTGACCAAGGATGACAAAGGTTTCATTAAATGCAATGCTCAGCAACAAACCGATGATCCTCACATCTACGCTATCGGAGACGTCAACGGCGGAGCCCTCTTGGCGCATCGCGCCTCTAAGGAGGGGCGCATTGCCGTGGAAACGATCTGCGGCGAGGAGAGCGCTTTTAGCAATATCGTGATCCCCGCCGTCGTTTACACCGACCCCGAAGTCGCGTGGTGCGGGCTGACGGAAGGCGAAGCAAAGCAGCGAAACATCGAGGTCAAGGTGAGCAAATTCCTGTGGGGCGCCTCCGGCAGAGCCCTCACGCTGGATCGCCCGGACGGCTTGACAAAGCTGATCATAGAACCTGAAACAGAACGCGTTCTGGGTGTCGGCATTGTAGGGTTCGGGGCAGGCGAGCTGATCAGCGAAGGAGTCCTCGCTATCGAAATGGGCGCCACGGCCAGAGACGTAGCCGAATCAGTTCACCCGCACCCCACCCTTTCCGAAACTATCATGGAAGCCGCTGAAGCTTTTTACGGCACGGCAACACACACGATGGGTCCGCGGAAAAAGGCCCACCACGTTGCCGATTAAGGGGTTCACCGCCTTGATCCAGAAAGACCGACTGACAGACCTTCTCGTCGAGCTGATAAAGATCGACAGTCTCTCCCGCAAAGAGCGGGCCATCGCTCTGCGTCTGAAGCAGGAGCTCGAAACCCTGGGCGCCACTGTGTGGATGGATCAGGCTGGCGACAAGGTCGGCGGCGACACCGGTAATGTGATCGGTTTTTTTCCAGGGAATACCGCGGGTGTCTCTCCTCTTCTCCTGTCCGCGCACATGGATACCGTTGTTCCGGGAGAAGGCATTGTGCCCATTTTGCAGGGGGATATTCTCCGGACGGACGGTACCACCGTTCTGGGGGGAGACGACAAAAGCGGTGTTGCCATTATATGCGAGGTGTTGCGCACAATTAGAGAAAACGAGATACCCTGCGGCGACATCGACGTCGTTTTCACAATTTGCGAGGAAGCGGGTCTGCTCGGAGCAAAGCTTCTTGACGTCAGTCGACTACGCGCGCGTACGGGATTGGTTTTGGACAGTGATTCCGTCGGTTTTTTATTTACAAGAGCGCCTGCTGCCAATCGTATGGAATTTCGCGTGCATGGTCTCGAGGCCCACGCCGGAGTCTGCCCCGAAAAAGGTGTGAGCGCGATCAAGGTTGCCGCTGAGGGAATCGCAAGCATGAAACTCGGCAGGATCGATGCGCAGACAACCGCCAACATAGGCGTGATTGAGGGAGGCATGGCGGTCAACATCGTACCCAATAGGGTCACGCTCAAGGGCGAGGCCAGGAGTCACGATGAGGATAAATTGGAAAGGCAAACCCAGCACATGCTTGCCTGCCTTCAGGAGGCCGCACGCCGATATGCGCTAACCATCGGTGACAGGACATTTAACCCCACCGTCGAGGCGAAGATCGAGCGCGACTACAACCGCATGCATGTTTCCGACGATGCCGGAATCGTGCGGCTCGTACGTCAAGCGGCGCATAACCTGAGCTTAGAAATTGAAACGACCGCCACTGGCGGCGGTTGCGATGCGAACGTCTTCAATCAAAAAGGTCTGGAAGTTGCCAATCTTTCCACCGGCAT
This sequence comes from uncultured Syntrophobacteraceae bacterium, assembly GCA_964410485.1. GTDB lineage: Bacteria > Desulfobacterota > Binatia > UBA9968 > UBA9968 > CAYPHJ01. Next base: position 14,483 of record CAYPHJ010000051.1, read on the forward strand.
GCGGGAGATTCATACGGTCAACGAGTGGCTCGACATCAAGGACCTCTATCTGTCGGCTCAAATCGTATTGGAAATCGTCAAGCTAAACGCCGCTAGGCCGCTTGATTCGCCATGGCAGCATCAAACGGGGCAAGCTCTCCGCTGCAAAAGCAACAACAAGGCCTAGTCCTCGCTTCGTGGGGGATCTTAAAGCTCAGATGTCAGATTTGACAACCCGGTCGGTATCTGAGGATCTGCAATTTGGAATCTGCAATGCTGAGCGTAGCGAACCTTCGATGAGGCGTTGAGTGGCCACCTGGCGAGCGCCGGTTATGCGCGGTGAGGACATCGAATTTCTTCTCCGACACGAACGAGGTCAGTTTCTCGAATTCCTGAGCGCCCATGAGTATTCCCGCCGGAGTGGCTCACAAAAAAAACGAGCGGATGAACTGGCACGAGAAATCGCGCGGACCGTGTCGGGGATGGCGAACGCGGACGGTGGCACACTGCTGGTTGGCGTGGAGCCGGACAAAAGCATCACCGGCATTCCGCACGATGCGAACGAGCTTGAGATCTTGCTACAAGCTCCCGTAAAGCTTTTGAGCCCTCCTCTCCTCTCGGCGACACAAACCATCAAACTAGGCAACCTGCTACTCCTTAAATTCGAAGTGGCAGCGGGCCTGGAACTCTACCGCTTCAGCGGCGGGCGTTCTTTTTACCGCATTGGAGCCGAAACTCCCTCGCTCGCTTCCGAACAGATTCAAAGTTTGAAAGAAACCAAGAAAACAGTCGCCTACGAGAGGCAACAACCTCCCAACGCAACATGGAACGATTTGGATCATACTGCCATCGAAATGCTCAAGGATAAAGCTCAAGACCCGCGTGATCTGTCAGTGTTTCTGGCTCAGCAGTACCATCTGTTGGACGTTTCACAGGGTCGCCCTGCGCCCAACATGGCAGCGGTTCTTCTTTTCGGCAAAGACCCAACGCTTTGGCATCCTCGGTGCGGCATCGACTTTGTGAAATACGACGGAACTGAACGTCACTATGGAGCTTCTCTCAATGTAGTCAAACGATTGCGTTTTGAGGGACCTCTGGTGCGTCTAATCGACGAAGCGGTGGGTAGGATCAAGGAACATATTCGCGAGCGGACGATCCTCCACGACTTGTTTTTCCGCGAGCGCTTGGAATATCCAAGTTACGCGTGGCAAGAAGCTATTGTCAATGCCGTGGCGCATCGGGACTATGCCATAAGCGGCACGGCTAACGAAGTCTGGATGTTCGATGATCACATCGCTGTCCGCAGCCCCGGCCTCCCTCCACCTCCAGTGACTCTCGAACAACTTCGCCAGCATAAGAGCGTCCACTTTTCACGTAATCCACTTATCGTTCGCGTCTTGGGGGATCTTGGTTATCTCAGGGAAATGGGGGAAGGCGTTCCCAGGATGTTCCAGGAAATGGAACAGTATGGCCTCCGGCCCCCGGAGTTTTCGGTGGAGGGGTTTGTTTTTGTCGTCACGTTGCGCAATACCCCTGTTTACGACGAAGAGATCTTGCGTTGGCTCAACCAGTTCAACGTCGCTCGCGTAAGTTTTCGACAACGCCGTCTCCTCGCCTACGCTTACTGCCACGGCAAAACGTTCTCGACGGCGGAGTACCAGCGGATCGCGGAGGTTGACCGCGACACCGCGTATCGTGAGATTCGGAATCTGGTGAAGAATGGCGTTGTCGCTCCTCTCAAACCGAAGAGCCGGAGCTATCGCATTATCGAACCGTTATGAAAGCGGCTTATGGCGCGAGGAGCAGCGTTAGTTCAAAATGTCCGAGCCGTTCAAAACGTATTGAACGGAGCAAAGCGATTGAACGAAACGAAGTGGGGTTGAACCGATTTGAACCCCGTAGGGAACAATGGATTTCTCCGATTTAATGCGATTGGCCGGCGGTCACCCTGAAGCGAGAGCCATCCAGTCAGCTGTTGAACTTGGTATTTTTGAGGCCATCAGTGCCGGCGCACTACCAGCAAGCGCGATTGCCACCGCTATCGGCGCTGATGAACGTGGGACAACCCTATTACTGAACGGGCTTACCGCGCTCGACCTGCTACAAAAGATGGACGATCGGTTCGCACTCGCACCTGTGGCTAAAAAGTATCTCCTGCGTACATCTCCCCATTATGTCGGCGGAATGATCCTCTTCGAAGCGTCATTGTGGGGTTGCTGGGACAATCTGACCGGCGCCATACGCTGTGGAACCCCGGTTCGAACTCCCGATATGTACCAAGGAAATCCTGCAGAAACTGAACTTTTCATCACAGCGATGGACTCGCTGGTGAAGGCCCGCGGTGATGCAGAATGGCTCGCGAACGCAATTGATTGGGGTCGCCTGACCAATCTGCTCGATGTCGGCTCGGGCCCCGCAACCTACCCTATTACGCTATGCCAGCGGTTTCCCAACTTGCGGGCAAGTGTTTTCGATTTGCCGGCAACGTTGCAAATAGCCGAACGCTATATCCGCGATGCAGGCATGCTGGAACGAATCAGACTGATGGCCGGCGATTACCGTCGAGACCCTGTACAGGGGACCTATGACATTGTTTTTCTTTCCAATATCATTCATGGTGAAGGTCCGGAAGAGAACGAATCGCTGACACGCAAGTTGGCCTCGAACCTCAAATCAGGCGGGGAGATGATAATCAAAGATCATATTCTCGATGAAAGCGGCACGAGCCCGGCGGTAGGTGCTATCTTCAGTTTGCTGATGCTGCTCACCACCGCGGCGGGGCGCTGTTATCGCTTCAGTGAAGTTAAGCTTTGGTTGGAAAAAGCCGGACTTTCCAATACGCGCCTGATCCATTTGCCCCCACCGTTTACGTCTTCCCTGGTCATTGGCACAATGGCATAATCAATTGGGGTGATGGAGTACTGGAGTGATGCATCGAAAAACAACTCCAATGGTTGGGCCAATGTTCCATCGTGTTCGCGTGCATAGGTGCTGGCTTAGCTACTCCCAAAACTGTGTTACACTAAACTGAAATCCAGCAACGAGAGGTCAAACTCCATCGACGAAGCAGAACAGAAAGCGAGAGAGCGGGCGGTCATTGAAAACCTGAAACCAGCCTGCCTCTGCAATAAAATCCGCAAAGGTACCGTGCTGAGAGCCATCCAGGCGGGCGCGCACACGTTCGAGCAAGTGAGCAAACGAACCGGCGTTGGCACCGGCCCATGCGGCGGCCGACGCTGCGGTACGATGGTTCGAGGCATGTTAGGGGAGCCCACGATCAACTGTGGCGAGTGTGGCTGGCCGATCTTGGCAGGGACGCAAGCCTGCCCGCGTTGTGAATACGCCAGGCAAGAAAGCTGATTGTAGCTTCCTCCACCGCGCAGCCATCGATGCATTCGGCTTCCCGTCCCGCTTTGGGTTAGTGTTTCTCCTCCCTACCCGAGACCCGAGACTGGGAAATCTGCTACCACTGATCCTTCCCCATCGCCCAGCGATCCAGGCTCGCCAAATATTCGCGGAACAACACCATGCGCATGGCCACCGCGCGCCGCACGCGGTCCTGAACTTCTTCGTTCGTAGCGTAGCGCCTGAGAAATTCCTGTGGCGCACTGCCGTGGCCCTCTTCGTCCTCGGTGATTCTCCGATAGGGCTCCTTGATCCATTCCGGAACTGCAGGTGACTTGAGGCACATCTGAATGAGATAGTTGGCAACGGTTTCTCCGGCGAGCGAGAAGGCGGCAATACGCTCACACGTGTTATTCAGCCCTTCCATCGCATTGAACATGGCTATTTGCGCCGGCAGAGGCTGGTAGTCAAACGGCTCGTTACCCAAATCACGAATACGCTTGGACAGCAGTCCCGCATGGACCATCTCCTCGTGCGCCGATTCAGCCATCTTCGCCTTTACGTCCAGCTCCGGTGTTGTTTTCAGCCACGCGCCGAAAAGATCGGCGGCGCGCAACTCGTTAAACAACCGGCTCTGCATGACCCGAACCCGCTCCTGATCGGTGTGCAACGGAATATAGCTGTATGCGGGTGGTTTGGCGTCCAGGCTACGGCAGAAGTCGCGCACTGGGTCAAGCAGTTCTTGTACAAACGCTTCGCTGTTCATGATTATTTCTCCTCTTCAAATCTTCCAGCCCTTCTCCGAAATATCGAACCCATTGCCCTCAGGATCGTGAACCCGATACTCGGCAAACGGAATGCGGGCCGGCCGTCTTGCGCCAGGAGCAACTCCGGCCTTCTCGGCCCTGTCACGCATCTCCTCGTTGCTCCTCACGTAAAACCCGAAATGGTTCAGTCCTAACCTTTCTTCGCTTCTCTGATAGAGAAGCGCGAGATTGAAATAGCCGTCTGAAACAAAAATGGACGAGCGATCCGAGCGCTGAACCTCCTTCATGCCAAAGACCCGGCAGTAGAAATCGGAGAGTCGCGCCGGATCCGGGGTATAGAGCGCGAGGTGGCGAATCGGCGCTGGCCCGCCCGTAGATGAGGTCGCGAAGGCGCGGCTGCTAAAACCTACACGGTTTCCGTCGGGATCTTGCGTAAGGTATTCCATTCCCGGGCTGGCGCTGGATTGAAGGGAATGAGCATTGTCCGTTTCCTGTAGCTTTCTTTGAATAGATTCCACGGCGGCCTTTTGGAACCCCAAATAATTCAGTCCTCGAACCGCTCCCTGTCCCGCCGGCAGAAAGGCGAGATTAAAGACCCCGTCCGAAAGAAATACGGCGCCAGCCTCGATTGCGATCTGCTCCAAATCAAACACCGCACGATAAAAGCCGGCTAACCGCGATGGGTCCTCTGCCAAAATAGCCAATCGACGTAGTTGCGCCATGGCTGCAGACCTCCTGTTCTCCAGTAATGGTTCAGATCTTAACACCCGGGCTAGGTAACGCAAAACGCAGCCCTGTAGTCCGGGCGCATTTCTTTGGCTTCATCGGAGATAGATGTTGCATGAAACACCAACCGGCATCAGATCATTCCAGACGCTTTCCGCTCCAGAGGCGCCAGTGGCAGTAAAAGGCTGAAGACACTGCCAATACCGACCTGGCTCCTGACCTGGATGCTCCCGCCCAAAGCGTAAGCTAGTTTTCGGCAGATACTGAGCCCCAGTCCGGTTCCCGAGTATTGGCGCGTCGAAGATCCATCCAACTGCCGGAACTCTTCAAAGATCAGTTCCTGATCGCCTTCGCCGATTCCGATACCCGTGTCAGCAACGGCAATTTCAACCAACTCTCCCCGTGGGTGGGATACCGTTCTCACGCTAAGTTCGATTTTTCCCTTTTCCGTGAACTTCACGGCATTGGTGAGCAGCTGTACCAGGATTTGCTGCAGCCTCTGAGCGTCACTTTCAATGGTGTCTATCGCGCACTCCATGTTCAGGTTAAACTCGATCGGGCGTTCCCTGATGAGCCTTTGTGTCATCATTTCCAGCGCCTTGAGGATTTCTCTCAGCTTGACCGGCTCGAACTGTGTGAAAACACCGTCCGCTTCCATGCGCGAGAAATTTAAAAGATCATCCATCAACTGAGACAATGCCTGTCCGTTTTGCACCAGCCGCTCAATCAGCATTTGTCGATTACCGCGATAATCAGGGTCGAGCAGTATTTCACTATAGCCAATGATCGTGCTCACCGGCGTTCTCAGTTCGTGACAGATATTGGCCACAAACTGCTTTTTCACCCCATCCATTTCAATCAGCTTTCTGTTGGTCGCTTCGGCTTTGTTGTAGGCTCTCACGGATTCCTCGTAGAGACGGCCATTCTCCAAGGATAGAGCCAGTTGGTCCGTTAAAGACACCAATAGACGAAGATCATCGGCGCTGTATTCTTTGCGCATCCGTTTCAAACCGAAACAAACAATGCCCCGAACTTCTCGCTCGAATACAATTGCAATCAGCAGCTCGCAACGGAGCGCGTCAAAAAGTTGCAGCAACGGCTGGCGCGCTTCGCTGAATCTCGGATCGGTCCTGGCTTCGCCGGGGGTGATGCCATGACAGTAGAATGACAGGTCGAGTCTAGACAGCGCCTGCACGGCCGGCGTGATCAGGGATATGGCCGGGGCTGTCCCGGAGGTGTCGACGGCTATATACTCCTGTGACTCTTGGGGCCGGTAGGCCAGAGCGGCGGTCGTGATGCCCATTCGCGCCGTCAGTTTTTTCAAAAAGCCTCCTGCAAGGTCGGGCGCGCGCGCCAGCGAGCGCAGAAACAAACTCACCTCTTCTTGAACCTGTTGGGCGTCATAGTCTTGCCGGTAAACGTATCGCGCCACGACTGCTTCGATCCAACGGAGCAGCGGATTGAACGCTACGACAACGAGAATAGAAAAGAACAGAGCAACAAGCGGATCGTTGTCGTAGATGCCCACCCATGGCCCAATGAGCAACACGACCACTGCGTACGCGATCAACAGCAACGCCGTCAGGGCAACACGGGTCAGCGCAACTTTAAGAGCGTTCCCAAGATCAAACAAGCTGTACTTCAGCAGGGCGTAGGCTACGGACAGTGGAAAGAAGACAGTGGGAACCAACGCGAGATTATACGGTATCGACCAGTGAAAGGAACTGGTCAAGACCGTGCCCAGCGTGGGCAGCAAAAATCCGAGCACCGCGCCAACAAACATTACGCGCAGCCTCGAGCGCTCGAGGCTTTCGAGCCTGCCTCGCAACGCCGAACCGATAATGGCTAAAAACGCGAATGCTCCCAGGCAGGTAAATACATATCCGGCGCGGAACACCCGGCTCCACTGTTCCGTGGGGCCGAAGAAGGTGAGACTGTTGATCCAACCCAAAAAAAACGCCGCGCCATAAAGCGCGACAAGGCTGACGGCGTGAGACTGCCGCAAGGGTTTGCCCGTTTTCAACAGCCAGGCCAAGTGAATGCCGGCGCTCGGCGTCAAGAGCAAAGCAAAGTTTCGAACTTCCTTGGGCAAATCTCCAGCAGTCATGAAATCGAAAGTGGTCTCGAACCATAGAAAAACCGCCAACACCATGAAGCACAGCGGAAATGCCGCAGGTGATGTCGCCTGGTAGTAGTACGGGGCGAGACCGATAATCAGAAATGCAAGCCCGATGACCACGTAAAGGCCGAACGTCAAAAACCAACTATTGAAGGAGAGCGTCATGGACGGGATGGCAACATCGAATGTAGTTGAACCGCGTGCCACAGTATAGTGAAAGGTTTTTTCCGGTGGCGAGTCTCTAACGATCCTGTAGAGCTCGGCACGCTCATCGAGCGTTTTGCCTTCGACCGCCAACACGCGATCGAGCGAGCGCAGCCCAGCGATGGCTCCGCTCCAATGAGGTAAAAAATAGGGGCCCACGGTCAAATTCTCATGAATAAAGAAACCGGGGAACGGCTTACGGATCCACTGAAAGGAAGAAATGAGGGTTGCGCTGACTAGAGCGAAGGCGAAAACAGCCATCACAACAATCAGGCCATGTCTTTGCCAGGGTCGATGGCCCATAGGTCCTCCCGTTTGAACCCTTGGGATGATCTCTGGGCCTCTAGCAAGACTCGTCAATCCGTGTCAAGCAGCACCGAATCAAGTGTGAAAAATCAGCTCGACGCGAGGTCGCCTCCCGAGCTGCCATTGTCACTTGCTTCTATGCGTGGCACGGCACATGGGGCCGTCACACTGACTTTTCTCTCCAGTGGAGTGCTCGGTGGGGACTAACCCCAAAAAGCATGCGGGAATGACGGCACGTGAAAAGAGTTTTCCCCTTTGCAAAAAGGAAGGAGACGGGGATTTGCGTCGGCCCTGAAATGGCCACGCAACTTATGCAAGATAACCGGTGAGTACAGCAGCGACGGGTAATCGTTTAGACTTTCCCGATGATTTCGCCTGACAGCACCAACCGGGTGTGGCGACCCAGAATGTCCAACAACACTGCTACTCGCTCACTTCCTTTCATCTTTCGCTCGAAGATAGCTTCCAGACCTGCGAACGGCCCTTCGTTGATTTTGACGGAATCGCCGGCCTTCACGGACAAGGGCTCGACGCGGGCGATACCACCTGGGCAACGATCTCTCACCGAGGAGATGATGTCTTCGCTAATCTCGATAATCTCCCTCCCAAACCTCAAAAAATCCCGTACCCCCGGACAATAGCGTGCTGCCTTTCCAGAGATCACTAGATCGAGCCGAGAAAACAAGTATCCCGGAAACAGCGGCACCAGGACAGCATGATATTTGCTACCCAGTCGCCGCCGTGCCCTCATCCAAGGGAGAAATACTTCCAATTGAAGATCCAGGAAGCGTTTCTCGACCTCTTTTTCTCGATTGGCTTTGGTTTGAAACGCGTACCAGCGGAGTCCCGGTCTGATGTGAATGGCTTCCTCTGTCATCGAAAATGCCGTCACGTTCGTCTAAATAAGTGAATATAAATCGACGCGCTTCGCGCATAGTAACAGAAATTCGCCCGATTGGTAACATGAACACCCTGTCTACAGGGTGAGACTGCCATAGTCGAAATCACAAAAATTCTTGACTTTCCGTGGAAATAACGGTTCAATGATCACAGTAGGAGTTGAATCGAAGGGCTCGTTCCTGGGCAGCGTCTAAGAGCCAGAGGAGCTAGTGGCTTGCGACCAACGAAGTTGGAGGAGGTCGAATGCAACCCTTGATGCACTTCCCGCCCCACCCCGTAAACACTTCCACTCGCACGTGCTGTTGCATTTACTTTCTCAGCTCAAGCTGATGAACAAACGATACCCACTTATCTCGCCCGTCTATCGCCTCAGTCAGATTCGTTACCGTTTATTCTTACCGTCAGGTGCATCCGTAGCGCTGGGAGCAAAGGCCCTCCACGATTCGCAACCGACGGAAAACAATCGCGCAAAGGGAGGCCGCTGGAATGGATCATTCTGGAGAGTTTGAAAAAATTATAAAAAAAGATCGCGACCTACACCACGCCCGATCGTGGACAGGAAACCTGCTCGGGTATCTGGAGAAGGTGAAAGATGACCCCACGGTCGCCAAACTATCGCACGCCCGGCTCTACGACGTGATCATGAAAGCGGGCGTTGAAGACATTCAAGAAAGCGGCGATCTGCATGTCAAACGCCTGTATAAAGACGAATCGGTCAAGGTTTACGACTTCTTTGCCGACGAATTCTTCGGCATCGAAAAAACGATCGCGCAAATCGTACGCTATTTTCACGCCGCTTCGTTAAAAGGGGAAGAAAGCCGACAAGTGCTCTACCTCATGGGACCGGTGGGCTCCGGCAAGAGCTCGCTCGTTGAAAAGCTGCATCGCGGACTGGAAGTAAGCGAGCCCTGCTATGCCATCGAAGGTTGCCCCATGTTCGAGGAGCCTCTTCATCTTATCCCGCGCCATCTGCGAAAAGAATTCGAAAAGATGTTAGGCGTCCATATCGAAGGCGATCTCTGTCCGGTGTGCCGTTTTCGACTGAAGGAAGAATTCGGTGGTAGGTACGAAGAGGTGCCCGTTTCGACCGTTCAGTTCTCGAAGCGTGGTCGTGTCGGTATCGGCGTAGTACCGCCTGTGGATCCCAACAACCAGGACACCTCTGTGTTAATCGGCAGCGAAGATATCTCAAAGTTGGATCTTTATTCTGAAGGCGACCCGCGCGTCTTGGAATTGAACGGCGCGCTGAATATCGGTAATCGGGGGATCGTGGAGTTCATTGAGGTCTTCAAAAACGAGATCGAATATCTGCACTGTATGATTACCGCCACGCAGGAAAAAGTTGTCCCGGCGCCCGGGAGACACGGCCTGGTCTATGTGGATACGGTCATCGTCGCCCATTCGAACGAAGCGGAATGGCAGAAGTTCAAGTCCGATCACACCAATGAGGCCATTCTGGACCGGATCGTCGTGGTCCGAGTGCCGTACAACTTGAGGTTGTCCGAGGAAGTCAAAATTTATCAGAAGATCATCCGCAATTCCGATTTCCGAGCTCACGTTGCACCTCATACGTTGGAAATCGCTTCCATGTTCGCGATCCTTTCGCGTCTCGAACCGACCAACAAGTGCGATCTGATGACCAAGCTCAAGCTCTACAACGGTGAAGAAGTCATTGAGAAAGGGCGTACAAAAAAGGTCGATGTGCAGGAGTTACGCGACGCTTCGAAACGCGAGGGCATGTCCGGCATCTCCACGAGGTTTATCATGAAGGCGCTGGACAATGCCTTATCTGACAATACGGCGGGCAACTGCATCAATCCGATCAACGTGCGGGAGGCGTTCATTAACATGGTGAAAGAGGCCGATCTATCCGACGACACGCGCAAGCAGTATCTGGAATTCCTCCAGGACACGTTGCACAAAGAGTACCTGGAGATTCTCGAAAAAGAGATCACCCGCGCTTTTGTGTATTCCTATCATGAGCAAGCCGAAGTGCTCTTCCAAAACTATCTTGACCACGCGGAAGCTTACGTGAACAAGAGTAAAGTCAAGGATCGCAACACCAGGGAAGAGCTCCCTCCCGATGAAAGTTTCATGAAGTCTATCGAGGAACAAATCGCCATTATCGGGTCCGCCGCCGATGGTTTTCGTCAAGAGGTGATCGCATATCTATGGGCAGCGAACCGTCGCGGCGAGAAGATCGACTTTCAGAGCTACGAACCTCTCAAGGAGGCGATCGAGAAAAAGCTGATCACATCCGTGCGAGATTTGAGCCGCGTTATCACGAAAGCCCGAATGCGCGATGAGGAGCAAACTGAAAAATACAACACGATGGTGAAGAATCTTCTCGAGAACGGCTATTGCCACAGCTGTGTGGATGTTGTTCTGAAATACGCGGCAAACAACCTGTGGAAAGACTGATGAGCTGACTGCTGCAGAAAATCCCCTTGCTCCTCCCTTGTCAAAGGAGGACATTGCCGACGAGGAACCTTCCTCCTCCTCTGGACCGAAGTCGAAGGGAGGGGAGCTTTTTCGATGAAAGCGGCCGATGGACACCATTTTTCGAACCTATCATCCCTCTTCCGGACAACGTAGCGATCGCAGTGCCGGAGACCGGCTGCGCCACCGTCAGAAAGTCCGCGAATCGATTCGCAATAACATTGCTGACATCATCGCGGAGGAATCGATCATCGGTAAGGACAACAATCGAATCGTCAAAGTACCGATTCGGGGTGTTAAGGAATTTCGCTTCGTCTACGGGGAAAATACGCCCGGCGTAGGACAAGGCGGCGACGGCGAAGTCCAGCCCGGCCAGTCAGTGGGTAAGGGCAAGGACGCAGCTCAGGGGCATCAGGCCGGAGACCGCCCCGGCGTAGACTACTACGAAACCGAAGTTACACTCGATGAAATCATCGATCTCATGTTCGAGGATCTGGAGTTGCCGGATCTGGATCGTAAGCACCTCCGGCAGATGGAAATTGAGCGCCTGTTCCGTCAAAAGGGATACAGAAAAAAAGGCATCCGGGTGCGGCTCGACAAAAAACGCACCGCTCGGTCCCGCGTAAAGCGTAAAAAAGCCGCCCAGCGGATCGATGTTCCGGGTTTGCGTTCGGAAAGATTTCCCTTTCATAAAGACGACCTCAGGTATCATCACACGGTCACCGAAACGCGCCGGGAGTCCAATGCCGTGGTTTTGTGCATTATGGACACATCGGGTTCGATGGATACGATGAAAAAATACCTGGCACGCAGTTTTTTCTTTCTGCTCTATCGTTTTCTCTGTACGCGCTATCAGAATGTGGAAATCGTCTTTATCGCTCATCATACCGAGGCACGGGAGGTCACGGAAGAAGAATTTTTCCACAAGGGAGAATCCGGCGGAACTTTCATCTCCTCGGGGTACACAAAAGCGTTGGAGATCATCTACGAGCGGTATCATCCGGGTCTGTGGAATGTCTACGCTTTTCATTGTTCCGACGGCGATAATTTCGAATCGGATAACCCGGCGGCCCTTAAGGCAGCAAAAGAGCTCGCCCAAATCGCTAACCTGTTCGGCTATGGGGAAATCAAGCCTCTGGGCGCCGGCTACTATGGCAGCAGCATGATCCAGTTTTTCTCACAGATTCAGGACCCCAATTTTCAGACGGTCCAAATCCAACGAAAAGAAGATATCTGGCCTTCCTTTAAAGTCTTCCTCAGCAAAGACCGCGTTCGAGACGACGCGGCCTGACCGGAAATACGGAGACATGTCCAGCACTTTTTCCATAGAGGATCTGCAAGACTGGAATCGGCGGGTTGTTGATTTAGTAGAGCGATACGGCCTGGACCCTTACACTCAGGAGTTCGAAATCTGCGATTATGAACAAATGCTGTCTTATATGGTGTACTCGGGCATGCCATCCCATTATCCCCACTGGTCCTACGGCAAGTCCTACGAGAAGCTAAAAACACTCTACGATTATGGCCTGAGCGGACTTCCGTACGAGATGGTCATCAATTCCAATCCTTGCATTGCCTACTTAATGCGGGATAACAGTTTAGCGCTGCAAATTATCACCATAGCGCACGTTTATGGTCATAATGACTTTTTCAAGAATAACTTTACTTTCAAGTCAATAAGAGCCGAATATACCATTGAAATATTTAAAACACATGCCAACCGAGTGCGCAGCTATATCGAAGATCCCAGTATCGGACTGGAAAAGGTCGAGCGCATTCTGGATGCCGCTCATGCCTTGTCTCTACAATGCCGGCGCAATCTCGCGATACGAAAACAAACCGAAGAGGAACAACGTGAGGCAAAGCTAGAGGAGTCAAAGCCCTCATACGATGAATTTCAATCGATTCATCGCCGTCAAGACTGGAATCCGCCGGATCTCACCAAGGTCCCTCTGTATGCCGAAGAGGATATACTCCTGTTCATCCGCGATCACAATCCTCGCTTGATCGAGTGGGAGAAGGATCTTTTGACCATTGTCCACGAACAGGCCCAATACTTCATCCCGCAGATTGAGACGAAGATTATGAACGAAGGCTGGGCAAGTTTTTGGCACAAAAGAATTCTCGACCATCTGGATTTGCCACAGGATTTGAGGCTCGAGTTCATCGTTCGCCACTCGCAGGTTTTGACACCCCATCCCGGGGGGATCAATCCTTACCATATCGGAATGAAAATCTGGGAAGACATCGAAAAGCGCTGGGACACGCCAACTCCAACCAACGACAACGACTCCCCGCGCAAGGCCAAGAGTGGAATGGAAAAACTGTTTGAAGTCCGAGAGGTCGAGCGAGACACGTCCTTTCTGCGGCGCTACTTGACCGAAGAGCTGATCCGGGAACTTAATTTGTTCGAGTACCAAACACGGGGCAACGAACAGGTGGTTAGCCAGGTCGCCGACGAGGATGGCTGGCGCTCTATCAAACAGACCTTGATTCAAAACGTCGGGACCGGAACTATACCGGTCATCAAAGTTGAAGACGCGGACTACAACCAAAACCGCACGCTGCTTCTCAAGCATTATCATGATGGAAGGGATCTCCAGCTCGAGTACGCGGAAAAAACCCTCCAGTATGTGAGGCAGTTGTGGGGTTGGGACGTTGCGTTGGAAACAATTATCAACGAAAAACCTTCTCTACTCTGCTTCTCAGGCGACAAACTCGTCATCAAGCCCGTTTAGTTGCGCGCTTTCGATTCAGCTTACTTCGATTGCTAAAGCACCGGGAGTCGTGTATCTCTAATGTCCTTCCGACTTTCCCGATGAAACCACAAGACGAATTGCACGCTATTCAAGCGTGCATTACCAACACGCTGAATCCCGAGGACGTTCAAAACCGGCGCCTGGCAGGCGTGATTGGCGAATTTCCCTCCCGTTATTCCAAAAGTCCGGCGTTGTGGAATGGCGCTTTTAAATTGCTAGGCATCGATGCAGTTTATCTCCCTTTTGACGTCAGCACGAAACGATTGAAGCAATTCACATCGCTCCTGAAAGATACAACTAGGCTGCTGGGAGCCAACGTGACCGTGCCGCATAAAGTCAAGATTCTGCAATACCTCGACGAACTTGATCTTGGCGCCGCCCGCCTGCAAGCGGTCAATACCATCGTGCGCACCACCGGCGGTCGGCTTATCGGTTACAACACCGACGGCGAAGGATTTCTTCATAGCCTTGTCAGAGCACAGCCGGAGCAAACCAAGAGCTTTATGGAATCGCTGAAAGACATCGACGTGTTGCTTCTTGGCGCCGGTGGATCCGCGCGTGCGGTGGCGTTTCACTTGGCGGATGAGTTGGGACGCGGTCGGCTTGTGATCTGCAACCGCACTCTGGAGCGTGCGCTGGCTTTGGCGGGCGAAATTCGCAAGACCGGGCACAGTGCTCTCGCAATCACCGAGGAAGATCTCTCTCATTGGGCGGAAAAAGTGCAATTGATTGTCAACAGCACAACCAAAGGACAAAGCGGATTGCAAACAATCGCCGGTAAAGTCGTTTCCTTCGAGCCCTATTCCTCTCTCGCTCCCGCTCATCCGCCTCCCGCGCGCCAGTCGGACTACGGCAAGGCGGATTCTCTCGAAACAGACACGAAAGCCCGTGCCGATATTCAAGCCAATAACGAGCTATCCCTTCGCATTGCAAGCGCCGTTCCGCCGGACGTACGTTTTTACGACTTGATCTACTCTCCTGAGGAGACGGTTTTTCTGCGCCACGCCAGATTAACGGGGCATCCCACGATGAACGGGAAAGCGATGATCATCAATCAAGCAGCCATCGCCTTCTGCTGGAGGATTTGCCGCGCTGAGCTTCAAGCCAGGGGACTGGACAGTCCCGATACCTACCAGCGCATTCTCGAAACGATGTACAGCGCCTGGTAGAGATGGCCGAACGGACTACGCAGGTTCGGTAAGCAGACATGTCGTTTCACAGCCGGCCGGGTTTTTTCTTGTAAGACAATAAAGCGATTACGGGTAATACCACTCCGGCGGCGATCAGCAACACACTCGTTGAAACCGGCAAGATGAAAGTTCGACGCGTTTCTACAAACGTGCGGACTAACTCCTCAAACCCACTGGGTTTCTGTGCCAGCGCCCCTCCAATCGAGGCAGTAAAAACCAAAAAAACAAAACCTCCGAGCGCAAGCGCAACACCCCAAATGGCCAGCCCTGGTTGTGCCCAGACGCGCTTCCCCGAGAAAAGTCGCAGCAAAAGGAATCCTGTCCAGAACGAAAACGCCATGAAGGAAGCAAAGATCTTGTTTTGAACGATCGCGCCATGAAGAAATGCCTCGAGCGGCCATTGACGAAACCCGGACACAATGCTGAAGAGAATCATCGGAGTACCGATGGCTGCTCCAAAAAGGACAACCGCATCAGCTGCGTCAGCGAGTCGAGCATGCCGTTCGCGACCAACAAAAGCAACGAAAGCCAGAATGACCGTCGCCATAGTCACGAGCACGAGCATACCCGTGGTCATCTCCACGACGATTGTGTGAATTGCCCTTGCGCGGTCCATCATTCCCTCCTTCTGGCGGCGATCACCCCGGCTAATGAGAGACCAGCAGCAAAGGTCACCCCCGCGGCAACCGTCAGATACCAATTTTGCTGGATTTCATCCCGTAACTCGTGCTCCGCTGAATACAGCCCTAAAAGTTGCGGCGTATGACAGGCGCCACAAGCCTGTCCCTCCAAAACGCCCGCCGCGCCCGCGTGGGCTGAGCTCACCAGCCAATTCCAAGTCACCTGGCCAGGGTAGAAAAGTGCAACGGTTGTCCACGGAATGTCTTCCCAGGGAGGCTCGCTTGCGCGAAAAGGACGCGCTGTGAGCTCGGCTTCGACTCCCATCCCAAGCGCCAAAGGGAGCGAGACGTAGTGCCAGCGGCTTCCCGTGTAGTCCTTGTGAACGGCAAAGGCAATAGTGTAGCGCCTGCGGTCCCGTAGAGCCTTGTCATCAGGATTGCCCGTATCGAGAAGGCGCGTCATCTCCACCTGCCACCTGCCTTCCTGCCAGACTCCCTTACCGGTAATGTCTCCGCGGCTCCCATCGGGAACTCTCAACAGGCGGCGCGGGATTGTATCTCCTTCCTTCCAGGGATGAGCGGGATCGAAGGGTTGGGCCAGCCCTTCAGTAATATAATAAATATCTTTTTGGTCGAGGTTCTGATTTCTGACGTCCTCCCACTTGAGAGCGACAAATCCGACCTTAGCGGGATCATACATGAATCTGGGTTGCCTCTTTTCCGGATCCCAGTTGTCCGGAAAGGCGCTCCGCCCCTCGTCCGCATGCCGATAATCGAGCACCCACATGTCGTCGGCATAACCAATGGGGTTTCCCCTGTGCGAGCGCCACATCCAGAGATCGAGAAATACGCCGGCCTTGCGCAGCGCCGCCAGTTCTTCTTCGGAACGCACGCTGCGCCAATCCTCATCGGCGCGCGTCTCAGGAATATATTTCCTGACATCGCTCTGCTTCAGCTTCGCACCAATGTAGGGGTGCTTTCGCACCTCATCTGCTGGCGCCTGGTTCGAGAGGAACCGCATCTCCTCGTGCACCGTCACATACGCCCCGGCGCTATCGAAGTAACGAACGCTCCCGTCATCGAGAAGAAAGCTGACCCGGTCCTCATAGAGCCGCTGCGGATGAATCCCAGGCGACGAACCCTGGGTTGTCACCCATTTCCCTTCCTGGAAGTGAATGTAGTCGTGATAAACGTTTTCTTTGTTAGCTGGCCATTCAAACCGGAAAAAGACTCGCTCCGCGTTATAAGCCACCTTGACCTTGAGCTCCGTGTTGAGCTCTTCGGGTATGAAGAAATTCTTCCGCTCCTGCGCAC
>CAYPHJ010000052.1:0-3087 GCA_964410485.1 uncultured Syntrophobacteraceae bacterium
AGCTCCGGAGCGTCTCGGATGCCGCCATAACAACGAATTTATCCGTCATATCCTCCATATCCTCAACTTACTTCTTACGCAAAAAGCGGTCTCCTTCTGGCATCTGAGCCGTCCCGATCATGAACCCTCTGGTGCTTTCCATAGGCTCGCCCGAATTTTTCATGCTTGCGCTGCTCGGAATAACATTTGTCGCATCCCTTAGCGGTAGGAACCTCCTCAAGGGGTTGGCAGCCGGATGTCTTGGCTTGGCATTGGCTACCGTTGGATTGGATCCGATTCGAGCTTCTCCGCGCTTTACCTTCGAAGGCATTCTCGGCGAAAACGCGTCCCTTTTTCTATGGGACGGTGTCTCGCTCGTGGCCGTGGCTATCGGCCTCTTTGCAATACCGGAAATTGTTGATCTTGCTATCCAGGGCACCAGCATTGCACGAGAGAAGGTAGGAAAGCTAGGCGGTGTTTGGCAGGGGGTTAAAGATACTTTTCACCACTTCTGGCTTGTCATCCGCTGTAGCGCCATTGGCACCTATATCGGTATCCTTCCCGGCATTGGCGGCGGTGCCGCCCAATGGATTGCCTATGCCCATGCCGTCCAGAGCTCCCCCGCCAAGGAGCGATTCGGCAAGGGAGCGGTCGAAGGAGTCCTCGGGCCGGGGGCAGCGAATAATTCCAAGGATGGCGGCGCTCTGGTGCCGACGGTCGCCTTCGGGGTTCCCGGTAGTGTGTCAATGGCGATTCTTCTGGGGGCCTTCTTGATTCACGGCATTGTGCCCGGCCCGGACATGTTAGATCCCGCAAAGCATCTGCCGCTTACTTTTTCCTTTGTGTGGATCATTGTGATCGGCAACATAATCACCGTTTCCGTCTGTTTTCTTTTTCTCAACCAGTTAGCCAAAATCACTTACATCAGGGGTGCTCTTCTGGTTCCCTTTCTTCTCCTGCTGATCTATCTGGGAGGCTTCACCGTCAAAAATAGCTTCGGCGATATGATACTGGTCCTCATCTTTGGCGCCCTGGGATGGTTCATGATCCAGTTTGACTGGCAGCGGCCGCCGCTGCTTCTGGGTTTGGTCTTGGGAACCATCGCGGAAAGAAACCTCTTTATTTCGACACGGGCTTATGGCGCCGGCTGGCTGATGCACCCGGGAGTGATTGTCATCGGTCTTTTGATTTTGGGAGCCATCCTCTACTCCGCCCTCCAGATCCGCAAGGACAGGATTAGGTCCGCGGCGGGAGGTCCCCAATCCAGAATGGACATCCAACTAGAGATTGTCGTAAAAAACCCCACCTATCGTGTTGCTTTTGCCCTGTTCTGCGTCGGGCTTTTTGCTTACATCCTGCGTGAGGCCTTTTATGAGATCCGCCCTGTGGAAGAGCAGGCCGCCCTTTTCCCAATCATTGTAGGGGTTCCTGGTCTTGCTTTCTCCGGTCTAGTCTTGGGTCAAGAATTTTTGCGGGTGCTGCGGCAGGCGGATATTCTACAAGCGCCGCCTGACAGCCAAACAGGCGTCATACGGAGGCGCGCTCTTTCAATCATCGGCTGGACGTTGGGATTTTTTGCCGTCATCTGGCTACTGGGTTTTAGCATTGCAGGTCCAGTAGCAACCTTACTCTATCTCAAACTGGGCTCGGGTGAGAAGTGGGGGATCACGCTCGTTCTGAGTTTCCTGATGTGGGTTTTCTTTTACGGCTTGTTCGATCATTTCCTCCACCTTCCTTTTCCCGAAGGCGAGCTCTTCCACTGGTTCAACTAGGCGCTCCGGATTTTGGCGCGACGGCGATCCTCTCTCCCAAGAGCTTGTTTCGCTTCCTTCAAGCACATCGTTGACAGGGGTAAAGCGGGATGATAACGCCGACTGTGAAGCATTTGGCAGTGTGTTTCGGCGCTGGTCATCAATTGAAACTTAGAACCCCGAGTTAATCCAGGACATGGGCCGAAGAAGTCAACATGGCGCCCAGGACGTGTCTCAAATTTGTACAAGGAGGCTCAGAATGAATAGCCGAAAGCTCCTCTCGGCAGCGATTGTTACCGCATTAGTCTCGATGATCGTTTTCGAATCGGCACATGCTCAGGAGCCGTTTCAAGGCCGCCGGATGAGAATGATCGTCTCGTACAACCCGGGCGGCGGCTATGACGTCTACTCGCGGGTCATAGCGCGGCATCTGCCGAGGCATATCCCCGGTAAGCCAAGCCTAATCGTGCAAAACATGCCCGGTGGAGGTTCCGCGATTGGAGCCAACTATTTGTACCGCATAGCTCCCCGAGACGGCAGTGCGGTGGGTATTTTTAGTCCCACGCGCGTATTGAGCCAGGTCATCGGAGTGCCTGGATTCGAATTCGAGTCGGAAAAATTCAACTGGCTGGCGGCCGGAAACATTAGCGACGTGCTCACGTGCTTCGCCAGGGCAGATGCCGGGGTCAAAAACCTGGACGATGCCATCAGGAGAAGACAACCCCTCATTGTCGCAACGACAGGAGCAGGCTCGACAACCCATACATGGGCCAGAGCTTACAAGGAGATTTTGGGAGCCAACTTTAAGGTTGTTCCCGGTTATCCGGGCAGCACTGGAATACGAGTTGCCATGGAGCGCGGCGAAGTGGATGCTGGCTGTGGCGTACAGTGGTCGTCCATGAGGGCTACCGCCAAAGACTGGATCGAGAGCGGAACCGCTGTAATCTTTACCCAGATTGGCATAACACAATCGAAAGAATTCCCGCACCTCGAGAACTCCTTGGATCGCGCCAAGACCAATATGGACAAGCAGGTTCTCGCGGCGCTATTGACGGAAAACCGAATTGGCAGGGCTTATGTCACGCCTCCTGAGGTGCCCCAGGATCGAGTGCACCTGCTCAGAAAGGCATTCCTCGATACCCTACGGGACCCAAAGCTCGTGGACGAGGCAGCCAAGGTCGGCATTGATATTGATCCACTTCCTGGCGAGGAGGTTCAAAAGGTTGTCGCCGAGCTCGGTGATCTTCCGCGTGAAGTAAAAGAAAGAGTACGAAACTTTCTCGAGCAGCCTTAGCCGCCCCCGTCCGGGACGGGGAGAGAGTGCGTATGCGTGTGCAGGCGGAGCTTGATTGTCAAT
>CAYPHJ010000052.1:3187-26967 GCA_964410485.1 uncultured Syntrophobacteraceae bacterium
GTCCGGGACGGGGAGAGAGTGCGTATGCGTGTGCAGGCGGAGCTTGATTGTCAATGCTGCTCCGGGTATTGGGTGACAATAGCTTGATATCCACCAAAGACATCGCGAAAGACGCTGGACATGCCTACGCTGAGAAAACCCAAAACAAAAGTCAAGTCACCGACGGATAGGAACCTCACTCTAGGCGCGGCGGAAACGGGTGGTTTTGATTATCCGACGGGGATGGTCTGGTGCCCGATGAAAATGAGCGGTATGGCCATCATGAGGTGCGCTCGATTGCAGAAGCTGCTCGGGTGCGGGACTCTTCGGGAACTTCAAATAGTTAAAGCGACCAAGCCTGAGCGCGTTCGGCTCCTCTGGCCTTGGCTGAGGGATCGGGGCGAGTGTCCAAAACGCGCCAGCGAGGCTCAGATTCGAGAGATCCTTCTGACCGTGACGCCCCTTAAACTTGCGCAACACAGCAGGAAGAATCCTCAAGCCTACCGCTGCCCTGGCTGCGGCGGCCGCAAGATGTTCGGCGCCCGGCGCTGCCGCGACTGCTGGCGTAACTCAGTAAAACCGAACGCTGCCTAGATTCGCCCGTTATGCTGGGCACGTGCGTGAAAGTTTCATCGATCAGCTTTATAAGAAACGTTAAGTGCAAAGGCGCTTACGCCGTCAGGCGCGTAAGACAGGGCGCAAATCGCGCACATTGACAACTTTCTCTATTTGCCACACGCGGTCGCAAAGTGCCCGCGCGCGGCGCTTGCCGATGACTGGAGCCACCAGATCATAGCACTTTTGGTCGACTTCAGCTCGCGTCATTGGGTTTTCGGCAGTCCCTCGGACGGCCCGAGTATGGTGCCTGAGCACGCGCCCGCCACGTAGATACACCTCAACGATGGCTTGGCGGCTCGGCATGGCTGCGGACAGGGCATCATCGCCGTGAAGCTCGATATGGCTCCGGAGCGCCAGCACTCTCCTGTCCCGCATCCGTTTTTCGTCGTGTGACGAGGCGAAAGTGACCTTGCCGTCAATTAACATAACGGCGCACATGTGCTGCAAGCAAATATCCGGCATGGCGCGGTTGTCGACGGTATTTGCTCCCTGGTGTGCCACACGCACCAGAAGTTTCTCCATATCATCGGCTTTGAGCCGGTGCTCGCGGATGAGATCGAGCAGCGAATCGAGAGGCGCCTGGATCGGCGAGCCCACAGACCAGCGTTTGATATTGGTGTTGAGGATTTCGTAAGTTGTCCCCAGCCCCCGAGTAAGTACCGTCGGATCAGGCTTGCGGCCATAAGCCACGAAAAAGCTCCGCTCGCCGCTGAAGACGTCGTCCACGCCCGTAAAACCGTGGGCCACCATCGTGGCGGCGGCAACGCCGTTGCGCGCCGGCATGCCGCCAAAGTCGAATGCCTTTTCAATATGCTCGCCGTCGCGCATCCAACAAGATAGACCCGAAGCTTGCTGCGCGGTGAATGAAAGCAGATGCCGAACCTGGCGCTCGTGCAGACCCGCCAGCGCGCCTGCCGCTGCCGCGGCGCCGAACATCGGCCCGAAGCTGTGTGTCGAATGGCCGTCCTCGCGGAATTGGTACGCATCGAGAGCTTGCGTCAACCGGCAGCCGATATCGTAGCCCAGCGCGACTGCTCGCAGAAGCGCCGTGCCGTTGCGTTGCTCCCGCTCGGCCATCGCCAGAGCCGCCGGCACAATGCCACAGCCTGGATGGGTGAGCGAGGGCGCGTGCGAGTCATCGGTTTCGTCTGCGTGAGCGAGCATGCCGTTAGCCAGCGCCGCGTTCACGGCGCTGGTGATGAAGTTGCTGCCGACCACACACCCTTCTTTGACCCCGCCGAGCGTTTTCACGTAAGCGATGGCCTTTTTTCCAGGCGCCAGACGCGACCCGGACACCATGGCGGCCATGGTATCGAGAATGTGGTGCTTGGTTTTTTCGACGACGGTGGGAGGGAGCGGCTTGCGCAGAGCCGACGCAATATAAACGCTCAGGTCGCGCATGACCGGAGAAATTGGCGCGTCTGCTCGCGTGTTGGCAATCTTAGCCACGGGCGAAAGCTATTCGATTTGTGCCAGTGTGGTCAAGAAGATGGAAGAAGAACTCGACGTTCGAATTCCGAAGCTCCAAACAATACCAAATGAGGTCCTGAACAAACCGATTCTTAGTTTGAAGCACTGCGTCGCGAGATGGCGCGCCATGCTGCCTGCATGTAAGATGTTCTTTCGCATGGACTATCACCGCATTCTAGCCAAACTTTATGTTGGTTCTCGCCCAGAAAGCGCGAGTGACATCGAACACTTAAAGCGAGAAATTGACATCACTGCCGTGCTGAATCTGCAAACAGATGATGATATGCGATATTTTAAGTTGGAGTGGAATTCAATGGTCAAATGTTATCAGGCTTGCGGCATTGAGCTTCACCGTTCACCGATACGCGATTTTGACTCGGCCGACCTCCAGGACAAGCTCCCAGGCGGTGTATCGATATTAGAAACCCTCCTCGAATCGGGCCACACGGTTTATCTTCACTGTTCCGCCGGCGCCGGCCGCTCACCCACGGTCGCGATTGCATACCTCTGTTGGCGTTCTGGCTGGGGCTTGGACCAAGCACTCGCCCATGTTGTACAGTGCCGGCCCTGCTCGCCCAACATAGACGCGATCCGCCTAGCCACAAAAAAATACGCTGTCTGATCGGGAGGTAAACGATGCTTATCGACGAACAAGAACTGCAAGCCATGCACAAGCGCTTTCCCTATCCCCGGTTTTCGCAAGCCGAGTACGAGCGTCGCTATCGCAACATACGGGCTATGATGAAAGAGAAGAACCTGGATTGCCTGTTGGTGATCGGCGGCTCCGCCGCATATGGCAGACTCTGGTTTAATTTCCGTTACGTCACGAACATGATGGGCAAAGCGGAGATGGCCAATTACTGTTTCTTTCCGAACGAGGGCGATCCTTGCCTGATCGTTCGTCCCGGTCATTCGCTGGCCGGCGGTATGTTGTCACGGTCGGTTGTACGCGAGGTGATTATCGGCGATCCCAGCGTTCTGGGCGCCATTGTCAGAACCATTCAAGAACGGGGCTACGACAAAGGCCGCGTGGGGATCGTCGAATACGACCCGTTCACCTCGATTCCTAAGAACCACTGGGACTTTTTCACCTCCAGGCTGCCGCAGGCCGAGTTTGTTTTCGTCACCAGAGAATTCATCGCGCTGCGTTTGCTCAAAAGCAAAGAGGAGATCGACGTTTTGGAAAAGTCGGCAGAGCTCGGCGATGCGACCATCCTCGCCATGGCCGAAAAGGTAAAAGCGGGGATGACCGAAGGCGAACTGTTCGGTATCGCCCATGAAGCGGCACTCAAAGCGGGAGGCGAGATGGGCATGATCCAGCTCGCTTCGGCGCCGATGGACGATCCGGATCTGAACGATCAGCGTCCGCGCCCGGTCGGCCGGGTCATCGGCCCGCGCGACTTCATCAACAATGAGATCGGCATTTTTTATAACGGCTACGAAGCGCAGACCGGCAAGCCCATCGTAACCGGAACCCCAACTAAAGCGATCGAAGAGATGTTCGAGATCGCGCTGGAATCCTACAAGCGCCTGGAGCCGACATTGAGCCCGGGGAGGAGCAGTCTTGATTCTCTGCAGGCGGCAAAGTTCGTTCATGAAAACGACTACGAATACTACGGCGGTTTCCTGCAAGGCATGTTGGGCGCCAACCCTCGCCATGAACCGCAGATCGCTTTCGACAGAGCCGCCAGCAGCGAAGATCGTTTTCTTTTTGACCCAGACGGCAAGCTGACCTATAAACCCGGGATGATGTTCACATTGCAGGTGCATTTGGTCGATAAAGCGCACACGCGAAGCCTGTTTCTCGGCGACAGCTACGTGATCACAGAGAGCGGCAACAAGTGCCTGAACAAGGTGCCGCCGCAGATGTTCAGAACAAGTTAGCAAAAGTCCCATACTGGCTTGTACAGAGAGCCGGGCGGCATCGGATCTGGAACCTAAATTCGACGAGTCATATTTTTAGGAGGGACAGTGGGAACAACTCTCATCACAGGTGCAGGTTTGGTCGGTACTTCTTTCGGCCAGGTCGCTTTGAAACGAAGCGAAAAGCTAATCTATTTCGATCCGCAACCACGGCGCGATTTCCTGGAGTTGAAACTCGGCAAGGGTAACTTCGAGGTCGTCCAAAAGGACGTGCGCGATCTGCCGGCGATCATCCAAGCGATCAAAGATTTCAAAGCCGACACCGTGCTGCATACGGCAGGTCTGATCGGTGGCAGGGTGGCGGAATCCCTTTACAACGGCTTCACCATCAATGTCGTAGGCACCATGAACGTTGCCGAAGCGGTGCGACTGAGCGGCGTGAAGCGGCTGCTCCATATTAGCACTTTCGGCGTTTACGACTGGCGCCGGCCGCCGCCTGAGCCGGTTCAAGAGAACTTCTATCGCGGCAGCGGTGTTCCGTACGGTAATTCAAAAGTCGCCAAAGAGTTGCTGCTGGAATCGTACCGCAACACATATCACTTCGAGCTCATACTCATTCGCCCGGCCAATGTGTATGGACTGGGTCATTTTTGGTCCGGTTCTGGCGGTGGTGAAAAGATCCAAGCCCTCCTGGCGAGTGGCTTGAAGGGCGAGCCGGCAAAGATTCCACAAGAGCAAACCATGGCCTTTGAATATGTTTATTGCAAAGACCTGGGGCGCGCCGTCGATCTTGCTGCGACTGTGCCAATTCCCGAACAAAATGTTTTCAATGTCGGGGAAGGAAAAGTCACCCAGTTTCAAGAGATCGTGGATATCGTCAAAAAGCTCCTACCAAAGTGCACCGTCGAAATCGTGCCCGGCAAGCTCCCTGTGTCCCGAACCCAGCATCTCAACATCTCGCACGCGAAAAGATATTTGGGCTGGGAGCCACAGTATTCCATGGAACAGGGCTTTCGGGATTACATCGAGGACTTAAAGCAGGCAATGTAGGTGAGGTTACCACGCCGAACGTAAATTCGCTTGAGTCTGCGTCAGCCACACAAAGAGGCTGTCATCATTGCCCGGGACGGGGTGAGGAGAGGTTTTCAAAGATCTTTGCCTGTACAAAAAGGGTGAACAAATCCGAGTCAATCTTTCCGTCCTTTGCCTCCAGAGAAAGAATATTCAGAGCATGTTCCACGGGAACGGCGCGCTTATAGGGCCGGTCCGCAGCGGTGAGGGCGTCGTAAATATCGGCGATCGTCATCATACGGCTCTGCAGGGAAATCTTGTCCGCTGTCAGTTTGCCGGGATAACCGGAGCCATCGAGCTTCTCATGATGGCCCGCGGCAATCGCAGGAAGATTTTTTAGATCTTTCGTCCAGGGGATATTCTCCAGGAACCGAATCGTGTGCGTGACGTGAGACTCGATCTCCAGCCGCTCGGTTGCATTCAAGCTCCCTTTGCTGATGGAGAGATCCGAAACCTCCTCGGATGTCAGGAAGGGCTGCGTGCCGCCATCCATATCTATATAGTACTGTCGCGCGATTTGCTGAAGCCTTTCGAAGCCGGCGTTTGGCAGGATAGCGGGATGGGTGAGCTCCAGAATCACACGGAGATCCTCATCTAACTTCTTCGTTTCTTCCACGTATCGCCGATCGAGATCCTTCAACCTCGCGTCCACCTCTCCTGCCTGTACTGACATCACCAGTTCGAGTTTGCGCCTGAGGTGTTCAGCCTCCAGTGTTCGCTTGATGAACTTGAATCGCGAGATCAGAAGCTGAAGTGAGGGCTCGTAGAGTTTGTTGGCTTTCACCAGAACCTGCTCTCTCACGCCGACTTTCCCGAAGTCGTGGAGCAGCGCCGCATAGCGCAATTCCTTCAACATGGGCTCGCTGAAATGGACATCTCGCAAAGCACCGTGCTCTGTCCGGTTGACCGTTTCCGCAAGCCCCAACGTCAGCAGGGCCACCCGTTCTGAATGGCCGGATGTGGTGGCATCGCGGGATTCAATCGCATAGACGGAAGCTCGAACAAACCCGTCGAAGAGACGCTGGATCTCCTCATACAGGATTGTATTTTCCACCGCTACAGCGGCCTGACCACAGAAAGCCAGCAACAACTCTTCGTCATCCCGGGTGAAGCACCCCGCTCGCTTGTTCAGGACCTGGATGATGCCGATCACATCACCCTGCTGATTGATCATAGGCGCGCATAGGATCGTCTTGGTTACATAGCCGGTCCTCTTATCGATCTCGGGGTTGAAGCGTGGGTCTGCGTAAGCGTCGGCGATGTTGACAACCTGTCCGGTACAAGCCACGTGACCGGCGATTCCGGCTGTAAGCGGAACCCTGATCTCGCGAATTTCCAATCCCTGGGCGACCTTGGACCACAGCTCGTTGCGCTCCCGATCCACCAGCAAGATGGAGCTCCGATCGGCTTCTGTCACTCGCGTCACCTCGTCCAAAATCAACGACAACAGCCGCGTCAGGTTTTTCTCTGCGCTCAGCGCCTTACCCACCTCCAACAGAGACTTGAGGTTCTGAGCCAGTTTAGTATCGCTTCCCATGCTATCCTCGTAGGTGATGCGCCGACGCTCAGTCGCGTGACTCAAACGCCAATGTCGCATAGCGCATAAAAATGCCGCCACGCGGCTCGGCGAGCGGACCGTTTATCGCCAGGCAGGCGATGACGTGTTTGGCCCCAGGCACGGCCTTCGCGCTCACCTCTGCCCGCTGCTGGGCGTTGATCCCGCTGATAACACCCGCAGTTCGATCGATTTGGCCGTCGATCCAGATCTCGCCGTAATTATCCACATTCGTCTCGAAAAACACCCGGCAATCGGCCAATGTTACGCCGTCCAACTTCTCGGGAACCTCGACTGCAATGCGATACCAGGCAAAAGTCAATCCCACGGAGCGGCTTTTTCTGATATTGGCGCACACCTCCCAGTTCGAGTCATCGTAATCGGGCAGGCGCGCAGGCGTATTTAACAGCTCCGCGTTGAGGCCTTCGTTGGACTCCCCGGGCACCAGTCCCTGGCCGACGCGCCATTGACCTTTAACCTTCCGGCGATCCTCTTCTTTGTTTAAATCCAAAGCTATTCTTGGCATGTTGTCCTCCCGTTTGAAAACGCAAGCCCACAGTACGGCTACAATGCAGCAATCGGAGCGATATTATTGATCCAGGTTTGTAGTTAGCAATCCTAGACATCGGAGTGTGGAATATGTCCCGTTTGTAAAAGTCCTGTCAAGGACTGTTTCACTACTAACGCCACGCCATCTCGACTGCGATAGATGATTGACGCGCCCGGGATTGCACCGGACCGGTTTTATTGTTCGTCAACTTTTCCGGAATATCTCAGGGACTGATTGAATCGCCACCAATTGCGAAATAGGATCACACCAGTGCATGCGCTGAGGTCAGTAACCTTCAGCAATCGTTGAGGTGCAAAGGAGATAAGATGATCGACACCGAGTTGGCATTACTCATCTCGGGCGCGGGATATGGGATCACGATCCTGGTTCTCGTCATCATTGCAGTCATTGTCCGAGCGATCACACTAGTGATACAGAAATCCAGTTTCAAAGGAAATTAGATCATGTTCGGACTCTACGAGAGCGCTTTCCCGTATTTGACGTGGGGTAGCGTGGCGATGATCTTCATCGGCGCCGCGCTCATATATCTCGGGATTGCGAAGAAGATGGAGCCTTTGCTGCTGGTTCCCATCGGCTTCGGCATCTTCATGGTGAATCTCCCCATTGCAGGGATCATGGTTTACGGGCCCGACGATCTCCCGGTACTCGGCGGGCTTGAAGATATGGCTGAAGGACGCATCGGCGTGCTGAACCTGCTCTATTATTATGGAATGCACACAGAGCTCATCCCTCTTTTGATCTTTCTCGGCGTCGGCACGCTCATGGACTTTGCTCCCACCATTGCCCGTCCCATTTCACTTATTTTCGGCGCAACTGCCCAGCTTGGTGTTTTTATCGTGTTTCTCATGGCCTATCTGACCGGCCTGTTCAGCCTCGAAGAAGCCGCATGCGTAGCTATCATTGGCGGCTCGGACGGCCCTCCCACGGTTTATCTTACACTTGCCCTTGCTCCGGCCCTGCTCGGCCCGATTACTATGATCGCTTACTCCTACATGGCACTGGTGCCGATCATCCAGCCACCCATTATTCGAGCCCTCACAACCAAACACGAGCGCGCGATCGTCATGAAACCGCAGCTGCGGACGGTTTCCCAACTGGAACTGATCCTTTTCCCGATCGTCGTCTTTATCGTGGCCGGCCTGCTTGTGCCCAAGAGTGCTCCACTAGTTGGTATGTTGATGTTCGGCAATTTGCTACGGGTTAGTGGTGTCACAGAACGTCTGGCCAACGCCGGAAGCCTGCTAAATGATGTGCTCATTCTGTTGTTGGGTATCACGGTGGGAAGTCTAATGCCTGCTCAGGTCTTCTTCAGCCCCAGGACCCTGTTGATCTTCGGCTTGGCCATTGTCGCTTTCGCGTTCGCTACCGCATCAGGACTGTTAACGGCAAAGTTTCTCAATTTATTTCTGAAGGAAAAAATCAATCCGATCATTGGCGCAGCAGGCGTTTCAGCCGTTCCCATGTCGGCGCGGGTTGTCCAGAAGGAGGGCCAATTGGCCAATCCGAGAAATTATCTTCTCATGCACGCTTTGGGCCCGAATATGGCCGGCGCCATTGCCACTTCGCTGGTCGCTGGCATACTGCTCGGAATGCTACGATAAAGAATTTGAGGCGGCAGTTCCCAGTAGAGTTCTGGCTCACTAGAACCGAGGCCCCTACTTGTTCACGCTGCCAAAAACCTCCCTTAACAGGTCTGTGGTGCGCGCCGCAGGATTTGTCCTTATTTTACTTTCCTCTTGCCCGAGCACATAAAACAGTCCGTCTGTGGCCTTTTCCGTAACATACTGGTTGACGTCGAAAGCTATACTCTGAGCAAACGGCACGCTCTTGTAACGTCCGATCAGTTCGTTGTACTGGCGATTGACGCCCACCTGATTCATCACCTGCTCCACCGAGGGTCGGAAAGCCTGGTACAGCTGCGTAGAGGTTTTCGTCTTGAAGTAGTCCGTTGCGGCAGTGTCGTTTCCAGAGAGAATCTTTCTTGCGTCCTCGAAGCTCATCTGCCCGATGGCATCCCAGAAAATATCCTTGGCAAATGGAACGGCCTTCTCCGCTGCGCGGTTCATGCCGACGACGAACTCATCTATCTGCGGCCCATATCCGACCAGCCGGAGAGGTCTTTCCATGCTCTGCAAAGCGCCTGGTAGCACGATTTTAATCGCGTTGTTAAGCAAAAACCCGTCGACTCGGCCGGTCTGGCCAACGGCGTTTGCAGTTCCAATCTTCAAAGCTTCTTGCAACCCCGAGCCGATCCTGGCGTCGCTTAGTCCAGAGCCGGTGACTCCACCAAAATCCTTGAAAATCCTGTCAAGGCCAAACTGAGCCCACGCGCAATTCGCGTAAACAAACAGTATGCCAGCCAATATCAGCAGCTGGACCATGATGACATTCTCCTTCTTAAGCGTCATTACGTTTCAAACAGAGGAGAAACTCCCGTTGAGGCCCCCGGGTTTCCTTTTTATGTCTGCACCACCCATACGCCCTCGAACGGGACTCTGCAACAGAGACAGGAAAACCGCCAGAGGAGCATCGAGATGAAACCCGCGCTGAAGTTAAAAATCTATCGCGCATAAATCCGGCGATTAAGAAAGTCTGCGGCAAAGGCAGCTTGACATAAGGTTTGGCGCTTAATAGCGTCCGTTCCGTAGCGCAATCTTGGACCAGTTTCAGTCTCTCGGTTTCACCACTTTGTTCTAGATTCTCCGATCTAAGGAAGGAGGGTGCATCAGATGAGAGTGCTAAGATTACTTACCGTTAGTGCCATTCTTGCCGGTTTCGCTATCGCTTTCGCCCAGCCGGCGGCGGCTCAGAAGTTCCCGGAAAAGCCGGTGACCATCGTCGTGCCGTTCGGGGTTGGAGGCGCCTTCGACACCCTTGCCCGCAAGCTTGGCGAGCGTTGGGAGCGCGAGCTCGGCGTGCCCTTTCTGGTGAAGAGCTTGCCGGGGACAGGCGGGCGCCGCGGCAGCATCGAGATCTTCCGCTCCAAGCCCGACGGCTACACCATCGGCTTCGCGCATTACGTGCCGTTCCTGGCCGACGAGTTTCTGATGCGCAGGAAGCCGACGATCGACATGCGCAAGTTCGAGATCATCTACAAGATCGCCCACGACTCGACCTTCGTCGCCGTGCGCAAGGACCTGCCGTTCCAGTCGGTCCACGATCTGGCGAAGGCCGGCCGCACCATCAAGTTCGCCACGACCGGCATCGGCGCAATCACCTGGACCGAGGCCAACGCGCTGGCCGGTATCCTCAACTTCCCGATCGACTTCGTGACCGGTTATGATCAGCTGGCCGATGCGATGGTTGCCGTGGCCAGGGGTGATGCGGATGCCTCGCTCGGCTCGCCTCCTCACTTCCGCGCCGTGCGCGACGACGTGCGGCTGCTGCTGTTCCTCAGCCCGGAGCGCGACCCCGCCTATCCAGACGTCCCGAGCGCGGGCGAGTTGGGGCTCAAGCGGTTGACGGCGCTGGGATCGCCGCGCATCCTTTCGGCGCCTCCCGGCACGCCGCAGGACCGCATCGCGGTATTCCAGGCGGCGGCCAAGCGCGCCGTCGCCGACCCGGAATTCAGGGATTGGCTGCGGAAAGCAGGGATGTACCTGCGGGCGCAAGACCCGAAGACCGCCTGGGCGGAGCTTGACGAGCAAGGCAAGGTGTTCGACTCGCTGGCCGACCTGGTGGCCCGGGCCCAAAAGAAGTAGCAAGCCCCAACATTCCGGCGCGTAGTCGTCACCCGGGGCGACTGGGGAGGTTCGGCATGGTCGAGTCGATGGCGCTCGCGCTTGAGCGTCTGTTCGAGACTCAGTCCCTGGCGATGCTGTTGATCGGCGTCGTCCTGGGAACCACCTTTGGCGCCCTGCCGGGGTTAGGCAGCATCGTGGCGCTCGCCGTGGCCTTGCCCTTCACTTTTGGCATGGACCCGATGGCGGCGATGTATCTCTATGCCGGCATCATCAGCAGCGTCGCCTTCGGCGGGTCGATCCCGGCGATTCTGCTCAACACGCCCGGGACGCCGCCAAACGCAGCAACGTGTTTCGACGGCTATCCGATGGCGCGGCGAGGCGAGGGCGCACGCGCCATTTCCGTTTCCGCCACAGCATGCCTCGTCGGCTCGATCATCGGGGCAGCGGTCACTCTCATCCTGCTGCCTGTAGTCAGGCCCATCGTCTATGCCTTCGGGCCGCCCGAGTTCTTCGGACTGGTCGTCTTCGGACTCGTCATGATCGCCTTCGCGTCGCGCGCGAACATGGTGAAGGGGCTGATCGGCGGCGGCATCGGGCTTCTACTGTCGATGGTGGGATACAGTCAGATGTATGACGCCCACCGCTACACCATGGGCAGCGACTATCTGTGGGACGGCATCCCGCTGGTACCGTTCATAGTGGGGCTCTTCGCCGTCAGCGAGTTAATCAACTACGCCTCGCGAGGCGGCATCACCATCAGCCGCCACGCAGGTGAGTCCAGGATCGACTGGCACGGACAGCTTCTACTTGGTGTCAAGGACGTGCTCGGCCGCCCGCTACAGGCGCTGCGCGCCTCCGCCATAGGCGCGGGCATCGGCATCATCCCCGGACTGGGCGGCTCGGTCGCAGCCTTCCTCTCCTATTTCGTCGGCATGCAGCGGACCAAGAGCCCTGAGACCTACGGCAAGGGCAATGTCGAGGGTGTGCTGGCGGCCGAGGCCGCCAACGACGCCAAGGATGGCGGGGCGCTGCTGCCCACCGTTGCCTTTGGCCTGCCCGGCAGCCCCGACATGGCGATTCTGCTCGGCGCGTTCATCCTGCACGGGCTGCAGCCGGGACCGGAGATGCTACGCGACCATCTGGATCTGGTCTATGCGCTGCTGTTTGGCATCGTGCTGGCGCAGGTGCTGACGAGCGCCCTGGGGCTTGCCGCGACACCGTGGATCGCGCGGCTCAGTTTGTTGCCGAATCGTTGGATCGCGCCGTTTGTGCTGGTATTGGTGTTCGTTGGCAGCTATATGGTGCGCGGCAACATTCTCGATGTCGGAATGGCAATCACAGCCGGGATCTTCGGGTACCTGATGCGGCGCTACGGCTTTCCTCTCATCACCATCGCCATTGGCTTCATACTGGGACCACTGGGTGAGCGGTCATACATTCAGTCGATGCAGATCTCGGACGGCAGCCTGGCGATCTTTGCTGCCCGGCCGATCGCGCTTGTGCTGGTAAGTCTCGCGGTGATGACCCTGGCGGTGCCGGTGATCGCTGCGGTGCGCAGGAACCATCGGCGGACGGTGCCCGCATGAAACCACGGATCGACGGGGAGTTTATCTTCGCCGCGGTGCTCGGGATTTTCGTTCTGGTCATCCTGCTCGTCACGTCCCAACTGCCCCTTCTGCTCCGTTACGGCCCCTTCATCGCCGGCGGGCTCACGTTCGTTTTCATCGTCGTCCTGCTGGCCGGCAAGTTCCACCCCGGAATACTTAGCTGTACGGAAATGGCGCTTCAGGATTTCTGGGGTGGAGAAAGCGCGAGCAGGAAGCTAGAGCAGGCCGAGGAGAAG
This sequence comes from uncultured Syntrophobacteraceae bacterium, assembly GCA_964410485.1. Lineage (GTDB taxonomy): Bacteria > Desulfobacterota > Binatia > UBA9968 > UBA9968 > CAYPHJ01. The sequence continues at coordinate 15,841 of CAYPHJ010000052.1, forward strand.
CCGGCGCCTTGGGCGCCGGTCTTACGGGTGATGGCATACGCGTTAGGCTTCATGCTTGGTGTCTATCTGTTGGGGTTCTTCGTCGCGCCGCCCGTGTTCGTCGCTCTCTACCTAATCTTCGATGCGCGAGTAAAACCAGTGCCCGCCATTGTCTTCGCTTTTGGCCTCTGCGGCTTGGCGGCGTTGGCGCTCGCTACGTTAAACGTGTTTCTGTGGACCGGCATTGTGCCGGAGATCGTCCCTGGATATCTGGGTGGCGCGGTCCCCCCGCAGTTCTGAAAACAAGAGACAGGAGGTTTGTGATGGAACGGTTGAAAACGCTCATCAAGGGTACCGATCTCGTCATTGCCCCGGTCGCGCTCAATCCGATTATGGCGCGACTGGCCGAGGAAGAGGGCTTCAAGGCGATTTATCTGAGCGGCGGATCGCTTGGCTGGCTCAAATGCGTGACGGAAGCGAATGTTACGCTTCCGGAAATGGCCCAGGTGGCCGTGGATATGCGCACCGTGTGCAAGCTGCCGATCATTCTCGATGCGGGCGGCGGTTGGGGCGACCCGGCGCACATGCACAGGACGATCGCTATGTCGGAGGCTGCAGGCTTCGACGCCATTGAGCTAGAAGATCAGTTGCTTCCCCGAAGGTTCCATCATCATATCGGCGCCGAACATCTGGTTAGCCCCGAATTCATGGTCGCCAAAATCAAAGAAGCGGTCGCCGCCCGCAGCGATCCGGATTTTCTGATTATAGGGCGGACCAACGCCTTGCGACTCTACGATATCGACGAGACGCTGCGCCGCGGCGAGGCCTATCGCAAGGCCGGCGCCGATATGGTCTTCGTACATACCCGCAGCCCCGACGAGATGCGCCTCATCGGCGAGCGTTTGCCGCCCCCGCTCATGATTTTCGCGCCCGAGGACGGATTTGGCGACTTTCCTCTCTCTCCGGCCGATCTCGCCGGACTCGGCTTTCGCCTCGCCGCATCTTCCGGGTCCGCCTTTGCCGCGATGTTCGCGGCGGTCCGCCAGTCTTACGCATCGCTCGCGCGGGGAACGATCGATCCGCTACTCGGTCGTGGTGGAGCCAACAGGGAAATGAAGGCCGCGCAGAAGATCGCGCGCCTCGAGCGCTTTTTGGGAATCGAGAAACGGACGATGGACGACTCCCAGGCATAAGCCGGAGGCGACCTCGGGCGCATTGTCGCCCCTATAGAAAACGTTTTGAAATTTTCTCAAAAACTCCCTCATTCCACCCTGGATCTCCCGAGCGACCTTCGGCTAGTCGCAAACTTGGAAAAAATTCGGGTTGACAACAGAAGAGGTTGCGTCTTCTTTTTCTGTAAAACAAACCATGAGGCAGGTGACATGAAATTCGGAATGTTCGTCATTGGAGACTATCACCCTCAAGCAAGCAAAACGTTGAACGACTACTATGAACAGATATTGGAGCAGGTGAATTGGGCAGAGGAGCTCGGCTACGAGTGTTTCTGGTTCGGCGAACACCATTTTGACTTCTTCGGTGTCGTACCATCGCCGCCCGTCTTGATGGCTGTGGCGGCCAAACGCACGCACAAGATACGACTGGGGGTGGCGGTCTCCCTTTTACCCTACCGCAACCCGATTCTCACCGCTGAAGAATACGCTATGGTGGATGTCTTGAGCGTTGGCAGGCTTGACTTCGGCGTTGGCAGAGGAACGCCGCCGGAACTCGTAGGGTTTGGTGTCAAGGAAGACAACCGGGATCTCCTGGTGGAAAGCCTTGATGTTGTCAAAATGGCATGGAGCGAAGGCAGAATTTCTTATCACGGCAAATATCATCACATTGACGATGTCGCCTTGAATGTCACGCCGGTGCAAAAACCAACGCCGCCGCTATTCTTCGCCGCGCTGAGCGAAGGTTCTTACAAGGTTGCAGGGGAGCAGGGCTATCCAATTCTCGGAATACCGTACGCGAGTTGTAAAACGATGGCGGAAGTTGGCAAAAAGATCACCTTCTACAAAGAGACGTTGGCCCGCTCCGGCCACGATTCCGAAAGTTTGGAAATCGTCCAGTGCTTTCATAGCCATGTCGCTGAGACAAACAACAAAGCGCAGGCAAACGCGCGTGAAGGCATGGTGCCTTATCTCAATGCGAGGCTTGCGGTCAGGCCAAGAGATTACGATGAGCTACAGCGAGAGGGATTGATTGTGGTCGGAGACCCGGATCGCTGCGCCGCACACATAACGGAAATCAAAGACACGGGAACCAACTACATCATCTTCATGATGAATTTTGCCACTCTGGAACAAAAAAAGATCCTTCGCTCCATGGAGATCATGGCTAAAGAAGTAGTACCACGATTTCGTGCGAGCTAATCTCAGCCATTCCTGGCAGCGCTCCAGAGGAGCATTCGCCGAGGTATGCGTTTTGCCGCGATAAGACCGGAGATAAAAGATAAATTAGATCACTCTGACGGGAAGACTGAATTTCTTAGATTGACGAGGGTACGATAGAGGGCCTATAGTAGTGATGTACGCGGTAAGCTTCCGATGCGGACCCCAGGGTGGCCGTCAGGAAGATTTGGAAAAGGGGGTTGAAGGCAGGAAGGAATGAGGTTTGGATGGGCTTTGTTGGCATAAAAGAACGGCACCGCATTCGAGAAGCGGCGTGGGAGATCGAACAATGAAGCTTAGAGCAATTACCGTTTCCGTTGTCGTCTTTGTCTTCCTTTGGGCCTCCGGCTACGCTTTCCTGATTCATGGCTCTGGTGAAACAAGCAGGCATGATCTTTTGGTGTTTCCGCAGTACAAGTACGGTCCTGCAGACAAAGTATGGCATGAGGTCATGGGTGGAATTGCTCGGGCGGAAGGGGAATACGTGAAGGCTGTTCTAAAGCGCGGCCGCATCGCCCCGGAATATAAGGAGCGGATTATTGGCTTTAGGGACGAGGCGATTTATTGGGATGCCGTGGCCAAGGTCTTGATTTACCATTCCGACTTTGACGCCGCTCGCGAAGCAGGAAAAAAGGCCGAGGCGCTTCTCAAGCAAATGACCGGCCTGATATTGGGAGAAAGGGCCTAAAGTTTTTTTCTTGGGTGACCCGTGGGCGGACTGCCTCACGGCGCACCGCCTTTGTGCAACACCGGTAACACTTTCTGCCCCGAGCAGGTCGACCTCGGCGCAAAAATGTGGCAGTAACAAGCCGCATTTCATTGCGTGCTGGTGCGAGGGCGCCGATTCAGAATCCCCAGTCTCTAAAAATACTGCGCAGCCATTCTTTGGCCGCGTCTAAATATGGATCCCAAAATGATTCGTACGGCCTTTCATACGGAAACGCAGCGCTGCCATCGATCAAGCGCGCTGAGAGCGCTTGCTGAAAAAAGTCACCAACCACAAACAATGCATTGTTAGCCCCCCGGCCCCAATGGTTGCTGCGCATGGTGACCCGCGCGTCGTTGAATCCGACCCATGACCCGGCAACGAGCCGGCGGTGTGCCAAGATAAACCAGCCGTCGGTATTATTTTGCGTCGTGCCGGTTTTCCCCGCGATATCGACACGTATGCCAAACCTCGTTCGTACGGCTTGTCCGGTGCCCTGGTCGACCGCCTCGCGCAGCATGTTGACCAAATGTTCGACGGTTTTTTCGGAAATCACCCGCTTGCTCTGGTTGTGGAACTGGGCAAGTATATTGCCGTGCTTATCGGTAATCCGACTGACAAAGATCGGTTGCCGGTATTCTCCGAGCGCAGCAATTGTGCTATAAGCAGCGACCATTTCCAACAACGTAACCGCGCTGCTTCCGAGCGCTAGGGCCGGCACCTCGTCGAGGCTGCTTTGGTCAACTCCCATTTTTCGTGCAAGCTCTGCGGTTTTCTTCGGCCCGATTTCTTGCATGACCTGAGCGGTAATGGTGTTTTTCGAGTGGATCAGGCCCTCGCGCATCGTCATCCGCCGGCCAGTCGGCTCCGACATATCCGCGGGGCGCCATACGGTGCCGTCCCGCAAGGGAATTTCCACTGCATGATCGGTAAAACGTCTGTCGGGCGACATTCCGTGCTCGAGCGCCGCGCCGTAAACAAACGGTTTAAACGTCGAGCCAGGTTGTCGCCTGGCTTGCGCCACATGATCAAACTCGTCGATCTTGAAATCGCGGCTGCCAACCCATGCTTTCACGTGACCCGAATCCGGATCGATGGCCACAAAGCCAGCCTCCAAACGCGTCTTGTCAGCGCGCAGCTTCGCCATGAATTCACGATCGCCCTTGAGTTGCGCCAAGGCCGCTTGAGGTGCGAGTCCCGAGGCGACTGCGTGCCTGTAAGCCGCGGACTCGCGCACAAACGTGTCGATCAAACCCGGCTTGCTTTTCCAAAAATGATCGAAAGGCTGCACAGTTCGGCGCAATTCAACGTACGCGTTGGTGTTCGACGATATTAAACGTTGCGAACTCACTCCCCACTCGACATCTGCAACCGCCTGGAGGGCTGCCATCTGACGACGCACAGCTTGGTTGGCCAGCGCCTGCAACCGGGAGTCGACTGTGGTGTGCACAATTAACCCGTCGGAATAAATATCGCGATTGTTACGGTCCGCCCAATCGATCAACCACTTACGAATGTGCGCGGCAAGATGAGGCGCGGGACCGAAGTATTCCGGCTGGCGCTCGAAATCGAGCCGTATAGGCCTGACTTTTAGCCGATCGAACTCGGCCTGGCTAAGCATTCCGCGCTTGACCATTTGCGACAACACTACGTTGCGGCGCCTAAACGCGCGCTCGGGGTTGAGCACTGGATTGTAGTAGCTGGTGCCTTTCAACATTGCGATTAATGTTGCGCTCTCAAGAATAGTCAGCCGGCGGGCCTGTTTGTCAAAATACGTGCGTGCCGCCATTTCAATGCCGAAGGCATTATAGAGAAACGGAACCGTGTTCAAGTATGTTTCTAGTATCTCGTTTTTTGTATAAGCGTATTCGATTTTGATCGCGGTAATCGTTTCTTTTATTTTACGCGTGATGCTCCGTTCTCGGCCGATTTCCTCGGGGTACAGGTTGCGCGCGAGTTGCTGAGTTAGAGTCGAGCCTCCCTCCGGATTTCCGACGAAACCGCGCAACGCGCCGCTCACGGTCCGTCGCAGATCGATGCCATGGTGCTGATAGAAGCGGTGGTCTTCGGTAGCGATCAGGGCCTGGATCACATGTGGTGAGATTTGATCCAAGCGGACCCACTCCCGGTTCATGGGCTTAAATGCCGCGAGGCGCTTGCCATCGGATGAAACGAGCACAGCGGGTTGGTCTATCTTGGCTTTGCGTATATCGGAAATACTCGGCGTGAACGGTATCAAAATTAAAGCGTAGGCACACATTAATAAGCATCCAAGCGCTCCCAGCGCCGCGACTCCTTTCGCGACGTTTAGAAGCCGCATGGACATGCTCGAGGTTGGATCGATGGCGGCTCTAAGGTTCAGAGTGAGCAGCCGATAAAACCGGCTGCCGAACTCGGAAAATCGTTTAAATTCAGCCATTACTCATTCCTTCGTCATGGCCGGATTGCAGTACACGCAACGCAACCCAGTTAGACGAGTGGGTTACATCATAAATTAACAACGATGCCGGGACCAGACGTCCACAGATAGAGTCTTTTAAGCGACGTTTTTTAAATCTTGGAACAGAAAAGCGAGCGCTCCCGCGATCTGCTCTACTGCGCAGTAGAGCAGATCACGGGGCAGGCGAGTGCGTATCCGGTGACGGCCGACGAGCCCGAGCAGCGCGCTCGTGTCGCCGGCCTTTCAGGGGTGAGAGCTTGGCGCTCTATCAAACGTGGTCCGGCATCACCATTTTCTATAGGGGAGAAACTTTCCGTTATAAGTGACGACTACCCGGTCCCCCTTGGGATCCTCTTTCTTTTCAATGTCAATTTCGAAATCGATGGCACTCATGATGCCGTCGCCAAATTTCTCGTGGATGAGAGCCTTCAGAGTCGTACCGTAAACCTGGGTGATCTCGTGAAATCGATAGATCAGAGGATCGATGGGAACGGCGCTTTCCAGCGATCCCTTCATCGGAATCTGCTGCAGCGCCGCCGCCACCTGATTCGCGATACCTTCGCCGAGTCCCAGAGCTTTGACCGCCTTTCCCGCCTCTTCTTTGGACATCGTGGCCTGTCCCATCAAGGCCGCTGTCACCCAAACGGTATGCCGCCCGACCGCTTTGCCGATTTCTTCGAACGACAAGCCTTTCTCCTGTTTCGCAGCCAGAATAGCTTTCGTAGCCTCTTCCCGGCTTAGGACCATCCCATGTTCAGCCATTGTGTCGCCTCCTTTTCAATTATGCCGCTCGGGCTTATGAGTCTGCGTTGCCGTGCGAACCCTGGGTCATCAGAAAGTGAAGCACACGGTTCCTGAGCTTCGTGTACTCCGGCAGGTCGATGATCGTTTGCCGGGTACGCGGCCGCGGAATATCGACCGACAGGCATTCGGCGATGCGCGCTTCAGGACCGTTGGTCATCAGGGCGATCCGGTCAGAGAGAAGAATCGCCTCGTCGACGTCGTGAGTGACCATGAAGACGGTTCTGTGCGTCTCGGACCACATCCGCACCAGCTCTTCTTGGATCACCCCGCGTGTTAGGGCGTCGATCTGCGCAAACGGCTCGTCGAGGAGAAGCACTTTAGGCTCGACGGCGAATGCTCGCGCCAATCCCACGCGCTGGCGCATGCCGCCGGAGAGAAAAGCCGGCTTCTTTTCTTCGGCGCCCTTTAGCCCCATCATCTCGATATACTTTTGCGTGTGGCTGCGGACCCGCTTTTCATCCCACGAGGAATTCGCGGCCTTGACCGCAAGGCGCACGTTGTTGAACGTGGACAGCCACGGCATCAGCGCAAAGCTCTGGAATACAACCATGCGGTCGAGACCCGGCTCATCGACTTCTTTGCCCTCCAGGATAATCCCACCCTGCGAGCCCTTCTCGAATCCGGCGATAATATTCAACAGCGTGCTTTTGCCGCAGCCCGAATGCCCGATGGTGGTAATGAATTCGCCTTTCGACACCGTGAGGTTCACATTCTTGAGGACACAAAAGGATTGGCTCTCGCCCGATCGGAGTCTTGACCCGTTGGTGAGCGGAAAATATTTGGTGACATGATCGATGGTCAGATACGCCACGGTACCGCTCACTCCGCGTAACTCACCAGACGAGCCAAACGATTGAAGCCGTAATCGAGGACCACACCAACCATCCCGACCACGAGAATTGCGAAGATCACTCCGGAAATGTCGAGGTTGTTCCACTCGATCCAGGTCAAATAGCCCACGCCCAGCTCTCCCAGCAGCATCTCCGCCGGAACGACGGCAACCAGAGCGCTGCCGAAGGAGATGCGCAGGCCGGCGACAATGGCGGGCGCCGCGGCCGGAAGAACCACGGTCACCAGTCGGCGGGGCCAGGAAAGCTGCAGCAGGCTGGCGACCTGCAAGTAATCCTTGCGGATGGAGCTGACGCCGAAAGCGGTGTTGGCGATGGTAGGCCAGAGTGAGGCCATGAATACAACCAGGATCGCCGTCCAGGTGGGGTTTTGCACGCTGTAAAGCAGCAAGGGCATCCACGCCAGCGGAGAGATCGGCTTTAGAACCTGGATGAACGGATTGAGCGCGCGGTAGAGCAGCGGTGACAGGCCGACCAGCACTCCGACCAGCATGGCGACAAAAGAGGCCGCGATGAAACCCACGGCGAAGCGGCTGACCGTATAGCCAATCAAGTGCGCGATGCCGTGGTCGTTCGTCCCCCTTTTATGAAAGGCCTGGGAAAACTCCGTGGCCGTCTTCTTAAACACAGCCCGAGGTCCTGGGATGCCCCTCGCCTTATCCGGATTGTAAATGTAGCCGCCGGTCTCGGTCCGCACGATGTCGCCTCTGAACTCGAGAGCTGTCAGCTGCTCTTCGGTCAAACCGCCCGCATCGAACCCTGGCTGGACCGTGGCCAGGTGCCAAACCAACAGCAGAATTGCGAGGATCGCCAGTGAAATCACCCAGGAAGAGTGCCCTTTGCTCGAAAAACCTGTCCAATCTGCCACCATTCTTTTGCCTCACAGGTTGCTGATCTTGAAGCTCCGGACGTATTCTTGCGGCCTCGACGGGTCGAAGACCTTACCACCCATCAAGGTATGCTTCGCATACGTTTGCCCGCGGGTTTTGTAGCCCAGCTCTTTGGAAATCTTGTCGCACTCCGCGGCGAGATAGACCTGCTCGGCGACTTTCTTGTAGTCGAAATCGGTCTCAACGTGCTTCCAGCGTTTCATTTGCGTCAAAATCCAGACTGCCATCGAGTGCCAGGGAAATGGATCAAAATCAATGCGATCCGGAACGTTCTTGACATTGCCCAACCCGTCCGCAAAACGCCCCGTCAAAACCTGTTCGAGCACGACCACCGGCTGGTTCAGGTAGTTGCGCGGCGCAATCTCCTTGGCTATCTCTTTGCGATTTTCCGGCTTGGAAGCGAAGTGGGTCGCATCCACAATGGACTTGAACAAAGCCAGAAACGTATTCGGATAGGTTTTGGCAAATCCTTGGGAAATCGCAAAGGCGCAGCATGGGTGTCCGGGCCAGATCTCCTTGGATAGCATGAAAATGAACCCGGCATTGTCGTACACCGCCCGCTGGTTGAAGGGGTCTGGTGCCAGGTAGCCGTCGACATTGTCGGCTTTGAGGTTAGCGACCATTTCGGGAGGTGGCACAACCCTGATTTGCACGTCTTGGTCCGGATGCAGCCCGCCCTCGGCCAGGTAATAGCGCAGTAGGTAATTGTGCATCGAATAGGTGAACGGCACGCAGAAGCGAAACCCCTTCATGTCCTTGGCGCTCTTCACGCCCTTGTGCTTGTTGTGCAGAGTGATGGCCTGACCGTTGATGTTTTCGACCGCCGGCATGAAGTAAGGAACGTTCTGCGATCCGGCACCCAAGGTGATCGCGAGCGGCATGGGACTCAACATGTGAGCGGCGTCAACCTCTTTGTTGATCGCCCAGTCCCGCACCATGGCCCAACCTGCGGCGCGGCGCACCGTCGCGTTCAAGCCGTGCTTTTTGTAGAAGCCCATGGGCTCGGCCATAATGATGGGCGTGGCACAGGTGATCGGGATAAAAGCGACGGTCAGGTCCTTCTTTTCAATTCCCTTTACCTTCTCTTGGGCCAGTGCCTTTGCCGTATCCATCGGAAAAATTGTGCTCAAAACGGCATAGGCCGTGCCCAACCCAACCGTGCGAATAAACTCGCGCCTTTTGAAACCGCTCCCGAAAACGGCGCGTGCGACGGCCTCCTCGACAGCACGATCCGTCAAGGCTTCAGCGCTTTGGGCGCCGGCGGCCGCGTGCGCGCCACATGCATTGTCTGATGGCTCGTTGCCGCCAGCAATGTCTTGCGATTGAGTTGCTTTCATGGCTTCCTCCTTTTCAGCACTCAAAATGAAACTCAGGGCACCTCCCTCATGAGAGCGGTGCTGCCTCAGGCGCACTTGCCTCAATTCAGCAGCAACGGCGGTGCTGAAAAGCAAGGGTGTTCGGACAAACTCTTTATGTCGCTTTGATCCTGTTCATCTCCTCGGTCAAAATGATCGCGCTGGCGATTTCCACCATCGGCTTTCTCGCATCCATGCTCTTCCTCTGAATCAGCGAGAAAGCCTCAGGTTCGCTGAGCCTGTGCCTTTCCATAATGATCCCCTTGGCCCGCTCGATCGTCTTGCGCACCCGTAGCGTTTCCTTGAGGTTTTCGTTCTCCCGCCTGAGTGCCATGAATTCGCCGTGCCGCGAGATGCTCAGTTCCAGAGCGGGCAAGAGATCCGCTTCACGCAAAGGCTTGATGAGATAACCCATGACTCCGGCCAAGTTGGCCCGGTTGATCGTGCCGGCATCGTAGCGGTTCGTCACAACAATCACCGGAACAACGCACGCTTCCATCACCCCGCTCGCAGCGCTGATCCCGTCCATATCGGCCAGTTCGACGGCCATCAACACAAGATCCGGCGCCGTTTTTGTCGCCATGTCCACGGCCTCTTTGCCGCTAGCTCCTTCTCCCGCCACCTCGAAGCCGAGGCGGTTCAAGGTTTCGCGTAGAAACTCTCTGGAAGGGATATGGTCGTCGATCACCAGCACTCTGCGCTTCATATCAACTCCCAACCGGGTGCTCTCCTTGAGCAGCCAAAAAAAAGCGCTCCACGGCCACCGTGAGCGCCTTTGCTCCAACGCGAAGACCCCGTTGTCCTCGACTAAAGACTAAAGCTCAGCAACGTCCATGCCACCAGTTGTAGTTCGGCATGTGAAGTGTATTTGCGTGAGTTGCATCGCGCTCGCGGTCTTACCAAGAAGCGAGCGGCTACTTTTTGAGCACCGCCCTGCCTAAGGGATAAGCACATCGTTGCGCCGATCTCTTTGGCCCCAACCTGTTAGGTCGAGCCCGGTCACTTTCCTTGACGCTCCCGTGGCGCGCGCTGTATGAAGACGAGAAACCAGAGGGGAAAGACTATGTCGACGACGCCAGACACCATGAAGGCACCGGTAACCGATAGCCGAGCGGCTGAGATGTTTGCCCGGTTGAGCACATTGCCGCCGTTCGAGAGCGCTCGGCTCCTTAGAAGCGAACCGGAGGAAGTTGCGGCAGGTGCGCTGATGCTGACGCCGGTGCCAGTGGCCGTGGACATCCTCGCCCGGCTTCCAGCGGAACGCCGCGACGCGATCGCTGCGGCGGCTCCCGCCGGTCACGGCAAACAATGGCTTCAGCAGTGCGGCTATCCGGAAGGATCGGTAGGCCGGTTGATGGAAGCGCCGCTCGCCACCTTCGGGCCAGCGATGACCGTTGAAGAAGCGACCGCGGAACTACGCGAGCTGGTCAAGACAGCATTCGTCACTTACGGATTCGTGGTCGAGAACGATGGTCGCCTGGTTGGCGTCATCGCCTTCCGCGAGCTGCTCTTTTCGCATCCAAAACAGCCGCTGAGCGAGATCATGGTTAACCGTCCGTTCAGCCTTCGGGCCGATCTGCACGTGATCGACGCCATGCGTGAGGTCCTCACGCGACACTTCCCCGTTTATCCCGTTTGTGATGCGCACGGGCACCTGATCGGCACCGTACGGGGCACCAATCTCTTTCAACAGCAGGCTTACGAGATCAGCGCTC
>CAYPHJ010000052.1:27067-31045 GCA_964410485.1 uncultured Syntrophobacteraceae bacterium
CTTTGTCGCCGCCGCAGTTGTTGGCTTCTTCGAACCCACGATCGACCGTCTCGTCGTGCTCGCCGTCTTCCTGCCGGTGCTCGTGGGGCAGTCGGGTAATACCGGTTGCCAGGCTCTCGCCGTAACGCTTAGAGGATTGGCTCTCGGTGAACTCAAGCGAGGACGCGAGCGCCGCCTGGTTATCAAAGAGACCGTACTGGGGTTGTTCAACGGCTTACTCGCGGGCCTCGTCGCCGGCGCTGGAATGCTCCTCTACGCGCGTGCGTCGGGCGCCGACAACCCGATGACGCTCGGGCTAGTGGTGTCCCTGGCGATGATCGGCAGCTGCATCATCAGCGGCCTCTCCGGCGCAGTGATCCCGCTCGGCCTGCGCAGACTGGGAGCGGATCCAGCCACCGCCTCCAGCATTTTCCTGACGACCGCAACCGACGTCGCCAGCATCGGGCTGTTCCTGGGGCTGGCAACGCTGTTGGTGTAGGAGAATTTGTCTCCGGTTATGTGTGCTTGCCTCGTTTTTTTGTCCGCTCAACGCCAGACGCTTGCGGGCTTTAACCGCCGGTGAGCTTTACCAGTGTGGGGCAGGAGAGAGGTTGAATAAGCGGCAATAAAAAAGGGGCACCCGACCTGTGCCCCTTTTGCATACCGAGGTAACGGCAAAAACTACCAGCGATTACGCCCACCCTCCCGGTTCCCGCGACCTCCACTACCACCATCACGCCGCGCCTGTGGCTTGGCCTCGTTAACGGTTAGAGTGCGTCCATCCAATTGCGTGCCATTCAAGGCGGAGATGGCACTTTTCGCTTCACTGCCGGAGCTCATCTCGACAAAACCGAAGCCGCGCGACTGTCCCGTAAACTTGTCCGCAATGACATTCGCCGATTCCACCGTGCCGTGCGCCGAGAAGATTTCCTGTAAACGCTCTCCCGTTACCGAATACGGCAAACCGCCGACGTATAACTTACTACCCATGTTCTCCTCCTATGAGAGAATGTTATGGTCTTTGGCCCTGAGAACCTCACTGCAAATGGGCAGAACATGGGCTGACAAGCGTTAAGAAAACCACGCTCCGGTCGGGTTCTCATTCATAGATCGCTTCGCAAGGCGAGAGACTAAAAAGGCCTTTCGAGTTTTTTCTTATTTCCCCAGAAGGCCACATACCGAAGAAATATGCTCTCAACCTACGTCTTACTCAGGGCGAGGTCAACCTGGATCTAGGCTTTCACGGCGGGGTGTACTAGCAGGTTGCTGAAAAACCCTCTCGGAGTCCTTCGACGGGGCTCAGGACGAACGGAGGGGAGCTGATATTGTTGATGATTTTCCGTTCATGCTGAGGTTCTCGAAGCATTCCTAATCTTTTTTCAGCAACCTGCTAGTTCAAGAAAGCTACTCGCGCGGCTCCCAATTGTCTGGGCCCGTCATCGGATCCTTTTCAAGCGGCGGCCCGCCCTTGACCTTTTCCGCTTTACGCTGGATGCGGCGAGCGGCTTTGTCCTTTTGCTTCTGGAGCCGCGCGAGTTCTTTTTGACGCTTTTGATACGTTTGATTTCCCATACACAACACATTAACAGATCAGGCGCATAGCAGTAACCGACAGCTAAAAACCACGCGCTTTGATCAGGTCCTATTTGTCCACGGCAAAGCTAATGCGTCTTTTTACCTTCTTCTTCCCTGCGGACGTCTGAAGAAGGAGGGCGTGGACTCATCCTTCCTCCCGGCCTGTTTCAGCATCTTTGCGACCCTTTTCCCCATGACATCCACGACATAGTCAGATAGCAAATGGTCGCGCGCGCTTTTGATTTTTTGCCGGATCCGATTCTTGCGCGTGGCATCGTGTCCAGCAGCTCGCAGGTCCTCAGTGACGATGGAGACTGTCCCCTCCCGTCCGCGTGATAAGAGGCGAAGCGAGAACCTGCCTTCCTGAGTCTGCTCCATCAAGCTGTACTCAAGTTTCTTGTCAACGCTGCGAATAATACCTCTTAATAGGTCTGCGGCCTGCCTCACTGCTTCACGGTCACTCATAGAACACTCCTCTGGTTCATAGCGAACAAAAGCCGTCGGGGTTTCCGGGATGTCGGAGCTGAATGGCTTGTAGAAAGAATCGCTCTACTCGATGTTCGAATAACAAAAAGGGGCAATTCCGACGTATTGCCCCTAAATGATTATCTATGCAACGAGACTGCTACCAGCGATTACGTCCCCCGTCGCGCCGCCCGCCACTGCCGTTATCGCGCCGCGCCATCGGCTTGGCTTCGTTAACGGTCAGAGTGCGGCCGTCGATTTGAGTTCCGTTCAACGATTCGATGGCTTTTTGCGCCTCGCTACCGGAGCTCATCTCCACAAAACCAAAGCCGCGCGATTGTCCCGTGAACTTGTCCGAGATCACGTTGGCTGACTCGACTGTTCCGTGCGCTGAAAAGATTTCCTGCAGTCGCCCTTCGGTTACTGAATATGGCAGACCGCCAACATACAATTTATTACCCATGTTCTCCTCCTATGAGAGAATGTTTGTGTCTTGACCCTGAGAATTAGCCTGCTAGTCGGGCAGAACATGGGCAGTTCAACTGCTGAAATCACGCTCTGGTCGGATCATCCTTTACACAGATTGCTTCGCAAGGAGAGACGATTTAGAGAGGCCTTCAAACGCTTGTGCTTCCTCTTTCAGAAGGCCTTATACTGAACTAGGTAAGTTACTGTACGTGTTGTGGCGGCTGATGTCAACCGACCAACTATTTGGAGATGCCGTTCGCTTTTTTCGGCGGCGGCGGCGTTTGTTTCGCCGCTTGTAAGACGGGGGCGCAGCGTCAGGATTTCGGGACGGCCAACCGCACTTTGCCTGCCGCGATCTCCCGAAGCGCTGTAACGACATCACGGTTATCCGACGCTATGAGCGGTTGCGCCCCTTTTAAGAGCTGCCGCGTTCGTATCGCGGCGATGATCACGAGGTCAAAGCGACTGGGAACTTTCTTCAAACAATCTTCGATGGTAATTCTTGCCATAGACAGACACTGTAGGCCCCTCTATCGCAGAGTGCAAGCGAAATATTCCCAACTAACGCAAATCAGACTACCAACAGATTCTCGGGTCGGTGATCAGCGAAAGACTCCGGCTTATAGCAAACCGTCAAAACAGCTTCGCTATCAATCTAACTTAGGTCGGCGAAGTGCCGTCGCAAGTGACAGTTCTTTGAGTGCCGCGAACCGACAATACCCGCCTTACTTTGAGTGAGCCTTCGCCTCGGTTGGGAACGGCGATGCGCTCGTTGGCAGGTACCAATGTACCAAAAATAAGATCAGCCAGCGGGAAAACGACATTCAAGTTATTTCCATGGCGCTTATGGTGCATGTGATGATGGGCATCGAGCCAACGGAACCAGGCCGTTCGTTCCAAGCGGCGCGTCTTGGGCACGTGCATGCAATAATGAAGGTATTCGTAAAGAAAGTAGTAAAATCCGATGGCGGAAAGAGCCCCGAAAAGGATGCTCACTCCAAGGAGATGTTGAACGTACAGAACACCAGGGACGTGTAGGACAAGGATGAGCGGCGCGTGCCACCAGGCGAATCGAACTTTGCGCAAATGAGCGGAGTCTGACAGAAAATAAGTCGCTCCGGTACGAAAAAGACCATGATGAACCACCGCATGAGCGCGAAAGGGGTAACGCCAGTACGGTTTGTGCATCACATACTTGTGCAGGGTCCATTCAAAAAAACTGCCGTACAAGAAAAAACAGGCGAATGCCGTAAATTCAGTCATGAACAATGTCATGAATATCCTTTCGGTCTCCACAGAAACTGAAGAGAGCCGTTGCTTTGGACTGGCAAGTTCGCCAGGCTGGCGAAAGCAACCCGTGTGCGAATAACTGCTAGTTGTGGTGGCAATCTAGAAGGTTAATCAGAATTACCAGTTTTCCATTCAGACAGCAGGAGACACGGCCAACTTTACGTGCTTTTCTTCAGGCCGTCAATGAGTATTTATACGGTG
>CAYPHJ010000053.1:0-30711 GCA_964410485.1 uncultured Syntrophobacteraceae bacterium
TCCGCATCACCTGCGGGCTAATTTCATCCGCTGTGTTGTACCCACCGGTACATGATTACTCTGCGGTAAAATCCTCCGGCGTCCTAGCCTCCCAGCTCTCCTCGGCGCCCATTTTCATCCGCTGTGTTGTACCTTTGGTACATGAATTACTTTGCGGGAGATTATTCCGATGTTTGGTTGCTCGCCTCTGCCACTTTTCCGGTTAATCTCTTCTGGCTAGTCCTTCGGCTCTTCCCTGTAGAGTTGCAGCGACTCCATCACTGGACGGTCGTTGATCGAGAAAAGAATTGCTTCCTCATCCGCCGTATTTTCATGCGCGTGCCATTGCCAAAGCGGAATTACGAAGGAATCGCCTTTGTTCCATTCGATGTGGCCCTCTCCGACCGAGGTCCGACCCCGGCCCTTAAAAACATGATACAGCGCCGAACTCGTATGGCGATGCAGCCGCGTCCTTTCCTTGGCCTTGAAGAGCTGAATCTCGCAAGACATCGTTGGGTAAGTAAAGCCGCCGGTGGCCGGATTGATGTAGCGTAGCAGGAAACCGTCGTAGGGATCGCGGTCACTATCACCCATTGTCTGGAGTGACTTGTACGTATCACCCCATCGATACCGAAACGGAACACCGCGCGTTGCGCCTTCATCCTTTTTAGGCGCGCGCGCAAAGCCCAGGCGTTGGAGTGATTCTCCTGTCGCGCGCGTAATGGGCTGCTCGTTTTGCCGATACTCCTCGAAGAAAAGGACATTGAGCGACTGGATAAGCGGACCATCAAGTCCGTCCAACCAGATGATCGGCTGGTCCGATTCGTTGTGATGGTCGTGCCACGTCCAATTCGGCGTCAAGATGAGATCGCCCTCCTCCATGGGAAACCGTTCGCCATCAACGGCGGTGTAGGCACCATGGCCCTGGACAACGAAGCGAATCGCCGCCATGTTGTGACGATGAGCGCGCGCGACCTCGCCCGGATTCACAATGGAGAAAGTCAATTGCAGCGTATGAGAAGTGGACTTCATCGGCAGGTGCGGGTTGACTAACCGAATGGCGCGCCGCTCCGCCTGTTCGATGCCGATCGTCTCACTGGCTTTTATCAAACCGTCGCGTAAAGTTTCCCAGCTCCACAGGTATGGCGCTTCGGGCGAGTGGAGAGGGACTCGCGTTTTCCAGAAACCAGAGAGGTGATTCTGCGCCAGATCTTCGTCCAACTCCGCAAGTTTCATCGCCACTGCTCTCCTTTATTTAAATTGCACCACAGAGGCGCTGAGGACACAGAGAATCGAAGGAGAAGAGTCTCATCGCGCCAAGAGCGCCAGGAACGCAAAGAACACGCGATTTTAGCGGTCGCCTTGCGCCCGCTAAATTTCTCTGCGACTTTGCGTTCTCTGTGGTTGATTGTCTTCCCTCTCCCTGGCGCCCTTTGCGGGCTTCGCGCGAAATATGCCTTTTGCTCTGTGTGCTCTGGGCCTCTGCGGTTCAATTGTTTTTTCTCTCCTTTGCGCCTTTGCGTCTTTGCGGGAGCTATTCCGAATTTTTTGGTTGCGGCGTTGCGCGCTGAATGCCGCTTCGACTTATGCCGCGTTGGACATCGCTTGTGCCAACCCGCCGAAATACACTCGATGCAGGTCCATCGATTCCTTGGCCGTCTGGATGACACCCTCCTCAGCGCCGGCGGGAACGTATTTCTCCAGAACATCCACGAACATGTCGGAGTGTTTCACATCGGCTTTGCTGTGCACCGTAAAATTCGGCATCTGCTCGTCATGAAATTTCAAATCGCGCTTCCAGATCCTGTAAAGGCGGGTACAATTCCCGCCGCCGATGTCGCCTAAAAGACGGTCATCGTTGGTCCATTCCGCGATGGAGGAAGCGGCGATGGCTTCCTGCCAGGGACGATGCCGGGCAATCCAAAACCAGCCGTACACCGCTGCCTTCGTAGTCGGCAGTGCCTCAGCCCGCAGGATATCTTCGACGCTCAACCCGACCTCTTTCCCCTGACGGAAAATCAGGTCCAAATGGCCAGCCTTGGAATGCTCGTCTTCGACCAGTTCCTCATACTCATGCGCCAATATCTTTTGTTTGACGTCAAACTCAGGGCAATTCGCCGCTACCTGCGGCCAGAAGTTTCTGCGCTGGCGAACATAAATGCTTAGCTGTAGAAGGTACACCCGAGCTCGGTCCACACTCACCGGAATCGAGTAAAACTGTTTCATCTCGGGCGAAAGAAACAAATCCCGCACACAATCACCCAGTTTTTGCCGCCATTGCTGTGCTTTCATTGAGCCCACCTCCTGCTTGCCTCGCCCGACGTCTCACACGGCTCAGAACCCTAAAGGAAGGCCGACAAGCGCGGACCGAGGACCGATTGGAAAAAATGAATTCCTGTAAAAACCGGGGCCCTTGTTAGCACTAGCCGATCATCTAAAGCCTTGTCAAGAAGGAGTTTTGGGAGCGTTTGCTTGAAAATGTCCGCTGGACGACCTAAGTAACAATATGTGACCAGCGTCCGGCCCCGTTATCTACCCCTTCCCTATCAGGATTCACCGGAATCGGGACGTTTGATCCTGCGCGACGGCACAACAATGACGCTTCGCGTCGCACAGCCGGACGACCAGGAGGCGATGGCGCGCTTTTTCGCCGCGCTTTCCAACCGTGCAAACCTGCAGCGCTTCTTTTCTTTTGCGCAACCGGCGCCGCAATTGATCGAATCTTTTTGTGACAACTCAGACCCGCGCAAGCGGCTCACTTTGGTTGTGACTCGCTCTTCGAGCGGCAGCTCGCGCATCATCGCCACCGGCAGCTACATTGCTCGAGACGAAACAACGGCTGAAGTAGCCATGGCCGTGGATGATTGCTTTCAGCGAAAGGGCATCGGTATGCTCCTGCTCGAACGGTTGGCCGTTTTGGCGGCTAATCATGGATTTCGCCGTATTTGGGCACTGACCATGGTTGAAAACGAGCCCATGCTCCAGGTGTTTCGTAACTCCGGATTTGAACTGCACACCCATTCGGATGGGAGTTATGTTGAAATCGATTTTTCGGTTGCTCCAACAAAAGCAAGCGTCGCGCGCGCCGAGATGCGCGACCGTATAGCCACCGCTGCTTCGATCCGTCCATTTTTCCACCCGAGCTCCGTGGCTGTTGTCGGGGCCTCTCGTCAGCCCACCAGCATCGGTGGCCGTATTCTGAAGGCATTGATCGCAGGCGGTTTTCGCGGACCCATTTACCCGGTCAACCCCAACGCTGCTTCTGTTCACGGGCTGGCGTCCTATCCTAACGTCCGCGCGCTGCCGGAGGCTCTCGATTTGGCGATCGTTGTTGTACCGCGAGATGCAGTTCTGAATGTGGTCGATGACTGTGCCGCGCGCGGCGTAAGGGCGGTTGTCGTCATCAGTGCGGGCTTTGCGGAACTCGGGCGCGAGGGACGTGAGTTACAGCAAAGACTCGTCGAAAAGATTCGCGGCTATGGTATACGCATGATAGGTCCAAACTGCTTGGGGTTACTCAACACCGATCCGGCCGTCAGCTTGAACGCTTCTTTTTCTCCACTCTTTCCACTTCCGGGTCACATCGCGCTTTCATCTCAAAGCGGCGCGCTGGGCCTTGCAATTCTGGCTTTGTCTCGCGAGCGTGATTTGGGTCTCTCTCACTTTGTCAGCGTGGGCAACAAAGCCGATGTTTCAGGCAACGATTTGCTCTTGTATTGGGAAGAAGACCCACGGGTGCATACAATCCTCCTCTATCTCGAATCGTTCGGTAACCCGCGACGATTTGCGCGCATCGCCAGGCGCATTGGACGGCGCAAACCGATCATTGCCGTCAAAGCCGGCCGTACAGGCGCAGGTCGGCGCGCCGCCGGTTCCCACACCGCTGCCCTGGCCGCCAGTGATGTAGCTGTGGACGCGCTGTTTCACCAGACCGGGGTCATTCGGGCCGAGACGTTGGACGAGATGTTCGATCTCGCTTCCGCTCTCGACAAGCAGCCTTTGCCGCGCGGCCGGCGCGTGGCGATTCTCACCAATGCCGGCGGGCTTGGCATTTTGTGCGCCGATAGCTGCGAAGCCGGCCGCTTGACTGTGGTTGAGCTCAGCAATCAGACCACGGAGCAATTGAAGGCATTCTTGCCGGCCGCAG
This sequence comes from uncultured Syntrophobacteraceae bacterium, assembly GCA_964410485.1. Taxonomy (GTDB): domain Bacteria; phylum Desulfobacterota; class Binatia; order UBA9968; family UBA9968; genus CAYPHJ01. Next base: position 4,127 of record CAYPHJ010000053.1, read on the forward strand.
CGAGCGTCATCAATCCAGTTGACATGATTGCATCCGCAAGTCCCGAGCATTACCGCAAATCGGTGGAAATACTTCTTCGTGCCGAAGAAGTCGACGCGCTAATCGTGCTTTATATCGATGTCGCTCTGGCAGAGCCCCAGGCCATCGCTCAGGCCATCGCTGGCGGTGTCAACGCGGCGCGCCAGCAAGGCGGCGCATCCAAGCCGGTGTACGGTTGTGTCATCGCGGCCGGAACACCTGCCAAACCTATGGTAGTGGATGGTGAACACGTACCGAATTTTTCCTTCCCGGAACCACCGGCCCGTTTACTGAGTAAGCTTGCCGCGTACGCGGAGTGGCGCGACGGAACTCCGGGCTTGCTCCCAGATTTCGCTGACATTCAGCCGCAGACGGCGAGAGGGCTGTGCCGCGGCGTGCTGGAGCAACGAGGCGCCGGCTGGCTCTCGGGCGATGAAATTATCAGAGTTCTTGGCTTTTTCGGCGTGCCGCAACCGCCGAGCCAAATTTGTCGCACTGCGGATGAAACGGTGCGCGCTGCAAAAGAGATCGGCTTTCCAGTGGCTGTCAAATTGGCCTCCCGGAGCATCGTACACAAGACCGAAGTGGAGGGAGTTCGGCTCCATGTGCAAAATGAAACCGCAGCGCGGCAGGCGTTTAACGAGATTCGCGATCGGCTGGCCGCAGAAAACAAACTGGACGCCATGGACGGCGTGTTGGTGCAGCCCATGTTGTCTGGCGGAGTGGAGCTGATGATTGGCGTCACTTTGGACCCGTCGTTTGGCCCCCTCCTGGCGTTCGGCCTCGGCGGCATTCACGTGGAGATCCTGCGTGACGTTGTTTTTCGCGTCACACCGATCACCGACATTGATGCGAGGGAAATGGTACGGAGCATTCGCGGCTACCCCTTGCTAGAGGGCTACCGCGGTCATCCGCCGGCGGACATTGCGGCCATCGAAGATCTTCTCTTGCGAGTCGCGCGACTGGTCGAAGAAATTCCGGAAATTTCCGAACTCGACATCAACCCGGTCTTCGCTTTGCCGCCGGGCCAAGGCTGTCTGGTCGCCGACGCAAGGATAAGAGTTGAACAGCACACAGGCCAGCGTTGATGACGCACGCCGATCGCTGGGCACAGCTTTGCTGATATCGAAAGGAGCCCATCGAATGAAAACAGTGATTTTGCTCGCCTCGCTCGGATGCAATCATCGCCCGATTTGACGTATCCAACCATTGTTCCTCTGAAGAATTTTTGTTGACGTCGCGTCTATCCAACGTTATATCCTGCTTTCGGAGGAATTATCGTGTCTTGGCAAAATGGGCATTATTACATGTTCAGCAAACTTATGATCCTTAATGGCGCTCCCGCCGAGTCGGGAATCTTTGGCCTCTACAGCTCACCGGATCGAATTTTCCTTGGCGAATCGGCGAACATTCGCGACATCTTACTACGCTTGTATAGAAACATGGAGCGCTTTGGCTTAAATCGTCCAAATGGATTTACCTTCGAGATCTGCCCACCCGACTCCAGGATGCAAAAATTAAGAGACCTTCTGGCCGAGTACACCTCGCTCGATCATACAACGCACCGCAATATTCGTTTTGGCTGAACGAAAAGCTTGGTCCTAGCGTTAATTAACGGCTCAGTATCCCGCGCGGGATCATCGCTCGACCAACCTAATTCCCTATCCATTCGAGAAACACTTCCTGTGGCCACGGAATGGCTCCATACGGCCAGGGGACACGCAGAGTGTAGTGGAAAAGGCCCAACAGAAAAACCATCGTGCAACCCGTCCATAGCAACGAAATCCACCACTTCTCGCGCGCCTGAAAGGTCAGATATGACCACACAAACAGCGGCGCGGTGAGGACAAAGCCAATCAGATATATACCCACAAACACGCCAAAGACCCAACCGAAGATGTTTATCGCGCGTAATATGACGAGGCGGAGCGGTACACTCTTATCCACGGGCAAATCCATGACTCCACTTATATCCTCTTCCGTTACCGGTCTGTGCGCGCGGTAGAGCTCGATCAGGAACTGGATCGTGCAAAGGCACAAGGCCGGCACGGCGATCACCCAGGGGAAGAGTCGTGTTGCGAACGACCATTCTCTTGATGTTATGAGAGCTCCCGCGAGCACGAGCATGACGCAAAAAGTAAAAATGGCGGCCGCGTTAATCTTAATTCTCACTGGCCACCTCCGCTCCGACTCTTTCAGCCTTCGGCACACGGGCACCACTCTGGCGCAGCGCGAATAACACGCTGAATACGGTCAGTGCTGCAAAGAGCAGAACCATGGGCCGCCATAGCCAGGTGATGCCGAACGCTCCTATTGAAATGTAGAGATAGTTTTCGATGATTCGGCTTAGCACGAGCCCAAGAATCACCGGAGGCCTGGGCCAGGCAAATCGCTTCATGAACCAGCCGACGACCGAGAAGATCAGCAGGGAAATGATGTCGCCCATGTCGCGGCTCGCCTGAAACGCAGCAAGGAAAACCACGATGATGACGAGGGGGGCGAGCAGGTGAATTCGAACCCTGGCGACAGCCGCCAGCACGGGAGTGAGTCCCAGGCAAATGCTCGTCCCGATCACATTCGCCAACGCCAGGCTCCAGATCATCGTATAGGGAATATCGAGCCGCTTGGTGAGCATATCCGGTCCGGGGGTGATGCCGTGAATCAGGAACGCAGCGAGGAGCAACGCCATCGAGGCGCTTCCTGGTATGCCGAACGCAAGCGTAGGTATCAGAGCGCCGCCTTCCCTTGCATTGTTGGCGCTTTCCGGCGCAATTACACCGCGAACATCGCCTTTGCCGAAAGATTCCCTGGCGCCCTTTTCCGTCTGGACCGCGTGTCCATAGGCGAACCAATCCACAACCGACGCTCCAAGACCAGGCACTGCCCCGACCCAAACGCCGATAGCGCTGCAGCGGATCATCAAAAACCAATTGCGAAATACATCGTTGATGCCGGTCATGGCGCCCTTCATCTTCTCCCGGGGGACATCTGCAATGCGGGTTCCTCTGATGACCAGATCGGCCACTTCGGGAATCGCAAAGATTCCCAGCGTCACCGGCACCAGAGGAATACCATCCCACAGATACAGCTGTCCGAACACCCATCTCATCCCGCCGGTCTGAGGATCGACTCCGATCATTCCCACCATCAAACCCAGAGCCCCCGCAACAAGCCCCTTGATCGGAGCACGACCACTCAGCACCGCCACCATTGAAATGCCAAGAATGCCCATCATGAAGAACTCAGGAGACCCAAAAGCCAAAACCAAAGGGCGGAGAATAGGGATGGATACGGCCAGAACCAAGGCGCCGAAGAGTCCGCCAAGCAACGAAGCCATATAAGCCGCGCCAAAAGCCCTCCCCGCCTCTCCTCTTCGTGCCATCGGGTGGCCGTCCAAAATCGTCGCCTGGGACGCGGCGGTTCCCGGTATCGCAAACAACACTGAAGGGATGGTGTCGGAAGTGGAGGTGACCGCCAAAAGTCCGATCATGAGGGCCATGGCGGCTATCGGATCCATTTTGTGAGTAAAAGGCAGAAGAATCGCCAGCCCGACAAGGCCTCCCAGTCCCGGAATAGCGCCGAGAGTCAGGCCCATGAGCACACCGAGAAACAGAAACTGGAAACGTATAGGGATAAAACCCAGAACGCATGGACAACTGAACAGGTTCTCCAAAGCAAGTATGGCCGCGTCCAACATTTTAGCACCTCATCTTGGGATCATGTTGAGCTTTCCGATTTTTTTGCTGTGCGTGAGAATTCTCAACCCCTTGTGCTGTTACCCCTGGAGCTGGCCCTCGTCGCGGCGCTATCAGCGCTGCAGGCGTAACGACTCGTTCCCAAACTAGCCGAGAGAACCGCAGAAAGAAAAGACTACATCAGAAAAACACAGTTAAGCTTATAAATCCTGAGACTGTCCTTACAGGGGTTGTGGACACCGCCTGATAATTGGGTAGCGCCGGGATGTGAGGCCGTCAGGTGGTTAGACCCTGCGTGAGATGCGGGCGCACGATTGGCATGTTCGAGTTTGTCGGCAGCAGGTCTGATGAATCTCTCTAGGCTTGGAAATCCGGCTTTCCAAGCGTTCTTGACTCGGGCTTGGGTCGACAGGTCAAACTCCTCCACTAGATCATAGACCGATGCTCCAACCCACACGATTACGAATAGGATTGCTATTGTCCTGCGAAACATGCGCGCGGAGTATCCATCGAAACATCAATAGAGTCAAGCACCGGAAGGGCCCCGCTACACAAGCAATCTAATACGGTTTTCAGGATCAAGCGGGTGCTTGCCTCACACAAATATGGAAACGTTCCAGCGTTAAAAACCCATCCGGGAACGAAATGGTCGGCTTTTAAGCGCGCTATCGTCTGAGTTGGATGCCCGTGCTATGGTGACCCTCATCGATGTGTACGCGTTCGCGCAACTCAATGTGACAAAGGAGCAGGATGAATGAAGAATAACGTGATTAAAGCCGATGGCGGTGAGATCTTCGATTTCGGCGGGCTGGGTGTGCACTGGAAGGTAGATGGTAGCGACACCTGCCAACGCTTTTCTATCGTGCACCATCCAATTGCCCCGCACGCATTGGCTGCACCACTCCATTATCACCACAAAGAAAACGAATTATCTTTCGTGCTCAAGGGGCACTCTGGGCGCCTTCTTGGGCGAGGAAGTCATTGAGGCTGAGGCCGGCACGTGGGTTTTCAAACCGCGCGGCCAATGGCATACCTTCTGGAAAAGCCGGAGATTCCCAGTGCGAGATCATCGAAATTATCTCACCTGCTGGATTTGAAAATTTACTTTCGCGAAGTCGCCGCAGCATGGGGCGATCTGGAGGCTTTTGCAAAGATCAACCAAAAATATGCTCTCGACATGAACTTTGACAGTGTGTTGAATCTTTGCCAGCGCTTCGGGCTGAGTTTTCCAAAGCTATAGGAAGATACGTTTCGCAGCGGCCACGTTTGCTCAGTGTAAGGTCGTTGGCCGCCGCGAACCTCATTGCGCGAACAGTGCGCGCCTGGCCAACGGGATGCTAACCAAAGCCACTGATGAGGCAGTATTTCATGCCGAAGGCCTCACAAAAATTTATCGTATGGGTGAAGTGGAGGTCCATGCCCTTCGTGGGGTCGATCTCGAGCTTTATCGCGGTGAGTTCGTGGTGCTACTCGGTCCTTCCGGCAGCGGGAAATCGACTCTGCTCAACATTTTAGGCGGGCTCGACAATCCAACCAGCGGGCATGTCATCAGCGGCGGGCGCGACCTCGTGACTGCGGGCGACCGGGAGCTCACTGCTTTTCGCCGCCGGCACGTTGGATTCGTTTTCCAGTTCTATAACCTCATCCCAAGCCTTACCGCACGCGAGAATGTTGCGATAGTCACAGAGATCGCCGAAAGTCCCATGACTCCGGAGGAAGCGCTCAATCTGGTCGGTCTCGGCAACCGGCTTGATCATTTTCCCGCTCAGCTTTCAGGGGGTGAACAACAGCGGGTTGCCGTGGCGCGCGCTATCGCCAAGCGGCCACAAGTGCTGTTGTGTGACGAGCCCACAGGCGCGCTGGACTCGCAGACCGGCATCACAGTGCTCGAGGCTCTCGAACGGATCAACAGGGAGCTCGGCACGACTACCGTGGTGATCACCCACAACGCCGGTATTGCTGAGATGGCTGACCGGGTCATCCACCTGAGCGACGGGCACATCCAGTCTGTCCATATAAACACGCATAAGAAGTCGCCGCGGGAGTTATCCTGGTGAGCGCGCTCTACCGCAAGCTCTTGCGCGATCTCTGGCGGATGCGCGGTCAGGCCATAGCCATCGCCATTGTCATTGCCGGCGGCGTGGCAACGCTCGTCATGTCCTTGACCAGCCTGGAATCTCTGGTGGTCACGCGCGATGCATTTTACCGGGACTTCCGTTTCACCGATATCTTTGCCTCGCTTAAGCGCGCGCCGGAATCCCTGCGCGAGCTTGTCGAAGCGATTCCCGGCGTACAGCAAGTGGAAACCCGGGTGGTCGCCGGAGCCAACCTTGATGTTCCAGGTTTCACCGATCCTGTAACGGGCGTGCTGGTCTCGCTTCCTGATGGTCGGAATGCGGAGCTCAACCGTCTCTTCCTCCGTGAAGGACGCGTCCCCGAGGCTGGTCGCGACCGTGAGGTGGTGCTGCACGAAAGCTTCGCCGAAGCTCATGCGCTGTGGCCGGGGGGGCGACTGGCCGCCGTTCTGAACGGCCGACGCCAGGAACTCGAGATCGTCGGCATCGCCCTTTCACCGGAACACATCTATCAGATCAAGCCCGGCGATCTTTTCCCCGACTTCGAGCGCCACGGAATTTTGTGGATGAATCGAGAGGCACTGGCAGCAGCCTACGATATGGACGGAGCTTTCAATGACGTAGTCCTGACCCTAACTCTTGATGCGCGTGCCCCAGACGTGATCAACCACCTGGACATGCTGCTCGCGCCCCACGGCGGCCTGGGGGCCATCACGCGCGACGACCAAATTTCCCATCGCTATCTCGAAGTGGAGCTGGGACAACTGCGCGCGATGGCAACGCTGTTTCCGACTATTTTTTTAGGCGTGGCCGCATTCCTTCTCAACGTGGTGCTCACGCGCCTGATCAGTACCCAGCGTGATCAGATCGCCATTCTCAAGGCATTCGGTTACGGCAATATCGCAGTCGGGCTGCACTACGTCCAGCTCGTGCTGCTCATTATCGTTTTCGGATTGTTACTCGGCTCGCTGTTTGGCGTGTGGCTTGGACAGATGCTGGCCGACTTGTATCGATGGTTTTTCCGCTTTCCTTATCTCGAATACGTGCTCAGTTCGCGGGTAGTCGCCATTGGCGTCGTGGTTTCGGTGGTGGCTGGAGTCACCGGTACGCTCTCGGCGGTGCGGCGCGCGGTACGACTCCCACCGGCTGAGGCTATGCGCCCTGAACCTCCGCCGGTGTTTCGTCCCACTCTGGTAGAACGTTTGGGTCTGCAGCGCCTATTTCACCAACCGGCGCGGATCGTTTTGCGCAATATCGAGAGGCGGCCGGTTCGAGCGGCGCTCTCCGTAATCGGTATAGCTTGCGCTTGCGGAATTCTCATGGTCGGGAGATTTCAGCAGGGCGCGGTTAATTATCTGATTACTGTTCAATTTGGCCTGGCCCAGCGCGACGACCTCACGGTCACGTTCATCGAGCCGACCTCCTGGCGTGTCCTGTACGAGCTTGCAGCGCTTCCCGGAGTGCACCGGGTAGAGCCTTACCGTAGCGCCGCCGCCATCCTCCGCCTTGAGCAGCGCAGCTACCGAACGGGCATACAGGGCCTTGAGAGCAATGGTGATCTTCGCCGGTTATTGGACGAGACTCTCCAAACGGTTGCCATACCACCCGAGGGTTTGCTGCTCAACGATTTCCTTGCAGAGACGCTGCAGGCTCGCCCGGGTGACCGGATCACCGTGGAGTTCCTCGAGGGGCGACGCGAGACTCGCGAAGTACCCGTGAGTGGCATCATACGAGAGTTTACAGGGGTGGCGGCTTATATGAACATTCAAGCGCTAAACCGTCTCATGCGTGAGGGGTCTGCTATTTCCGGAGCACACCTTGCGGTCGATTCCGCATATCGTAACAGCGTGGTGGCTGCGCTCAAAGATGCGCCGCGTATTGCGGGGATCACCGACCGGCACACGGCAATCCGAAATTTTTATGAGTCCATGGCTAACATTATTCTAACGTTTGCCTTCTTCGCCACTCTGCTCGCCGGCAGCATTGCTTTCGGCGTAGTCTACAACAGCGCCCGGATAACCCTGGCCGAGCGTTTGCGCGAACTGGCAAGCCTGCGCGTCCTTGGTTTCACGCGGGGTGAAATCAGTTACATACTGCTAGCGGAGCTTGGGTTATTCACGGTGGCTGCCATTCCCATTGGATTTTTGATCGGCTTTGGACTTGTCGCCTACATTGTACGTGGTGTGGAATCAGAGCTTTACCGCATACCTTTGGTTGTTGAGCCTCACGTTTTTGCCTTCGCCGCCACCGTGATTATCGTAGCAACCATACTTTCCAGCCTTGTAGTCGTCCGCCGACTATCTCGACTTGATTTGATCGAGGTGCTGAAAACTCGGGAGTGATTGCTTCACATGGATTTTGCAACCAGGAACCAACTTCATGCCTTGGCGTAGACGACTTGCTGTTGTTCTTGCAGCAACTGCCATAATTGGCTTGCTGGTATGGGGCTTTCGCGCCTCACCGGTGCTGATCGATGTGGAATCTGTCTCGCGCGGTTATCTTGCAGTCACGATCGAGGACGAGGGCCGGACCAGAGTGATCGATCGTTACGAAGTCTCTGCGCCGATTACCGCTGAAACGCGCAGAATCGTGCTTGACGTGGGCGACGCCGTAAAACAGGGTCAGATAATCGTCACGCTAGACACAGTGGCTGCGCCAACGCTGGATGCGCGCGCCGTAGCTCAGGCCCGCGCGCGTGTTGCCGCCGCTGAAGCGGTCGTGGCAACTGCACGTGAGGAGGTGAAGGCCCTCGAAGCCACTGCACGCTTTGCGCGTGCGGAAGCCGATCGATTGCGGCGTCTTGGCGCGGAAGATTTCATCGCCCGCAGCGTCGTGGAACAAGCAGAAGCTGAAGCAGGGCGGACGGCAGCCTTGCATCGTTCTGCCGAGTTTCGCATGCGTACCGCCGTCTTCGAGCTCGAAGCCGCGCGCGCCGCATTGGCGTACGGTGGTGTTCAGGATCCGAAGGCCACTCGCACAATCGAGTTGCGGGCTCCGGTATCTGGGCGAGTGCTGAGGCGGCACTTTGAAAGTGGCCGAGTTGTACAGCCTGGCCAGCCCATCCTCGTAATTGGTGACCCGGCAAGCCTGGAGGTGGAAGTGGATGTCCTCTCCTCGGACGCGGTGCGCATAGCACCAGGCATGCCGGTGCGGCTCGAGCGTTGGGGCAGCCCGGAACCGCTCAACGGACGTGTCAGGCGGGTGGAGCCAGTTGCGTTCACCAAAATTTCTGCATTGGGCGTGGAGGAGCAACGAGTTTGGGTCATTGTCGAGATCGTTGATCCGCCCGAGCGCTGGGAACGTCTCGGCGACGGTTATCGAGTCAACGCGCGGTTTGTCCTCTGGCAAGCAGACGACGTGCTCCGCGTCCCGACAAGCAGCTTGTTCCGCCACGGCGACGGCTGGGCGGTCTTCGTCGTGAGCCAAAGGCGTTCGCGCCTGCGCCAAGTGGAGATCGGCGAGCGTGGCGACCGCTACACCCGAGTCATCTCGGGTGTAGCGGAAGGCGAGCCCGTAATCGTGCACCCGAGCCGAGATATCGAGGACGGCACCCGGGTGACGGTGCGCTAAGCGAGCAGACTCAGGCTGGAAATTTCAATCTACAGCATTCGCTGCCATGCACATAGCTACATGCCGGTACAGCGAGAAGCACTCCGACAAGTGGAGCGGTCAGATAGATCCACAGCGCTTCAAGATGACCGGCTATCAAGGCCGGCGCTAACGACCGCGCGGGGTTCATGGACGCTCCGGAAATGGGGCCCGCAAACAATGCTTCCAAGGCAATCACCGACCCCACAGCTATCCCTGCAACTATCCCCTTTTCCTTGCCGCCCGTGGAAACCTTGAGGATTACGAGCATGAGAACCCACGTTAACACGATCTCGAAAGTAAAGGATTACATGGCGGGTCCGGCTGGGCTCGTTGCGCCGAGAGTGGAATGATGCGGAAACAGCAGTCGCAGCAGACCGCTCGCACACAGCGCCCCGAAACATTGACTCAAGATATAAGCCGGTACCGATCTGGCCGGAAAACGTCCCGCCGCCCAGAAGCCTATCGTAACCGCCGGATTGAGGTGAGCCCCCGACGTCTTGCCAAACGTGTAGATCATAGCCATGACGATGAGGCCGAAGGTGAGCGCGACTCCGACATGCGTCACAGCGCCGCCGCTAATGTCATTAGTAATAATGGCTCCGGTACCGGCAAAAACCAGCGCGAACGTGCCAAATAGCTCCGCGATACATTTGTTCATGGTTGGAGCGCTTTGTCAGGATCGGCACTTGCCGGCTTGGGGGCTCGCTTGAGCACAGCTGAGAGTCTAGGCGAGCAGCAAAGGCTCACAAGGCGCCCGCGATCGGATTGCATTTGCGGCTCCTTCGTGAGCCACTCGCGCACCGCTCTTAGCACTTCTGCTGCATAAGGATTGCTCGGCTGCGCGAGCCGATAATGCATCCACTTGCCCTCGCGCCGCGAAGCAACGATCCCCGCACGACGCAGGTACGCCAGGTGACGCGAGATCTTGGGCTGCGTCGTCTTTAAACCTTTCACCAGAAAACAGACGCAGACTTCGTCATCACCGATCAGATTCAGCAATCTTAACCGGGTTTGATCGCCAAGCGCGCGAAATAGCAACTCGATTTCGTTAGCTTTAATCTCCTTAGCCCTCATAAATCGGAATGCTAGCACAATTTTTTACATATGTCTTGACATATATGTTGTACGGGTTATATTCGCTCAAGCAGATGTGAGGAGGGATCCATGACAACGAACCCACCGCGCAAAATCTTATTTCTCTGCACCGGCAACTCCGCGCGCAGCATCTTCGCTGAATACCTTACGCATAAGATCGCCAAAGGCCGCTTCGAAGCCTTCAGTGCAGGCAGCGACCCCGCCGGTAAAGTCAATCCGTTCGCCCTCCAGGTGCTCAACGACCAGTACCAGATCGATGCGCGGCAGGCGCGGAGCAAATCATGGGATGAGTTTCGGCACACTCGTTTCGATATCGTGATTACTGTCTGCGATCGAGCGAAAGAATGCTGTCCGATCTTTCCGGGACAACCGATTGTCGCCCACTGGAGTATCCCTGATCCCGCCCTGGCCAGTGGAACTGACACTCAGAAGCTCAGGCAGTTTAGAGACGCGGCGCAACAGATCCAGCGCCGCATCGAGTTGCTGTGCTCGTTCCCGGACGACAACCTCGGTCATTTACAGACAGAGGAAAAAAGCCGTGCTCGTGAAGCGTGATCGTGCTCGTATAAAACAAAAAACGTGTTCGTGACACGTGCTCGTGCTCGTGAAAAGAAAAACTTCTTCTTACTTAGCGCCTTCGCGCCTTTGCGGGAGACATGATTTACAAAAGGCGAATAGCTGATGGTCAAAACAGCAATGTTCGCGTGGCATGATCGTGCAAACAAAGAATTTATCCCACAAAGACGCAGGCGCCTTCGCGCCCCTTCGATATCACTCAGGACATGCTTTGCGAGAGTCATAATTTCCGAGAAGGAGGAAGAGTTTATGGGAAATACAAGAAAGGTTCATCTCGCGCTGAACGTCAACGATGTGGAGAAATCGGTGCAATTCTACCGCACAATGTTTGGCCTGGAACCCGCAAAGTGGAAGCCGGGATATGCCAAGTTCGACATCCCCGAGCCACCGCTCAATCTAACGCTGAATCATGCCGGCTCAGCGATAGAAAGAGGCGCCTTGAGTCATCTGGGCATTGAAGTTGCCAGCACAGCAGAGGTCCTTGCCGCGAAGGAGCGACTTCAAAAGGCAGGGCTCCAAACCGAGGACGAAATGAACGTGGATTGTTGTTTCGCTTTGCAGGATAAGATCTGGATTGCCGATCCGGATGGCAATCGTTGGGAGTTCTTCGTGGTCAAAGTCGGCGACACAAAACCTGAACTCACTGCCGCCGACCGGGCGACGACGTCCGAGGGTTCAAGTTGCTGCCGGATGTGATCTTCGCAAGTCAGAGAGACCTCCGCGTTGGGAGCGAGGCGGCACCTGTCCGACTCGTCACAAGTACACAGGAGAAAGCGGCGCGGTTGTGATGTTTGCCCAGCGTACACGCGGTCCCTCACAAGCACGAGACCGAGCAAGATTAAAACTCTTTGGCCAAGCCTGCCTCATCTGCCGAGATCCTCCGACTCTTCATCACTCCAGCAACCTATGTTATTCCTTCGCCGCAGGGAGGGGACAGCATGGCTCGGATAACGGGCTGCCATCGATTATGCAAAGGCGATCCCACAGAGGCAGCGCGTATAGCCCCCGATCTCATAGCGAACGGGCTCCGTGTGGATTATAGCAGGCATGGGTCAGCCGCATGGGCGTTCTACATCGATATGGTCCCTGCCCGCTGGCGAACGGATCCGCTCTTGATCTTTGAGGTCGAAGCACAAAGGATTGTTAAGGTGCCAATCTGGCTACCTCGGAGGGCCGACTACGCCATTATAAAAATGCCGGGGGAAGCCCTTACTTACATTCCGATTCGAGTTCTCGGTTTCTTGAATCTCCCTGGCTTTCCGATTTACAATGGCTTCGTCGGCTTTTTCGAGTAACGGGGTGAAATATGCTTAAGAAGGGCTGGTTTGTCGAGGACTCGATAGTGAAAACGCTGGAGAATCTGATTGCCGAATCCGAGCTTGAGCTGTTCACTTCCACTGAGCGCGAAGAATTCGAGCAACGTCTTATCGACGAGATTCGGACAATTGCTGTTTATCCGTTGGAGACACAGGAAACCGTAGAGCAGTATATTCGACAACATGGGGCGCAGCTCCATGAATTCGCTCTAAAAATCCGCTCGCGTCATCTCGCAACAAGGCGTGAAGGCGCTGCCTAAGATTACGAGTATCCCCTTTTGTTTTCACGCCTTCAGCATCGCGCCACGCACCTCACGATCTCGGCATTTCTCCCCGTCACCATCACGAGCCACGAACCCCAATTCCGGACGCACTGATTTTCAGGTGTATAATAACGGACAATCATTTTCGGCTCTTACCTGCTGAGACTTTGGAGCTACCGAATAGTACCGCCGGAAGTGGAGCCGTTATGCCGATGACCTACGATAAAGACACCATCATAGACACGGCCATGCAAATCATAAAAGACGAGCATACGTTTTTTGTGAAATACGGTATTGATAACAGCGAACATATACCGCGAATTATTCGAATTGCTGAATCCGCAGGGAAACTGCTTTCTTTGGGCGGGATGAAGAAAGAAGAATTGAACGGGAACATAGACCGAATCATCCAATTCGGCCGGCAGCTTTTTGTAGACGAATGGATGAGGCCTATCGAAGGAGACAGCGAAGTACCGCGTGAACAAGATGCGATCGACGAGTTCGATCGGTACTTCAGAAAGAACCAAGGATCATCGAGCAAGGCGCGGCAGCGAAGGACTAAGCGCTACGGCTCCCCGCAACGTTAGCTTGGTTGCGTTTTCGAGGAACGGAGCGAAATTGGCTTTAAGAAGGGCTGGTTCGTCGAGGATTCGTTCTGCCTAACGCCCTGTGATTAAATTTTGGCCATTCGTGGTTAAAACTCAGCAGCCTACAGCGAGCGGTGATTCTCCAGTTCCAGTAATTTCTTTTTGACCGTTTTTGGGAAGTCGACAAAGACAAAATGGCTCTTGTGGTAAAGGTAATCTTCGCCGCTTTCATCGACGATGCGCACGAAGTCGTCCTTAACAGCTCTCGGATCGGGGAGAATCCGATAGACTTTGCCGGGAATTAATGATGCCTCGTAGTCGGTATTATCGATGCACAGCACAAAATGCTTCGTTGGCTGCTTCATTCCTCGTCCAAATAGCGCTTAATCCTCAGGTCTCTTTTACCTATGCCATGAGCCTCGTACCAATGCAACTCGACTCTACGCAGAACACCATTCGGCAAGCGTACAGTGGCAACTCCTTTCATCTTACGCCAACGACCTCGACCATAAGCTCTGCGGAGATGGCGAAGCACCCGGATCCCACGTGTAGCTGCGATGGTTTTAATATCCCTGATGCGACCGACGAGTTCAAAATCCATCCGGGCCGCATCAAATCACCCTTTTGCCGGAAACTCCAGCAAGCCATTAAGCCGCGATTGTGAGACTGAAGGAGGGACCGCAAGATTCAAGACCCTCAGAATTTTATTGTGCCGTTGTCACTGGTGGATCTCCGACATGTGCTCGTTCGACGCAAACAGGCCGGCATCAGCATCGCCGAATAGGATCTGGTGATTAATCAGCAGCGTCTCCCACATCGCCTGAAGATAGACAGCAATCAAGCTCCTACCTCAAAGAGATTGCCTCCGCCACGAACACGAGTACGCCGTTTCACCGGACACGAAATCCGTTTGACGCGCTCATGTCCACGAGTCGGATAAGCGGCTAATTAGCTTGGTTCTGGGGCTGCCGCAAAAGCAAGCTCGCCGGCCTCGCTCGCTTTGGGCTGGTCAATATCCGCTAACGGCCTATCATGTCAACCGGAGATCGGTCTCAGGCAGAGCTGGACATTGCTGCGATCTGGGCAAGGGCGAGGTAAGGGGTCTTTTACGACGGGAAAGTCATCCATAGGACAGAAGCGCGCGCCGGCCAAGGGGGAACAGTGCTCCGAGGTCATGCTGTGGGTTGCGTGAAAGGACTGTTTCAAATCCGAAGAGTACAACGGACCGTTTTTCAAGTTACCTCCTCGGAAATTGCCCAAACGTCGCTAGCGTGCTATTTTGCCGGCGAGGTCAAAACGATGAACAAAAAAGATCTCATAGCCAAGGAGATTGAGCAGGTCCCAGAGCCCTTATTGGAAGAAGTGCTGGACTTTGTCCGATTTCTTAAAAGCAAGGGCGTGCAGCAAAAGCTGGAAACCAGCCTGCTGAGTGAATCCTCCCTTAAAAAAGACTGGCTGAGACCCGAAGAAGACGAGGCTTGGGGAGATCTGTGAAGGGCGATGTGGTGGTTGTCCCCTTTCCGTTTTCGGACTTAACCCAAGCTAAGAGACGCCCAGCCCTGGTGATAGGTGTGTTGGAAGGAGACGATCTCCTGCTTTGCCAGATAACCAGTCAACGAGTCACAGACGGCTATGCAATCCCTCTGGAGAAGAGCTTGCCTCGGCCAAGAACACGATGCGCCGTTTCACGAACACGAAATTCCGTTTGACCCTCCCGTTTTCATGAGTAGAATAAACGGCCAATTAGCTTGGCTTTGATCACGAACACGAGTCACGAGCACGATCAACGCCGAGCCATCATTCAGAATCGCGCTATGAGAGCACTAACCGTCCGCTAGCCGTGGGCCTGGGCCATCATTCACGCACGCAAGAACATCGAGAACCGCACATGGACCAACAGACATGCGAGTGGCACGATCGCTATTCATGCGGGGAGTGGTCTCGATCCTCTGAATCAATTGCCGCGCGGCGCGAAGAAGCCGGAGGCGGAGGATCTCGTGCACGGCGCGATCATCGGCGTAGTGGACGTGGTTGGTGTTGTGCGGCGTCACCGCTCCAAATGGTTTAGCGGACCACTCGGTTGGGTGCTCCGCAACCCGCGCCCACTCCCCAAGCCGATCCGCTGCACCGGTCGGCTAGGGCTGTGGCGTCTGCCACCGAGAATCCGACGTGCCATCGACAATCAAGTCGCTCCGCGGCGTGCAGCGACTATTGACCTTAGGGTTCAATTGAGAGGGAGCTAAATGACAAACGCCAGGAAGGCTAACGGTACGTCAAAAAAGAAGCCCATTGAGCAGTACGATCACAAGGGGAAGAAGCGGGTTAACAATCCGCCCGTCGGGTTGGTCACGCCGGAGACAGACAAAGAAAGCGGCAAGAAGAAATACGCTTACGATCCGCATCTCGATCCGCAGCTGATTTGGGCCGGAAAAGCCGAGCGGACTTCATTTGAAGTACCGACCGTCTCGCTGCACGTTCACGAGCGCATTGACCCACGCACGATCATTGAGGCCGTGCGAAAGCGCAATGGTCAAGCGAGTCAACAGATGTCGCTGTTTCAATCTCCCGAAGAAAACCCGCCGCTCCGGGAAGCTATCGAGTTCTACAAGCATCCGCACAACTGGTCGAACCGCCTGATCGCCGGCGATTCTTTACTGGTCATGAATTCGCTACTGGAAAAAGAAGGCTTGGCCGGGCAAATTCAAATGATCTACATCGACCCGCCTTATGGAATTCGCTACGGCTCCAACTTCCAACCGTTTGTGAACAGACGTACCGTAAAAGATGGCAATGACGAGGACCTAACCGCGGAACCAGAAATGATTAAAGCCTTTCGCGACACGTGGGAGCTAGGTCTTCACTCATATCTCAGCTATTTGCGTGACCGTCTTCTATTGGCACACGAACTTCTCAGTGAGCTCGGTTCAGTTTTCGTGCAAATATCCGACGAGAATGTCCACCATTTGAGAGAAATCTTGGACGAGGTGTTCGGCGCAAGAAATTTCGTTAACCTCATTACATTCAAAAAGACGACAGGCGCTGGTAGTCCTGCTGGCGGAACGAATGTCCTGGCCAAAACAAACGACTACTTGTTATGGTATGCGAAGGAACTTTCTCGAATTAAGTGTCGAGAGCTTTATTTGCCACGAAGCGGCGAAGGCTGGCTAAATTATGATTATGTCAGACTTCTCGATGGTACTCACAGACGAATGACCGGCGCCGAAGGAGATGATTGGTCGAAGCTTCCACCGACGTCGAAAGTTTACCGCCGTGACAATCTGACTTCCACGTCATCCGCGGGTGAAAGCTCAGAGCCTTTTGAGTTTAACGGGGTCAAGTATTTACCGGGCAAAGGTGGCTGGAAAACCTCCAAAGAAGGTTTGAAACGGCTCGCACAAGCAAATCGACTTGAAGCCTACGGTACTACGTTAAGCTACCGACGATTCGCCGATGATTTTCCGTTCTTCCGTTACAATAACTTTTGGGGGGACACGGTAACCGGCGGCTTCGCCGAACAACGTTTTTACGTCGTACAAACTATACCAAGGTCGTTCAACGTTGTTTGTTGATGACAACCGACCCAGGTGACTTGGTCTTCGATCCAACGTGCGGCTCCGGTACGACGGCTTACGTTGCCGAGGAGTGGGGACGGCGGTGGATTACTTGCGATACCTCGCGCGTGGCGCTTACGCTTGCGAAGCAGCGGTTGATGTCGGCGGTGTTTGACTACTACGAACTTGCGCACCCGCATGAAGGAGTCGGCAGCGGGTTCAAGTACAAGACTGTTCCGCACGTCACCTTGAAGTCAATCGCCAACAGTGAACCGGCCGAACAAGAAGTGCTATACGACCAACCGTTTGTTGACGGTTCCAGAGCCAGAGTAACCGGTCCGTTCACGGTCGATGCCGTTCCCGCGCCGGTGGTGAAGCCTCTCGTCGAGATCAAGGCCGATCAACCCGCAGATGAATCGATTGCGCGGTCAGGCGAGACGTTGCGGCAGGCGGAATGGCGAGATGAATTACTGAAATCTGGCATACGGGGTAAGAAGGGGCAGTACATTTTGTTTTCTCGCGTCGAGCCTTTGCCGGGGACGCGCTGGCTCAATGCGGAGGCGGAGACGAAGCCGAATGATAAGGGAGCTGATAGCGTAAAAGACCCGGAAGGAACTTACGGCAAACCTCAAAGAGTTGTCATCTCGTTCGGGCCTGAGCATGCGCCGTTGGAGCAGAAGCAAGTCGAGCTAGCGATCCAAGAAGCGCAGACGCTTGTTCCGAAACCAAAAATCATCGTGTTTGCCGCGTTTCAGTTCGACCCGGAGGCGGCCAAGGACATCGACGAGACGGATTGGCCGGGAGTGACGCTGCTAAAGGTTCAGATGAATGCCGACTTGCTCACGGAAGACCTGAAAAAGAAGCGGGCGAGCAACGAGAGCTTCTGGCTCATCGGCCAGCCTGATATCGTGCTGAGCAAGATCAAAGACGGAAACGACAAAGGCAAATACCGCGTCGAAGTGATGGGCTTCGATTATTACAACACCAAGACCGGAACCATCGAGTCGGGCGGTAATGAAAAGATCGCGATGTGGATGCTCGACACCGATTACGATGAGAGGAGTCTCTTGCCGCGGCAGGTTTTCTTTCCGATGGCCGGTGAAAACGACGGCTGGGCTCGCCTGACGAGAAATCTAAGAACCGAGATCGATGAAGAACTGATCGAAGCCTATCGCAGTACGGTTTCGTTGCCGTTCGAAGCGGGGAAGAACAAGCGCATCGCGGTTAAGATCGTTGATGACCGGGGAATCGAGAGCCTGAGGATCCTGGACGTTGCTGAGTAACGCCGGATGAGCTACGTTTTGACGGAATATGCGAAGGGTAATGCCATGAAGCTTAAAGTGGATCAACAGGCCGACGCTTTGTACCTGAGCTTGAGCGAAGCGCCGGCAGGTCGCTCGGAGGAAGTCTCGCCCGGCATCATCGTGGATTACGACGAGCAGGATCGCGTGGTAGGCGTTGAGATGCTTTATCTTTCGAAGCGAGCACCGGAAACCGAGATTCATCGGCTATTGTTCGAATCCGTCCCGCAAGCAAGCTGAAAAAAATGGGCTCGAGGATGGCACGCACGACCATCGATCACCTGATTATCAACTCGCCTTACGAAGAGCCCAAACTCCATTGGAGCTACGACCGCGAGAGCCGTACTTTCGATCTTGCGGACGGTCGGCGACCCGCAGGCTATGTCATCGCCTCGCAAAGCTCCAAAGCCTTCGATGATCCAGGCATATTTGTCGAGATCCCGTTGGTCAATCAGATTCGCCCGCGCGTCAAGGGCTGGCGAGAAGCGGGATATCCCGGCGTCACTGGGATCACCAAGCGGCTTCTGGAGCACTGGAACAATCCTGACGAGCGGGAACATCAGTTCTTCTTCTGCCAGTTAGAAGCCATCGAGACACTCATTTGGCTTACCGAGGCGCCAGCCTCCGAAAAAGTGGGGATCACCATTCCATCGGACGGAGGCGCGTTTGATCGTCTCTGCTCGAAAATGGCGACTGGCTCCGGCAAAACCATCGTCATGGCAATGCTTATTGCCTGGCACGTCTTGAATAAGGTCACGTATCCGCAAGACGCGCGTTTCTCAAAGCATATTCTCGTTATTGCTCCCGGCCTGACCGTCAAAAGCCGCCTTCAAGTGTTAGTCCCGGCGGGGAAGGGCAACTTTTACGACGAATTCAACATTGTCCCTGCGGCGCTGTTGGACAAGCTGCGCCAAGGGAAGGTCCTCGTTCGTAACTGGCACGCTCTAAATTGGGAAACCGAAGAGAAGATCGCGAAGAAGAAAACGGTCGATAAACGGGGCGCCAAGAGCGACGAGGCTTATGTCAGAGAGGTGCTGGGCGAGCTAGCCAACGCGCGCAATCTCGTTGTCATCAACGACGAAGCGCACCATGCCTGGCGCATACCGGCGGAGTCGAAAATAAAAGGGGTGAAAAAGGAAGACATCGAGGAGGCGACCAAGTGGGTGGGCGGCCTCGATCGAATCAACAACGCGCGAGGGATACTCACTTGTTACGACTTCTCGGCGACGCCCTTTGCGCCCTCTGGCAAACAAAGCTCCGAGGAGGCACTGTTCGACTGGATCGTCAGCGATTTCGGTCTCAACGACTCTATAGAATCAGGTTTGGTCAAGACTCCGCGCGTAGTGGTGCGGGATGACGGGGTTCCGGACGCCAAGACCTACAAGTCCAAGCTCTATCATATTTACGAACACGTCAAAGACGATTTGAACCGCAGGGCTGAGGAGCAGTGCCTTTGCCTGACTTAGTTACGGTTGGCTATTACCTGCTTGGAAAAGATTGGCTGGAGGCAGCCAGAGCATGGAAGGAAAGCGGGCTCCGGACACCTCCCGTTATGATCACAGTGGCGAATCGAACAGAAACGGCGGCACGGGTCAAATACGCCTTCGATCATAAAAAGATTTTGCTGGACGAGCTTTGCGTTCCTGAACGAACTCTCCATATCGATTCGAAGGTCCTCGATATGGCGGAAGCCCAGGAGGAGCCGATTTCTCTAAACGGCGAGGAAGGAGAGGGGGAAGAGAGGGATAACGACGAGCCCGTCAGGAAACTATCAAAGAAAGAGTTGGCGGAGCGGCTGCGACAGCAAGTCGATACGGTCGGACAGGTCGGGAAGCCGGGTGAAGCAATACAAAAGGTAATTTCTGTTGGAATGCTTTCAGAGGGATGGGATGCCAGGACGGTGACTCACATTATGGGGCTCCGCGCCTTCTCCAGCCAATTGCTCTGCGAGCAGGTTGTAGGCAGAGGGTTGAGACGCGTGTCTTATGAGTTCGACAAAGAGAAGGGGCTGTTCGACGCCGAGTATGTGAATATCTTCGGCGTTCCATTCACTTTTCTGCCGCATGAAACGCGGGACGGGCCTCCGCCGCCACCCCCACCGCCGAAGACGAAGATAGAGCCGATTATTGAAAAAAAACAGTTTGAAATCAGTTGGCCGAATATCATCAGAATCGACCATCTGTATCGGCAGGAATTGAAGCTGGACTTGGACAAAGTGAAGCCGCTGGAGCTGGATGCTCGCAAGACTCCGACCTTGGCAGAGGTGGCGCCGATCGTAGAGGGAAAGCCGGATGTCACGAAACTTTCCGAGATCGATCTCGAGGCGCTGGGGAAAAAGTTTCGCTGGCAAAAGATCGCCTTCGAGACGGCGAGTGGGATCTTCGATCAGATGAAGCCAAGTTGGAAAGGGAACAAGGAGTATTTGCTTGCGCGGCTTATCCGTCTGATGGAGGAGTTTATCTCATCGGGCAAAATCCATATTACTCCCCCACTCTTTAACCAGGATGACGTCAGGCGGCGCATTCTGATTACGCTGAACATGACCAAGATCGTTCAGCACACGTGGGAGAGCATCATCCCTGAGAATACGGAGTCCGTGGTTCCCATATTCGACACGGAAAGACCGATCATTTCGACGGGGGATATGAGAACCTGGTATAGCGGCAGACCTTGCGAGTATACAAAGAAGTCTCACATCAACTTCTGCGTTTTTGACAGTACCTGGGAGGCGACGGAAGCCTTCGAGCTGGACCGTAATATCAATGTCGAGGCATGGGCGAAAAACGACCATCTAGGATTCGAAGTGCTCTACGTCTTCATAGGAGTCGTGCACAAGTACCGGCCGGGCTTCATCATCCGGTTAAAGACCCGGGAGTTTTTGATTCTGGAAACGAAAGGTCAGGAGACCGATCAAGATAAAACGAAGCGGGCGTTCCTGAGTGAGTGGGTCAGGGCTGTGAATCATCACAGCGGTTTTGGTCAGTGGAAATGGGGGGTATCAAAACATCCTGGCGATGTGGCAGGCATTATTCAGGAAAAGAGAGGGGACAGTCTGGCAGAGTCTTCCTTTGACTATTTGGCCGAAGTATAGCTTTTAATTCTGGGGGCCTGTCCGCACATCCCGCCTCCCGCTTTTGGAGCTGCCGGGCTCCTCTGCGAAATCCTAATCAAAGATATTTGAAATTTTGGGATGAAAGAGATCGGAAATGCTCTATCTCGCGCAAAGCATGCCCTGAGCGGAACCGAAGGGGGCGCAAAGCATGCCCTGAGCGAGGTCGAACGGGCGCACCAACGTTCGGAGAAATAAGGATTGTCTTTCTTTGCGTGCTTGGCGTCTTGGCGCGATAACATTTGTCAGTTTAGTTCGGAGCATGACTCAACATTGACAAACGCCTTCGCTCGGCCTATTTAAACTTGTAAATCAATGGCGATGGGGTTCGCCAGTTAAACCATCGGCCTCGGGCCGATTGATGACCCCTACTTCCAATTAGCGGAGTAGGGGTTTTTTATTTTGATCTCCGGAGATGACGTTCTCCATCAACCGCCCGCCAGGGCTGATAACGTCTGGATCAATTGTGAAAGAGAATCTATGGAACAACTCTGGTGGGATGCGTCAGTCTGGGTCGGCCTCGCTTTAATATCAAGCCTCATCTCGCTCAGAATCGGCATTTCCGTCGCCCTTATCGAACTCATGGTGGGGATCATTGCGGGAAACACCTTTCACCCGCAAATTTCCGAGTGGGTTCATTTTCTTGCCAGCTTTGGGGCTGTCATTCTCACGTTTCTCGCGGGCGCTGAGCTTGAAAGCCAGACCTTGAAGAAATTCTGGAAAGAGAGCCTGGTCCTGGGGATCCTAGGTTTTTTTGCTCCCTTTGCCTTGTCCTGGATCGTTGCCCAATTCCTCCTGGGCTGGGATCTCAGAGCGGCACAAATCGCTGGCATTGCGATGTCGACTACATCAGTGGCTGTAGTCTACGCGGTCATGGTGGAGACCGGACTTAATGAAAAACCGATTGGAAAGCTAATTCTGGCCGCTTGCTTTGTGGATGATCTTGGAACCGTGATCGCCCTCGGATTGCTCTTTACCAGTTTCGGCGCCTGGTTCTGGATCTTTGTTGTCCTCACGGCTGTTTCGCTAGTTCTTCTGCCGAAAATCACGCCTCGCTACCTCACGAGAGTCAATGCCCATTCGAGCGAGCCCGAGGTGAAGTACATCTATCTTATCCTCCTCGTCCTGGGCTACCTCGCTGCCCGCGGCGGTAGTGAGGCCGTGCTTCCGGCGTATCTGGTCGGCATGGTCTTGGCCGATACGTTCCTCGCCAACAGGGAGCTGATAAAACGCATGAGAGCCACAACCTTTGCTCTTCTGACGCCGTTCTATTTTCTCAAAGCCGGAAGCCTGGTTGATTTAGAGGCTGTCGCCGCCGGTTTTGGCCTGGTCGTGGTCTTTTTCTTGGCAAAGACTCTCGCAAAATTCTTTGGTCTGTATCCCGTCGGAGTATTCTTCCGGTTCGCCACGAAGATCAATCTCTATACCACCATGATGATGAGCACGGGCCTTACCTTTGGGACCATTTCCGCCCTTTACGGCCTCACCCATGGGATCATCGATCGAGAACAATATTCCATCCTCGTTGTGGTTGTTATCTTAACGGCGATTATTCCGACTCTCATCGCTCAATCCTTCTTCGAGCCCAAAGGAAGCGAACGAGAGACGCTATTCGACGGAAAGGGAGGGAAAGAAAATGTTTAACAAGATCCTGTTGGCTTACGATGGCTCAGAGGGCTCTAAACTTGCGCTCGACAAAGCGGCAGCACTCGCAAAAGCCGCCCGGCCAGAGTTTCATCTCCTGGCGGTCGGGAGAATCCCGGAATACGCTGAAACCGTGAGCGAGGTGGAGGAGGCCAAGGAACAAGCGAGCCATTTTTATTCAAAAATCATAGACGAAGCTGTTCGCGGTTTGAGTGAAAGAGGGATGACAGCAACTCCGCATGTGGAGTTTGGCAAGCCTGGCGATGTCATCTTGAGAAAAGCAGAGGATTTGCAGATTGATCTTATTATTCTCGGGACAAAGCCTCACTCTGCGCTCCGGAGAAGGTTTCTCGGAGCGACGGTCGACAAAGTGGTGGACCATGCACATTGCTCTGTGTTGGTTGTGAGGGGAGAGTGAAAAAGAGCTGAGCTTATTGTGCTCCACAGTGATGATCCACAGTGGCCGGGAAGAGCCAGGTCGGCACCCACCACAAATACACCACCATGCCGAAAAGCTCGACCAACGACTGAAAGACGATCACGACCACGGCCGGCTCCCACGGGTGGGGAAGCGCGAGCGCAAATGGCAGGACGACAAACGAGTTGCGCGTGCCGAGGCTGAAAGCAAGCGCTCGTCCTTCGAGGGGACCGCGGCCAAATAGCAACGCAAGAATGCGAGCAAACACTCCGGCAGCGGTGAGGAACAGAACAAAGACCAGAAGAACCTGACCAAGAACCGGCAACGATTCCATGACCACCCCGACTTGGGACGCCGCAATCAGGAAAACGACTGCGGCCAGCAAGGGGACTTGAAACCAACCCAGCCGATTCAGCCACGTTTCACCTTTTTTCCGGTCGTCCAGCCAGCGCTGTGTCAGGAAGGCCAGCAGCAGTGGGAGCAGGATAAGACCGAAGAATGCGTTCCGGAGATCCCCGTTGCCGAGGATGAAACCAAAACCTGGGCCCATGAAGATCCGGAGATAAAGGGGCAGTAGAGCGATTTGAAGCAACAAGTTGATCGAGTTCCCGGAGATTTCGGGGTCTGGCTTTTAATTCTTGACAATCTTCTTCATCGCTTTCGGTGGCGCCCGCGGGCGTATGGACCTCATGGCGTCGCGGTCCGAGTCAGCCCACTTATAACGGCTCTTGCGTCCAAGATCGGTTCGTCGCTTGTTCTAGTTTGCCCGCCGAAAGTAGACTGTAGAGCCTACAAATGGTGGTCAAAATATAACCGCTGTGTTCACTAATTTAGCTGTTCACTTTCATTGAACGGTTGTGTTGACTGAACACTCTCAATCCTGGGAACTGCGGTCTTGGCAGCGCTGGGTCCGGTGGTTTCAATCGGGCATCCCTGGTATATTTGGAGCCGAAAGTCACCCGGAGTTTGGCGTAACTGTCACACAAGGTAGTGCGGCAACGAACGGAGGTGATGAGCCGATGAAGAACGCTCTGACTCAAAAAGAAAAAGAGGGATTGGCGCGTTTCAAAGGGGCTCTTCAAAGCTTGCTCGGCGACAATCTGCTATCGCTTCGTATTTTCGGCTCCAGGGCGCGTGGAGAAGGGACGGAGGACTCGGATCTCGATATCCTGGTACTGGTGCAAAAGAAGGACCGAGCCCTCTGCCGCCGCATCGTTGAGGAATCGTTGGAAGTCGATCTTGCTTACGAAATCAATCTAGCGCCGACTATTTTGAGCGCCGACGAGTACCGGCAAAACCAGGAGTATGGGACGCCCTTCTATCGCAACGTTGAGAGCGAAGGCGTCTTCTTATGAGTAATGAGGAACAAGAGCAAAAGGCTCTGAGTCTAGCGAGGCTCAAGCGAGCGAAACAGCATCTCAAATCGGCCCGCGACCTTCTTCGCAATGACGACTTTGCTGATTCTGTTAGCCGTTCTTATTATGCAATCTTCCAGGCCGCGAGGGCACTCCTGGCCTTGGAGGGAACCGAAAGCCGCAAGCATTCCGGCATAATCTCGCTATTTAACCGGCATTTCGTCAAAACGGGCAAGGTGGGCAAGCGATTGGGTGTCATATTGAAAGACGCGAAGCGATCCAGGGAAATGGCCGACTATACTGAGTTGGCAGAGTTCTCGCGCGAGGACGCCGAAGCGCAAATTGCTGACGCGGAAGCTTTCATCCGCGAAGTGGAAACGTTGATTGCCAAGCAGAGCGCATCAGAAACGGGATGACCCATTGAGTAAGAAACCACCCAGCGGTAAGGATGTTATCCAAGTTCGCAACACAGGGGACTGGTAATCCCTGTCGGCGGCCGAGGACTACTTCAGTCGGGAGCTGACGGATAGTTCGCGTGACAAGCGCAACCACAATGGACCCGATGTTTTCAAGAACGGCATCCCGAGTCAGGATGATTACGGGCCGATTGCCGACGGGAGCGGGCAACTCAGCCCACCAGATCTCGCCACGCTTCACGCGTCGTCAGTTTCCCACTTGGAGATGGGGGGCAATTCACTAAGCAGTTCCGCCTGGGTCTCGGCTACCTGGTTCGGGTCGACGTCCGTGATAGCGGCGGCTTCCAGATACTGTCGAACGGCGTCTTCGATGAGTTCGGCTAGATCGCGGTTTTGCCTTTTGGCGAGATCGCGAAGCTGCTCTTCGACAACGCTGGGAAGGTTAATAGTCATAAACAAATTCTAAACTGTCATCAGCGTGGCTTCAACCTAGGTCTGCCGAGCGACCGGCTGGTCCCGAAGGAAGCCTCGCAGGTCAGGCTCGCATAACGGAGCTAATCTTCCAGGGCCACGAGAGGGAAGAGGACTGGTATATTTACTAGTTGGGGCACCCGCTGCGTGTTTGGCGCAGCACAAGTGCGCGGAATGGATTAACGTCTTATGAAACAGAAACTAAGTGTAGCCGTCTCTGCGCTCGTAGGAAGCCCACTATGTGTAGCCTCACAGGACGGTCAACGAGTTCATGAGCGGATTGCCCTTGCCTTGAGAGCACATAATCATGTAACCGTTTCGTTTTTGAATGCTCCGATTCTGACTGCGGCGTTTCTGAACGCTGCTATCGGCCAATTGTACGGAACGTTCACCGAAAATGAGATCCGTTCGAAGCTTAGGGTCACGGATATCCAGCCTGATGATCTGGCGCTATTGAAGCGAGTGGTTGGGACAGCCAAGCAGTATTTCAAAGACCCAAAAGCCTTCAATAAGGCTTTTGAAAGCGCCCTTTCGGGACCGCTCTAGCGCCGCGCTCGGTCGATCCGATTCAACAGACCGTTGCAACGGCTGTGCAATCGTACCTCAATCATCCGGACGTTGACCGGCGTCAGGAATTGATCACATTCGATTTTTGAATCAGCCAATGCTCCGGATCCACGTGCAGAAACTCAGACAGGCTTACAGAGAGTTTCAGAGCCAAAGCGACATCAAGGCTCTCTTTGCCACGATCGAGGAGCTGCGAAGGACGAAAGGCGGTGAGCAAACTAGAGAGCGTGCTCCGGCAAAGATGGAAAGGCATCGCGCATAAGGAAGCCGTTGCTCTTCTCAAGCAGGCAGAGGTGATTTTAGGGAAGGTAGGGGATCATATATTTAGCTACACCAGGTATGGAGTAAAGAAAGATGCAAACCGGCGATAAGGCAACTGTAGAGCTTTCGGTCCAAGGCATGGACTGTGCAGACGAAGCGCAGCAGATCGAGAACGCTTTGCATAAACTGGAAGGGGTTATTGAGATTAAAACCTTTGTGGCCATTTAGTAGGCTGGTTTCAGGAAAATCATAGGCTCGGATTTGCGCGACCTCCCA
>CAYPHJ010000054.1:0-14295 GCA_964410485.1 uncultured Syntrophobacteraceae bacterium
CCTGTTAACGTTTTACCTTCGGCACTGTCTAACTTCTGGGAAAGTCCATCCGGTGCATTGAACGTGGCATTCCTTCAGCTTGATGGCCGAGTCGCCGTTTGCTAGAATTGGGCTCGATTCGGGCCTGAATTTCCATCCAATAAAACGCGATCTCACTAATTCGTCAAGACTGGAGGAGGACAATCATGAAATCCTTTTTCCTTGCCGCAACAGCCTTTTTCCTGATTTTCACGGTGGGCTGTTCTGCGCCACTCACCACGCGAGAAAAGGGAGCCGGCATCGGGGCACTAGGCGGTGCCGCCGTCGGTAGTGTTATTGGGGCAGCAGTTGGCAATCCGGCCGCCGGGGCCGCTATCGGGGGGGTTCTAGGAGTTGGCGCGGGAGCGCTGGTTGGAGATCAACTCCAAGGCCAGGAACAAAGACAGGCCGAGCAGCAGCGCGAGATCGACTTCCAACAGGCTGAAATCGAGCGTCAAAGGAGAGAAATCGAAAGATTAAGGAAAGAAGCGGAATACTAAACCAGGCTAAAAGCGACGAACAGGGCGTTTAATAATCGCCTTTTAAACGAGGAGCTTTCAACATGCAAAAAAGGGTGTCAGTCCTATTGCTATTCTTGTTCATGGTGTTTCTGTCGGCGTGCTCGGAACCGCTGACGACCCGGGAAAAAGGCGCAGGCATTGGCGCTTTAGGCGGGGCGGCCGCAGGCAGCATTGTCGGAGCGGCCGTGGGTCATCCCGGCGCTGGCGCAGCCATTGGCGGCGCCGTGGGTTTGGGTGCTGGAGCTCTGGTCGGAGATCAACTCCAAGCCCAAGAACAAAAGCAGACCGAACAGCAAAGAGCCATCGATCAGCAGCGCGCGGAGATTGCGAAAAACCAGGCCTTAATCGAGGGGTTACAAAGGCGGAACATCGAGGCGCGCGAAACGAGCCGGGGCGTTGCCGTGAACCTTCCTAGCGTTAATTTTCGTTTTGACAGTGCTGAGCTCACGTCCGAAGGTAGAAATCGGGTAGGCCAAATCGCGAGTATTCTAAGGAGCGAAGCGCCCAACCGAAGAATCACTGTTGAAGGCCACGCAAGTAGGGAGAGCGCCGCTCAGGAGGCGTACAACCAACGCCTCTCCGAGCGTAGAGCGGAAACCGTTGGTGATGCGCTGCAGCGCAACGGAGTCAACGGCCAACTGATTAGCACGCGTGGGCTGGGGACACGCTCTCCGATAGCGTCAAATGAAACCGAGGCCGGACGCATCCAGAATCGACGCGTGGAAGTGATTATCGAAAATTGACATTGGTCGTCGCGCCCTGACCTCTAGCCTCTCCGTCGAGGAAGATAGGAGTACGAGAACTCGCTAGTTAAAGCCCGGCAGTCCGCTGTACGGCGCGGGTGGCCCAGGAAAAATTTTACAAAAGCTTACTGTGGGAGAGACTAGCAGGCTGCTGAAAAACCCACCGTTCACCCTTCGACCCGCTCAGGGCGAACGGTGCACACATTGAAATCGCTGAAGAAATTCGTTCGTGCTGAGCTTGTCGAAGCACAGAAAATCTTTTTTCAGCAGCCTGCTAGGGTGACGATCTCCATCGGGGCTCCGTCCCGGCACGCAAACGCTCGATATTGCCGCGATGACGGACAATAACCATCGCACCAAGAAATCCACTCATCAAAACGAAAGCCGGAACGTGAGAAAAAGCCCAAACCACAACCGGTGTCGCGGCTGCCGTTGTGATCGAGCCCACGGAAACGATTCGGCTCGACAAAACCACTAGGGCAAAGATCGCAAGCAAGACAACGCTTGCCAGTGGCGCGACCCCCAGCAGAACGCCGAGTGCCGTAGCCACCCCCCTTCCTCCCTTGAACTTCAAAAACACCGGGCAGAGATGTCCTAGAAAGGCAGCGCATCCAGCCAAGGCTGTAAGCGCTGGATCCAAGCCGAGCTGAAGCGCGACAAAAACAGGTATCCATCCCTTTGCCGTATCGGCGAGCAGCGTGATGATACCTAGACTCTTCCCGACGACTCTGGCAACATTGGTTGCGCCAACGTTGCCGCTGCCCGATTGCCGGATGTCGATTCCAACCAGAGAAGCTAATAAAAATCCACTTGGGATTGAGCCAAGGAGATAGGCGCAAAAGATCACCAAAATGCCGGCCAATGAGAGCCCCTCTTGCACGCCCACTCAATAGTCCAGCGCTTCGAAATAGAACCGAAAAAGGTATGAAAGCACTGTAAACACAAAACCGGAATACCACCTTACCATTTGGCGCCTGTGACTTCTGCGGGGCCGGGCTGGCAACACTATTGTGCTGCATTCGCGCGTGGCGCTGCCGCCAGCTCGAGCCCGACGATGAAGGCCGACCAGTCCACCTCGATTTTTGAAAGGAAACCCTGCGTAACTGAACTGCCTGCCCAGAGCTTTGCCGCGGTCTCGCCCGTCTCTTCGCACCATGACTCGAGGGCGCGCCGGACCGCGTGAACGGCTCCCGCCGGATCCTTGCGCCCGACAATCGTCTTATAGAGGACACCCAACATGCCGCTTTTGGAGGCCAGTTTGGCAACGCCGAGCGCGTCCTGCTGTCCCTCGTGTGCGTGACAGTAAATGTCAATGGCGTCTTCGACTCCGATCACATGATCGAGTGATGGATCGATCGGCCCCTGTTTGAAACGGCGGCGAGCAGGATAAGAGGTAACCGATCGAGCCGCGCTCGCGGTAACATAGTTGGGTTTCACCTCGGCCATCGTCATACTCCTTTTTTTACTTGCGGAGGAGAATATCGCGTCCCGCCGCCAAATGGAAGGTTCGAAGAATGCTCATGGTCAATTGGCGCTTCGACAAATCCATGATAAAGAACGTGCGAGCATCGGTCGGAACACACAGGAGAACCAAATGGCATTACGCATTAACGACTCGGAATATTACGCCATCGACGCTCATTCTCACCTCGGGAGGCGCAAAACTCTACTGGGACACGGTGTGGCGAGTTTTCTTGGTGATGATCTGGTTCGAAACTTGGACGAGGCTGGTCTGGACTGTGCAGTGGCTTTCCCTTTGGGAGCGCCCTACACCGATTATTCCGAAGCCAACCAGATCATGGCTGAGGAAATGGCGAAGCACCCGAAACGCATTATCGGTTTCTGCCGCATCAATCCTAATTTCGGTCCGGAAGCTTCGGCAAAAGCCCTCGATCAATACCTCGGCACGCGCGGCTTGAAAGGGATCAAGCTTCACCCGGAAATTGAGTTCTTTGACCCAAATGAGTCCGAGCTCATGGAGCCCGTATACGAAGCGGCGCGCCGCTACCGTGTGCCCATCATTTTTCACACCGGGATGTCGAGTAAAGCATCGCCTGGAGTGATCGCGGAACTGGCCTCTCGGTACAAAGATGTCCCGGTTATTCTGGGACACATGGGGGTTTCGGAATATGTGAAGCTCGCCGTGGCCGTCGCCCGGCAGAACGAAAACATATTCCTGGAAACTTCTGTCGTTGGATGGATGCCGCTTCTGCTCGAGGCTTTTCGTGGTGTCGGCACGAGTAAGATCTTATTCGGTTCAGATCACCCATACAATCCGTTGTCGATGGAAGTCGAGAAGATCTCGAAACACGTCGCCAACGCCGCCAAGCTCAAAGATGATGACCTCAAGAAAGTGTTTTCAGGCAACTTTTTGTCTTTGTTGAAGCGGCACCCGAAACTCTGACACCCGTTGAGAGTCTTTCATGTCGCAGCACGGATCGTTGGTTTCACGGAACAGCAATTATTTTTGCCGGGGCCATGGATACCAGCGCCTGTCGTAGCTCCTGTAACTTCGATTTCAGCTTACTACGATTCACCTTACCGATGCGCAACAAAATCTTTTGTCCCGCTGAGAGCTGTTGCAGCTTCGGGTCGGCGAATTCGTAGACTATTCGCGGCTGGACAAGACGAAGCGGTTCTGCGACTTCGGGGGTGGCGAGCAGGTGGTCGATGACCTCTACGGCACGA
The DNA here is from genome assembly GCA_964410485.1 of uncultured Syntrophobacteraceae bacterium. Classification (GTDB taxonomy): domain Bacteria; phylum Desulfobacterota; class Binatia; order UBA9968; family UBA9968; genus CAYPHJ01. Next base: position 3,971 of record CAYPHJ010000054.1, read on the forward strand.
TCGTTGAAATACTTATCCGGATAACCCAATTTCTCATACTGCTCCTGGAACAGCGGATAGAAGCGCGCATACGCCGCTATCAAGACGCCTGTCGGCACCGCTTCGGCTAGGCGGACATAGGCGTTATAACGCGCGGCATTCCGCGAACTGAGGACGAGACCTTCATTCATTTCTTCTGTAACGGGAATCCCGGTGACTGGCTTCAACGGCATCAGCCGCGGTGCAAGGTGATCGCGAGGCAAGTTGTCCACGGTCGCAACGACTCTATGTATGATGTTCCTTAGGTTGAGAAATTCAGGCGGTCGTTGCCCGAGCACCGCCGCCAAAGCATCGCGCATTTGACCATCGCTCTCGGCCAGCGGCGGCAGCACGACCGGCGGCGACTCATCGGGTTCCACCGGGTAGCGAATCGACGGCTCGGGAGGAGGAGCCGACGCCGCAAGACTCTCCGATTCAGGTTCTTCAATCCTGGGCGATTCACTCGTGGGCCAATAGAGAGCGACCACACCAATCAGTAGGACCATGGGAACCAACCAAAAGAAGAATCGTTTCATGGGCATGCTCCGATTCGAACAAAAGGTACAGCCGCGCGCGCAAGCGCTCTGGCTTTAGTGGCCATTTTCCGCAAACAAGATGCCATGAAAAAATACGCCCAAACTGTCCAAAAACCGTCGATTCGGGTTGCTCAGCGAAACCGTCTGTGCATATTGCTCACACTAGTCGGGTGAAATAACGCCGTGCTGTGTACAAAAAGTACAGCTGTGTACGCAGCCCAAGAGCACTGGCCGGCGTGAGCTCCTGCCTCATTGTGTTTTTCTGGCGTGAGCTTGTCGTGAAGTCCTTCCTCAGTTTTGCTGTTTGCGCAAAAATAGCAACCCACCTTCGGGCAAGCGGAGATTTGCGTGCTTTATCCAGAGCTTGAGCGCAGATGTTTGAGCCATATGGCGCCCATCAAGGGGCGCACCATTGTTTCGATCGAATCGTTGGGTTAGTCACACTGGACATCTTTCTGAGAGCGTGCAACTCTCGACGAGACTTCAAGCGCTTCGGTTCATTTGGAGAAAAAGTATGCAAAAAATATCGCCGGTCCTACGTTCATTCACCTTGACCCTTTGTATTGCATCGTTCACCGCCAGCGCTTGCGCGCAGACGCAGCCCGGAACGCGCCAACCGGAGTTCCAACCCCAGATCGGGCAGGAAGGCAAAGACGTTATATGGGTGCCGACGCATCGAGATATGGTTGAAAAGATGCTGGACATGGCAAAAGTGACACCCAAAGATTTTCTCATCGATCTCGGCTCCGGCGATGGGCGCACCGTCATTGCCGCTGCCAAACGCGGCACCAAAGCCCTCGGCATTGAATACAACCGGGATATGGTGGAGCTGTCGAGGCGCAACGCCGCTAAAGAAGGAGTCAGTACCCGGGCCAATTTCGTCACGGGAGACTTGTTTGAGGCCGACCTGTCCCAGGCTACGGTCATCACTCTGTTTTTGCTGCCCGAGATCAATATCGAACTGCGCCCAAAGATCCTTGATCTGAGACCCGGCACGCGCATCGTTTCTAACACCTTCACGATGGGTGAGTGGACCGCGGATGCGACTGCCGAAGTCAAAAATGATTGTGCCTCCTATTGCACGGCGCTGCTGTGGATCGTGCCGGCCCAGGTGGAAGGCACATGGCAGATGGCTGACGGAGGCCTTACTCTGAAGCAGAGTTTCCAGATGCTCTCCGGCACACTCAAGACCGCCAAGCGCACCGAGCCGATCAGCGACGCCAAAATGATCGGCGCTGAGATCGTTTTCACCGCCGGCGCCAGAAAGTATACCGGTCGCGTCGACGGAAACGTGATGCAAGGCAAAACCGATACAGGTGCAGCCTGGAAGGCAACCCGCGCAGATCGTGGTTAAGCTTAACTGACGACGGGACGGTGAAAAATGCCCAGAGCAACTCGCATCAGCGCCCTGCCTAATAGTTGTTATTGACCAAAAATCCCAAGGCACTCAGGCGGCGGCTTTCCCCCTTTGAAAAGGGGGATCAAGGGGGATTTTCTTAGCGGTCAGCGAACAAAATTCCACGAAGGCCTCGATTTAAAAATGACAAAAACTCCAAAATATCATAGGCAAATCAATGTCCAGCCACGGAACTTTTATCTATTTTGGACAGCAGTGGAACTGCTTAATAATTGCTTTTCGAGCTTGGTGGAAGGTGCTCATCAAGCCACTCATCCCTTGACACGCGTGCTTAACGCTTCTAATAATTCGTCCGGCACATCATACGATGGACAATTGTCTGCATCGCCATGAGCAACGACCGGCCGATATACGTCTTCGGCGCGCATGACCTAGCACACTTCTGCGCCGCGGTGTTCCGTCACTTTGACATTCCCCAGGCTGATGCCGCGCAAGCGGCCGATGTCCTGATCAAAAGCGACCTGCGCGGCATCGACTCTCACGGCGTGGCGCGACTCCATACTTACGTCGCAATGCTCGAAGCCGGTAGAATCAACCCCACGCCGAATATCAAAGTCATTCGTCAAAGAGCCTGCGTCGCCAACGTCGACGGCGATAACGGCTTGGGATTAATCGTTGGCCCGAAAGCAAACGCGATTGCTATGGACAAAGCTGAGCAATATGGCTCAGGTTGGATCAGCGTCTGCAACAGCAACCATTTCGGCATTGCGGGCTACTATCCGTTGAAAGCGTTGGAACGCGACTTGATCGGCCTGGCCATGACCAACACAACCAAGCTTGTGGCTCCCTTATGGGGCGGTGAGAGAATGCTCGGCACCAACCCCATCGCCATCGCCTTCCCCGGCTACAAGGAGCCGCCGATTGTCATTGATATGGCCACCAGTGCGGTCGCTTACGGTAAGATCGAAGTGGCCTTACGAAAGAACGAAGCGGTACCAAAAGGCTGGCTCGTGGACAATGAAGGACGCGATACGACCAATCCACGCGACATGATCGACGGCGGTGCGCAGTTACCGCTCGGCTCTGAAAGAGAGATGGGCGGGCACAAAGGCTATGCTTTGGCCTCCATGGTGGATATCGTCTGCGGCGTTCTAAGCGGCGCCAACTGGGGACCATTCGTTCCGCCATTCGCTTTGCGACAAGAGATCCCGGAACGCAGTGTCGGTAAAGGCATCGGTCACTTCTTCGGCGCCATACAAATCGACGGCTTCATCGACAAGGAGGAATTCAAAAAACAAATTGACCAGTGGATTCACGTTTTTCGCAACACCAAACCCGCCCCGGGCACCAACGGTCCGCTTATTCCAGGCGACCCGGAACGAGAGGCCGAAGCGATACGGAGCAAAGAGGGAATTCCCTTATTGCAGCCGGTCGTGGATGATCTGCTGGATATCTCTAGAAGGACAGGAATCGAATTTAGGTGCAAGCAGAGCCAATAACGCGCCGCCTGCACTACGCCAGCTCGAGCGTATTGGCGGCGAACATCTCCTCCGGCTTGATCATGTTGGGCAGAATCTTCTGTTCATAGGCGAACTGGACAATAGCCTCCAACGCCTTGCGATTACGCGCCAAGCCGTTGGGGAGCGGATCGTTGCCGACGATGTTCCGACGGCTGGCAAGGACCTGCGCATCTGCGGCCAATGCGCCGCCTGAATTGAGTTGCGCCATGAATTGCGCCTTAGCGGCCTGGAAACCCGCAAACAGGCGCGGCGCCAGTGAGGGCTCTGACTGAAGCAGCGCGTCTTTCACCACGATTGTGTGGTTGATGGGATAAATGCCAGTTTTGTTGTACCAGGCCGCCTCGGCCGCGGCTGCATCAGGGATGAGCGGCTCGATGTCCGGAGACTCGAGCTTGCCGACGCCGATGGCGGCCGCAAGCTCACCCTGGACAAGCATCTCGGCAAGATTTGCTCCTGGTCGCTCGACCACGTTGGCGGGCTTGCGATACTCCTGAACGTGTTCTTCGTCAACCACTACCCACGTAATCTTGCCGAGGTCGACGCCGTACTCCGTCGCGAGAATTCCCCTCACCCAGACGCCGGTAGTGACTGTATAGGCGCGCACGCCAACCTTCTTGCCCTCGAGATCCTTCGGCGACTTGACGCCCGATTTTGTGTTACGGATGACCGGCGAGTGATGAAATTGGCGCATGACAAAGATGGGCAGAGCCGTAAAGCGTTTGTCATGAGCCTTGGCGGTCAGGTAAGTCGTAATGGCCATCTCGCAGAGGTCGAATTCGAGCGCGCGGCACATGCGGCGGAAAGCGCCGATGATCGGCGAAACATCGACGTGTTGGAATTCGACGCCGGAAACCGACACGGTACCGTCCTTCAGTCCCGTGGTGTGCGGATAGCTTGCGATCGCGGTTTTGAGAATCATGTGATCCTCCCGATTCGGCTACGACTGTATTTTTGTTTGGCGCCTTGCCCCTGCTAAAAATTCTCTGCGATAAGCCAACCGGTACCAACGAGAGCAGAAAACTGCAAAAGCCCAGCGAACAGTCGCCGTGGTAGTCTCCTACGCAAGACGCATTTGCGCCAAAGAGGCGTACGCGCTGCCGGCGCCTATATCCGGAACTATTTCTAGTTCAAGGGCGGTGACTCCGTCGAGGTTAACACGGTAGTCCTCGATCTCTTGATTAGTGGCGGGCGGACTAAACGTATACTGTTGGCGCACGATCTCGCGCGGCGACTGCTGCCCCTCCGGCAACCAGTGAAGCGCGAATTCCTGCGTGCGCGCATATTTATGTTCGTCGAACCGGAGAAGAATACGCCTGAGGGTAAGCGGCTGGTCAAAGACGAGTCGGATCGTCTGCTTCCCGGGCTGCCCTGACCTCCATCCTGGCCCGCGATCGGGTACGAGCGCGGACTCGATGGGATGTTCGGCGCTTTCCGAGGTGATCTCGACTTGAGCTAGACGCTCCAGATCCAACCACGCGGCATCGGAATGCAAGGCAGCTTCAGAGCCTGAGTTGATCGTCCGTTTACGCATCAGATACTCCATCTCGACGGACACTGTCGACTTCAAGTGGCGTCAATTCTTTCGTACACTGAGAGCTTTGTCCACCTGAGCCTCGGCCGCGCTTTTTGTCTCTTCCATGACTTCTGAGATCTCGCAGACCAGTATCCTGCGCGCCCTTTCCAAAGTCTGCCGGTCGCGCAGCGATAGCGTCCTCGTCTCCTTGAGCTCAGTGAGTGACTCAATAATCTCAGCCAGAGCGAATGCGGAGCCGGAGGTCAAAAGTTTCCCGTTGTCAATGGCGCGTTGCTTCCAGTTTGTTGCGGTTGGTACCGGCTTCTCCAAGCGGCCTAATAGCCTGGGAATCTCAGCTCGCGCGATTAGCTCACGGACCCCTGAGCCGTTGATTTTATCCACGGGGAGGAAGAACGCGGCTTCGCTATCGTCCAGGGGGGCCAAGTGGTAGAAGCTCGTCGACCTGCCACTGACTACTTTTTCTACGACTGCGCGGACGAGACAGGGTCCCCGGTACGGGTAAACAACCTTCTTCCCCACAATCAGCATTATTGGATTTTCCTTCCCCGGGCCAATGTCGCCGTGCAACGCGCGTACCCGGAAGGCGATGCCAGAGAAGCTCACATCTCTAGCGATGATTCACGCATCGAGGAGTCCTGGGGCGATGGCACACTCAATCGTTCCGAGTCTCAGGTCTGAAGTCTCGAGTCCCCCTCTCCTCAACCCGAGACCCGCGACTTTAGACCAAAGACATTCCGCAAGGGCTCATCGTTCGATCCCACTGGTTCATTGTGAATAATCCGGCTAGTGGGCAGACACAGTCACCTTGCCAGTCACTATATCAGACGGGAGAGATAAAGATACCCCATTTAGATTGAGCTTCAGGCCACAGGTTGCCGCTCCCACGCTAATCAGAAAATCTCCGTAACCCTTCAAAAAGCTGATCGGGGATCTTTCCAATTATGCAACAGTTGTGCGCATGCTAGAGCTTTGCCGAAGCATTCAACAAGCAGGTTCGGTAGGCTCGAGCCGGATTCAGCTTTAGGCATCGTTACGGCTTAAAACCCACGACGAGGTGTGTGCGATGCGACTCGGGAAGCGTTTCTCCTTCGCCTTTCACTGTGACAATGTATGTCCCGGCTGTGGCGACATCCTCGGGCGAAATGGTCGCCTGAAGCTGGTTCTTTGAATCAAAACTGGTGGGCAGTGGCTTGCCATTCAACAGGACGCGGTGAAAAGGCCACATTCCCTCCCCCCATACTTTCAACGGCATCGGACCGGATCCCTCGAGGACAAAACGCGGCGATATATCCAGCATGCCCGGCAAGCTCTGGTACGAATAGAATGATGGGATCGGATTTTTGTATTTTTTGAATCCGATATCGATGATCTTTCCGTCCATAATCACCATCTTAACGTTTTGTGTCATCCATATGTCTTGAAGCGGATCGCCCTCTATAATCGATAAATCTGCGACCTTCCCCCGCTCTACACTGCCAAAATCTTTGTCCTTCCTAAACGTCTTGGCGACATTGAGCGTTGCGGCTTGGATCGCCTTCATTGGCGGGACACCCGCCTCCACGTCCATGACCAGCGCCTGATGCATCAACAGGGCCGCCATCCCGCGTGGCGGATCCGAGCCTTCCTTGAGAATCCCACCGGCTTGAACGAAACGCCGGATGAATTCCTTAGCCTTTTCATAGCCGAGTTTTGCGCGCTTGAGCTGCTCTGGTGTGTAACGCTTGAGCAACTTATCGTAAGCGTTATCCGTCACGGTGCGAACCGCAAGGGGAAGGTCGGCATTGCGATCATTGAGAATTTGGTTCTCTCTTTCCCTGAAGCGTTCAGCGCTCGGCGAAAGAGGACGAAGCCACTTGGCAATGGTTGGAGTCCACGCGACGTTGTGCTCCACCATCGCCTCGATCACATCATCGAAATTTTCAGTCTGGTAATACGCTGCAGCGAGTTCCTGATCGATAACACCGCCTAGCCGATCCTCGGCGAGCTTACGCCTGGACGGGACGTAAGGGATCGAACTGTAACCGACGGACCAGATGTGCTCGACGGCGTCAACCCCCGCCTCGGCCGAGGCGATGACATCCCAACTGTGCGCTGCCACGGGCATGTCAAGGCGATGGGCCTCATCGATTACGACTTTCGCCAGATCGCGAGCCAGGAACTCATTGAGCTTGATAATATCGCACCCCAGTTCCTTTTTTCGCTGCACGGACTTGCGCGCCTCTTCCGGAGTCGTGACGATGATGTTGCCACGCGCTGTGCGCGAGCCAAAGGCATCGTGCTCGGTGCCCACCGCGCCGATTCCACGCCCCGACATCCAGATGCGCGGGCCACGAATTTTCCCCAGATCGGTGCCCTGCTTCTGCGCAAGTGTCCATGGTCCGTCCTGGTAGAGCTCAATTGAAGCACAGGTCGTTATTCCCAGATGGAGATAGAGCTCTCCATGAAAATCCTCTAAGTGGCCATGACCATCAATGAACCCCGGCAGAATGGTCTTGCCCGTAACATCAACGATCTCGGCTCCGGCGGGAATCGCCACCTCGCCGCTCCTGCCTACGGCCTGAAACCTTCCTGCCTGGATAAGAATTACGGTATTCTCGATCGGCGCCCGTCCGGTACCGTCGATCAGCTTTCCACCTTTTACCGCGAGTGTTTTGTCCGCCATGTTTTCTTGTTCTTAGTGTCTAGACGGCGACACTGATAACGATCGAACATACACTACTGAGGTCGAAGCGGCCGCTGCCGCCATCCGTCATATCCCATATGGCCATCTGCCATAGGCCGGTATGCCAGTTTATGCTGCCGGTAATCCGTAAAACCGTGCGGCATTGCCGCGCAGAATAGCTTCCTTTGCGATTGCGCTGATCCCCTCGCGCTCCCACAGCTCACGAAGTTCCTTGCGCACCGTCTGAACATTGACCTCGTGGGGGAAATCTGAGGAGAACATGAACGCTTGCGTGCCAGCCACCCTGACCGCGTAAGGCAAATCTGCTTCTCCGCCTTCAATACCCACGACCAGACGACCGGCCTCGACCAGGCCGCGGATATATTCAGCGACCGTTTGGCCTTCCGAAAGCTGCAGCAGTTCGCCTCGAGGATTCACCGGCGTCGAGCTCTCGTACGACCGTGAAAACCGCTCGAGCGCCATGATGAACCAAAGCGGCCCCCCCTCCAGATAAGCCACTCGCAGGCCGGGGAAGCGTTCGAACAGGTTGTTAAAAACCATCTCGGCCATGGCGATCGCCAGGGACATGGGATGTCCAAGCGCATTGGCACCGGTGGAAACATTCATCGTGTCCATGCCCAAATCCCAATGTCCGCCGCCATGAACAACCACCGGGCAACCCAAGCGCGCTGCTTCGGCATACAGCGGCCAGAGATGCTTGGCGCCAAGGTTAAGGTGCACCCCCGTAGCGGGGAACAGCACGCCGCGCATTCCCAATTCGGTGTATGCGCGGCGCAACTCTTCCAATGCGGCTTCGGGGTCATGCATCGGCAGTATTCCAATACCCTTGAAGCGAGAGTCCCGCCGCAGGTAGCTCTCCGCCAACCAGTCGTTGTAAGCCCGAGCGGCTCCTACCGCGTAGTCACGGTCCACCAGGCGGCCAATTCTCTGGCCGGTTGTGGGAAAGAGCACGGCGTACTCCAGCCCGATCTCATCCATGAACTCAATCCATCCTTCGGGACCGGGGTTCTGAAAGCGACCGTCAGGCCGGATACCAAAGGCACCGGGTGGTCGTCGCGTCAGAGAAAACTGGATATGACTTTGGTGCGGGAAGACGCCGCTTCTCAGTCGTCCTCCTTCAATCGTGTAGGGAAAATGCCGTGCGATGGCCTCGCCGTCCTCGAAAACATGGCCGTCACCGTCGATGATTTTCGGCTGCTGTTCCATTTGAAGCTCCCTTCCGCCCTGCGAGGAATGTCAAATAGCAAATCTCTGATTCCGACGCCGGGCGATCAGCGATTTGCAAATAGCGTCCGCATGGAGAACCTGTCAACGCTTGCGTGGGAGCTTGAGCACTAACCGAGACACGCAGAGAAACGGGACGTCGGATGGCTGAAATCCGAGATTCACGAGAGAAGAATTTGTAACTGGAACTTTGAGCTGATCAGCGCCCGGCTCTATGATGTGCCTCGCGCCGGCTTCTTATAGAAATCGGGATTCATCCGGCTGTAAGTCCCCGACTTGGCCAGCTCCTCCTCAAACATTTTCCGGATTGACGGGTCTTCATCAAAGTACTCGATCTGGTTTCCGCCCGCCTTGACGTCTTTATCCACTTTGGTGATGTCTCCGAAGCCTTCGCCCAGACTGTATTTAATGCCGCCCAAACGCGGAGGCAAATAGCGCGCCGGCATCGCGCCGGTATTGAAATGTTGATGGAACATCATGGCCGGCGGCGTGAAGACGCTGCCATCTTGCCAATCATAACGCTTGATCGGCTCGCCTTCCCTCCAGAAAAGCGAAAAACCTTTCCCTTTGATGATGATAACATTGAAGCCGGGGCCGTGACGGTGCGCCTTTTTGTAGGTGCCCACGGGAAACTCTGAAATATGCGCAGCCATCGAACCATTGGCCATTTCCAACATGACGTTTGTACCACCCCCACCGCGCTCCTTCCACTCCTCGAGCTTGAAATTACGTGCATCGGCAATAAAGTTCGTGTCCCAAATCCGGCCCGGATGGGCCTTTCCTTTACCACTGAAATACTCGGGATCACCGTCAAAACGATCCATAAAATCACGTGGCGTGTTAAAAATGAATTCCTCGTTATGAAACAGGTTGAAGACAATCGGCATGCTATTGACCGAGAAGAGCCGCGCAGGTTCGTTTCCCTGGCCGTTAAAATGCTGGTACCAGGCATTAAGCGGCAAGGCGAAAAGGCTTCCCTCTTGCCATTCGAATGTCTGTTTTGCTCCTCTGTCGTTCCAAATCGTCGTCGCCCCACGCCCCTTCAAAACATACATCATGTTTTCATAGAGATGTCTCTGAGGGTTGAGGCTTTTTCCTGCGGGGATCTCGCATACATAAGCTCCGGTGGCTCCCTCCGCGCCTTCCATGTTTATAAACGCACCTTGGCCGCCGGTCCTGTCCCAGGGCTTGAGCTCGATTTTTTTCAGGTCCTGGACAAAAAAAGTCTTGACGACCGGGATCTCTTCTTCAAGCTGCCATTTCTCGTAATACGGGATGTTGTCCATGACGTTTTCGACGTGAGGTGCCGGTTTGGCCATGTGGGTTTCCTCCAGATAAACTCTCTTGGCTCTTATCGCATGCCTGTGCCAAAAGCAAGGCGCTCCCGCCACGAGATCGCGTTCCAGTGATGCCGCAACGGGGGAGAGGAAACTCGAAACCAGAAACCTTTGAC
>CAYPHJ010000054.1:14395-30406 GCA_964410485.1 uncultured Syntrophobacteraceae bacterium
GACAGGCCGTTACGGCATTGACAATGCAGCGTAAAGTCTACTAAATGACACTATTTCATAAACGATAGCCCTTACGACCGCGAAGGAGAGAGCCTTGGCCACAACAATAGAAGCGCCCATGGTGGGAAAAATATTGCGCATCGAGAAACAGGCGGGAGAGCGCGTTGAAGAAGATGACGTGGTGCTTGTGATGGAGGCGATGAAGATGGAGATCCCTGTTGTCTCGCCTATGGGGGGGGTTGTAAAGGAGCTCAAAGTTTCCACCGGTCAAGCCGTTGATGCCGACCAAGTTCTCGCCATCATTGAGTAAGCCGCTTTAACGACTTTGCCTCATTTCGGAGCCCCAATGGACCCAGCAATGGACACATGGACATTTGGCTTCACTGTCGCCCTCATCGGTGCAGGCGGCACGATGTTCGTGCTGTGGTGTCTGAGCCTACTGATCCTTCTTCTTAGACGTGTATTCCCCTACCAGCCAGACGATTCGATCAAAGAAAAGTAAAACAGAAAGGGTTTAAAGAATTTTGTGGAAACAGCCCTTCTCGCCGGCTTTGCAGGACTTATACAAGGCATAAGCAACTTTACCTGGGGGCATGCCGTGATGATCCTGATCGGCTGCCTTCTGCTTTTTCTCGGCATCCGCAAAGGATATGAGCCGCTACTGCTCGTACCCATTGGCTTCGGCGCCATTCTAGTGAACATTCCCGGTTCGGGTCTGATGGAAGAGGATGGCCTTCTCCGTTTCTTCTACAATACCGGCATCTTGACCGAGATGTTTCCAATCTTGATATTTCTCGGCATCGGCGCCATGACCGATTTTGGGCCGTTGCTCGAGAATCCCAAAATCATTTTGCTCGGCGCGGCTGGACAATTTGGGATTTTTTTAACGCTGCTTCTGGCGCTCGCGCTCGGATTCGACAAGCTGGATGCAGTCGCGGTCTCCATCATTGGAGCCTGCGACGGTCCAACGGCCATTTATGTCAGCTCCAAATTTGCCCCTCATCTGCTCGGCGCGGTATCCGTGGCGGCTTATTCTTACATGTCCCTGGTGCCGCTCATCCAGCCGCCAATTATGCGCGCTCTCACGACCGACAGAGAAAAAAAGATCGTTATGGGAGTGGTTCGAAATCCGGTCTCGAAAACGACCAAAATGGTGTTTCCGATTGTCGTCACGATTGTCGCCTCTCTGCTGGCTCCTATCGGCACACCTCTCATCGGCACGGTCATGCTCGGAAACTTGCTGCGAGAGTGTGGGGTTGTCGAGCGCCTCAAGAGTGCGTCGGAAAACGAGATCACCAATATCGTAACGCTTTTGCTTGGCCTGACGATTGGAGCGACAATGCAAGCCGAGCAGTTTCTCCGGGGGCAAACCTTGATGGTCTTGATGCTCGGATTGGTGGCAATTGCCTTGGACACCGTCATGGGAGTGCTCTTCGGCAAACTGATGTGTCTGCTCACGGGCGGCAAGATCAACCCGCTGATTGGCGCCGCCGGCATCTCTGCGTTCCCGATGGCTGCCCGTGTCGCACAAGTCCAGGGACAGAAATATAATAAGAAAAGTTATCTCTTGATGCATGCGATGAGCGCCAATGCCGGAGGGCAGATCGGATCGGTGATCGCCGCCGCCGTGATGCTTTCCGTTCTGAGCGGCATGGGGATCTTACCGAACTGATACAAGCACAGTTCCAGTCGTTCCGGCCGTTCCAATCGTTCCAAACGTCTAAAACGACCGGAATTTTTGGAACGCATGGAACGCCTGGCGAAGGCTGGCCGAGAAAACGTGCAAGAGTCTAGAGTCTCGACTCTCAAGTTCCCCCTCCGCAACCCGAGACCCGGGACACGAGACGGACGTTGATATGTCAATACCGAGAGATCAATTAGACAAGAAGCTTGCACGGCTCGAGCAGTTGGCGCGCGAAGCCGGCGCCAAGAACGCTGCTAAAATGAAATCGGAGGGCAAGCTTACCGCGCGGGAGCGCCTGGAGACGCTTTTGGATTCGGGCACCTTCGTCGAAGAGTTCATGCTGGCCGAAACCCAATGTACCGATTTCGGCATGACGGAAAAGCGTCTTCCCTCTGATGGCGTGGTCACCGGCTTCGGCAAGATCAATGGACGGCCGGTTTACGCCTTTGCACAGGATCGAGCCATCCTGGCGGGGACGGTTGGTAGCGCCCACGCCGAAAAGATCGCCTACGTAATTCAGACGGCTCGCCGGTTGGGTGTACCGCTCATCGGACTCTGGGATTCAGCGGGCGCCCGAATTCAGGAAGGGCTGTCTGTAACGACGGCCATTGGGCGAGTTTTCTTTGAAAACAGTATCAGCTCCGGGACAATTCCGCAGATTTCAGCGATCATGGGTCCTTGCATCGGTGTCGGGTCGTACGCCCCGGCACTGACCGATTTTGTCTTGATGGTGGAAAAATCCAGTCAGATGTTCATCACCGGTCCGGCGGTGATCAAGGAAGTCCTCGGTGAAGAAATCACTATGGAGGAATTGGGTGGAACGAAAATTCACTCGGAAACCTCGGGTGTCGCTGACTTGATCGCAAAGAACGACGAGGAATGCCTCCGGGCAATTCGCCGTCTGGTTGAGTTTTTGCCGTCGAACTTCAGCTCGCTCCCGCCGCGCAGGAAACCCGATGACGATCCCGACCGCTTAGTGGATTCGCTTGCTGAAATCGTACCCGAGGACATGCGGAAATCCTACAACATACTCCAGGTGGTCAAGGCGATCGTCGACGGCGCCGATTTTCTCGAGCTCAAAGCGAAGTTTGCGCGCAATCTCGTCATTGGATTGGGCCGGCTCGACGGCTACCCTGTAGGGTTTGTCGCCAATCAGCCGATGTTTCTCGGCGGCAGCCTCGATGTTGACGCCTCCGATAAGGCGGCGCGCTTCATTCGCTTCTGCGATGCGTTTAACATCCCCATCATCACGCTGATGGACGTCCCTGGGTTTTTCCCCGGCAAGCAGCAGGAGCAAAAAGGCATCATCCGCCATGGAGCCAAGATGCTTTACGCTTATGCCGAAGCCACTGTGCCGAAGGTCACGCTCATTCTGCGCAAGGGTTACGGCGGCGCGAAACAAGCAATGTGCACGCGTGAAATGGGCGCTGACCAGCTGTGGGTATGGCCTGGGGTCGAGTTGGCCGTGATGGGCGGCGGCGGCGCGGTCAATATCTTGTACAGGAGGGAGATCGAGCAGTCCTCTGACCCGGAGAAAACGAGAAGAGAAAAGATCGCCGACTATCAAGAGCGGTTCAGCGGCCCGTTCGAGGCGCTTTCAAAACAATTCGCCCACGCAGTGGTACGGCCGGCTGAAACCCGCATGCGCTTGATTCGATCGTTAGAGACTCTGCGCACCAAAACAGAAGAGCGGCCAAGAAAAAAACACGGCGTGATGCCCGTCTAGATCGATTGCCGCTACATCAGATGCCGTCCCGGCCGATCCCCATCAAAACATGTCGGCGACAACAGCAACTTGCGCGCGAGCTCATCCGCGGCAACCGGGCGGCTGATGTAATATCCCTGCGCGGCGTCACAACCCAGGGCGATGAGCCGGCCTTTCGCTTCCCGGTTCTCTACGCCTTCCGCCACCACCTTGAGCCCCAGGATGTGAGCCATGTCGATTATCAATCGCACGATGGCAATGTCTTCGTCGTCTTGATGCATGTTCATCACAAACGATTTATCGACTTTGATCTCGTCCACAGGTAGGTTCTTTAGATAAGCCAAGGAAGAATAGCCCGTGCCAAAGTCGTCCAGGGCAACTCGCACCCCCATGTTCCTGATACGCGACAGCACCTCGGCGGCGCGCTCCATGTTCGGCATAATGGCGCTCTCGGTAATTTCCACCTCCAGATAGTCAGCTGTTACGCCGCAGGCTTGCAATATGGCGCCGATTTGCTCCGGAAGGTCCTGTGCCTGTAGATTCCGCCGCGACAGGTTCACCCCAACTCTGAGATCGAGTCCCGAGCGATGCCAAGCACGGCATTGGCTTAGAGCTTCTTTGAGCACCCACAAGGTAAGCGGCCTGATCAGACCGGTCCGTTCGGCCATCGGTATGAACTCATCGGGAGGTATGATCGCCGAGTCTGGGTGCCGCCACCGGACCAGTGCTTCGACGCATCCGGTTTGGCCGGTTTTGAGGTCAAGCTTGGGTTGGTAGAGCAGCATGAGTTGATCTTCAGCTATGGCACGACGCAATTCGCCCATCATCTCCAGACGCCTGGAGCTGCTTCGATCGTGCTCGGCAGAGTACATGGCATAACCGCGGCGGGCATCTTTGGCAACGTACATCGCCAGTTCCGCCCGTCTCATGAGAATATCGGCATCTGCACCATGATCTGGAAAAACCGCAATGCCGATACTACCCGACAGATTGACCTTCAGTCCGTCAATGGCGAAAGACCGGTCCAACGCATGTAAAATTCTGCGCGCCACCTCAACGGCGTTTTCACTGCTCGTTCTCGCCGGTATGAGTACGGCAAACTGATCACCCATGCGTGCCACCGCATCCGCTTGCCGCAGCTTTCTCTTCAAACGCAACGCGACATCGCGCAGGAGCAGATCGCCGAATTGGCGGCTGAATGCTTCGTTGATTTCCTTGAAACCGTCGAGGTCCAGCATCAGAAGGGCAATGGCGGCATTGTCCCGCCGCGCGCTAAAAATCGCCTGCTGCAGGCGGTCATAAAGTAGCGCGCGGTTCGGAAAGTGGGTCAGACGATCGTAATAGGCGTGACGGTGCGCCCGCTTTGCGGCACGATATCGCTCGATGGCATAACAGACCGAGCGCTCGAGTAAGCGTGGGTCGAGCTGGCTCTTGATCAGATAATCCTGAGCGCCGTTGTGGAGCGCCTCTGTCGCCATCGTTTCATCTTCAACTCGGGCGATCACCACAATCGGCAGCTCCTCAGCACACGTTCCCACATGTAGAACAGCCTCCGGGCCTTCGGAATCCGACAGCGATAGATCGAGCACAACCGCATCGAACGTTTGACTCTCGAGACAACCCAGCGCCTCATGCAGGCGCGCAACCTCGACGATATCGAACTGACGGGAGGCCTGCCCCAGAAGCTCGCACAGTCGACGGGCGTCCTCCGGATTGCTCTCAACGAGTAGAACCCGGATCGCCTCGCTCGCAATACACCCCCGTGCATCCGTGTTTTCAATCGGTAATCGCAGCTGGGTGTTGGCAGTATTGACGATCATTGCTGTTGGCCTTAGATCGCCGCTTCGTCCGAGGGCAGCTTCACGATGCTGAGCCAAAAATCCTCGATTGACTTGACGACCCGAATAAACTGCTCCAAATCTACCGGCTTGGTAATGTAGCAATTGGCATGCAGATCATAGGTCTTGAGGATGTCCTCTTCGGCCGACGATGTGGTCAAAACCACGACGGGAATCCTTCTGAGCCGCGAATCAGCTTTAATTTCGGCAAGAACCTCTCGCCCGTCTTTTTTAGGCAAATTCAGGTCCAGTAGGATCAAGTCAGGGGTGGCCGCCCCGGCATACTTGCCTTCACGCCGTAAAAAGGACAGCGCTTCCATTCCATCTCCAACGACAGTCACGTTGTTGAGAAGCCTGCCGTCCTTGAGAGCCTCCCGCGTCAGCCGGACATCTCCCGGATTGTCTTCCACGAGCAGAACTTCAATGGCCCCGTTGCGTTCGTCCATGTTTTCGACGCCCCTTTCTAATCACTCGCCGGCAGCGAGAACGAAAAGGTGCTCCCCTTCCCTTCCTCGCTCTCAGCCCAGATCCTGCCTCCGTGGGCTTCTACAATCATCTTGCAGATGACCAACCCCAGGCCGGTTCCCTTATAGGGAATGTTTTTGTGGTTTCCACACTGTCTGTACTTTTCGAACACGTAACCCAGTTCCTCGCGCGCTATGCCCACACCGTCATCTTTCACCCACACCTTAACCTCGCGCCCATTCAGCCGGGCCGCACCGATTTCGATTGCGCCCCCATGCTTTGTGAACTTGATCGCATTGCCAATCAGATTTCCCAACACTTGTTCCAAGCGGCGGGAATCGGCTTGAATCGAGGGTAATGAGGGTTCTCCCCGATGTTTGAGAGAAACTCCTTTGTCTTGCGCCAAGACGAGATGGTTCTCCAAACTGTCTTGGATTAGTGCTCCGAGATCCACCGCTGCCTTGTTGATATCGATATAGCCCGCCTCAAGCTTGGAAGCGTCCAGAAAATCGCTCACCAAATCAATCAGGCTCCGACCACTCACCATGATCTTTGAAAGCCATTTTTTTTGCTCTTCGTTGACGCTGCCGAACATCTCCTCGAGAATCACTTCGGCTGCTCCCATGATGCTCATTAATGGCGAGCGCAAATCGTGGGCGATCATGGCCGTAAAATCCGCCTGCAGTTGCCTTGCCTTTTCCAGTTCAACTGCCTGTCTTTTCGTTTCCTCATAAAGCTGGGCCTTCTGAACTGCGACACCCATGTGATTGCCGATGGTTTCGAGCAGATTGACTTCCTCGGGTTTAAACTTGCGCGCGAACCGGGTCGCAAGCTGGAAAATACCCAGCACTTCGCCATTGGCTCGAACCGGCACGGTGATGAAACATTCCACTCCCTCGCTCTTCAGCGTCTTGTACCCGCTGCCTTGTTGGACTTGCTCCCGGATACAGGGTTCCTCCAAGAGCCGGTCTCCCAACCTGGACTTCGCTCCTTCAGCCGTTCTCGAAAGCGCGCGGTGACGCAGCACATTTTCTGGATTTTGATAGCCGTAACTGGCCGCCACCTTGAGCATTCCGCCGGGGTCCAAGAGCCGCACATTGCCGATATCGAACGAACCGCTTACGATGGCCTCCTGCAAAATCTTTTGGGTGACTGATTTCAAGTCCAAAGAGCCTAAAATTGTTTCACTGATTTTTTTTAGAATCAGCAGCTCTCGATTGCGCTGTTTGAGCGTTTCCTCCGCTCTGTGACGCTGAATGGCATAACGCAAAGAGCGGGTCAGCAGAGAGCCGTCCACCTGTCCTTTAACCAGGTAATCTTGCGCCCCTTCCTCGACAGCTCTGACGGCGATCTCCTCGTCATCCAGCCCCGTCAGGACAACGATCGGCACATTGTCGGCATGACTACGCAGACGCCCGATCGTTTCCAGCCCCTGTGCGTCGGGAAGTGAGAGATCGAGCAGAACGACGCCAAAAGAATCACCACCAAGAGCCTTCAGGGCCTCGCTAAATCGGTCCACATGAACGAGATCGAGCCGCGATGCCCGCGGTTCTTTCAAGAGTTCGCGCAGGAGCCGAGCGTCGCCCGGGTTGTCCTCAACCAGCAAGATCTTTATGCAATTCTCGCTCATGTCCTTAACTTTGACGCCGGCTCAATCACCCTTCTTTCCGTCCCGGTCTTCGGCCACCGGCCGTCGGTCATTGTTCTACGCCGGCATGGTGAAATAAAAGATCGAACCTTTGCCTTCTCCAGACTCCACCCAGATCCTTCCTCCGTGACGTTCCACAATCTTCTTGCACAGCGCCAAACCGATGCCGGTTCCCGGATACTCGTCTTTGCTGTGCAACCTCTGGAAGATGACAAAAATCCGTTCAGAAAATTGGGGATCAATCCCTATGCCGTTGTCGCGGCAAGAGAACACCCACTCGGCGCCCTTGCGCTCGGCCGAGATATGAATCTTCGGCGACTCGGCACCGCGAAATTTCAACGCGTTGGCAATCAAGTTCTGAAACAGCTGCCCCAGCTGGATCCCATCGCCTGTCACCGTGGGCAGAGGACCGCAGGTCACCGACCCCTGGCTTTCTTCCAAGGCCAGTTGAAGATTTTTCACTGCTATCGCTACGATCTTGTCACAATCGACCGGCTCAAAGGGTTTCCTTTTAGTGCCAATGCGCGAATACGCCAGCAAGGCATGAATCAAAGCCTGCATTCGCGTCGCGCCGTCTACGGCAAAACCGATGAACTCATCCGCTTCGGCGTCCAGTTTGCCTTTATAGCGGCGCGCCAGCAGTTGCACGTAACTTGCGACCATTCGCAATGGCTCCTGCAAATCGTGCGATGCAATATAGGCGAAATGTTCGAGTTCGGTGTTGGAGCGGGCCAACTCTTCCGCCTTTTCAGCCAATGCCGTTTGCGCGCGCTTGGTTTTTTCGTAGAGCCCAGCCTTCTGAACCGCGATCCCCGCCTGACCTCCTATGGCATTGAATATCCGCAGCTCGCTCTCATGGAATTCTCTTTGCCTTCGGGCTCCGAGTTGTATGACGCCAAGAATTTCGCTCTCGGTGCGCAGAGGAATGGCCACCAGCGTACAAACGCCTTCTTCTTTGAGCGTTCTGAGACCATCGGCGCGCGACAGATCGAGGACATGAACGGTTTTGTCTCCAAGCACCTGCCGTGTCGCTGCACCGCTCGTAAACCTATCCAGCCTCTTTTGGTGCTTCTCGAGGTTTCCGAGGTCGCGATAACCTCGACTCGCCACCGGTTGCAAACATTCGCCCGTATGGTCCAGCAGGCGAACCACACCCAAATCAAAACCTCCGATTTCCAAGGCTTGATCCAGAATACGTTCCATCATCGTGTTGACTTCGAGCGTATCCAGGATGGCATTACTGATCGCATGGAGGGCTTCGAATTCGCGGGACCGCGTCTCTGCCTCGCTAAAGAGACGGGCATTTTCCAACGCAACGCCGATCATATTCGCTATCGCCTGGAGAAATTCCAATTCGCGGTTGGAAAACGGAACCGGCCTGGTCGTAGAAATTCCCAGTATGCCGATCACTTGCGCTCCCGCCTTCATTGGCACCCACGCAACCGAGCCAGTTGCGGCAAGCAATGCGTCGGAATCCTCGAACTCCGAGCGGCGATTGACAACCAGCGGTTGCGTTGAGGCCAACACCCGTTCCGTCGGTGAATGGCGCACTTTTTTCATTAGCTCTTGGACTTCTTCGAGCGAAAAACCACGGTGCGCAAGCAAGCGTATCTCGCCCGTACTGAGGTCTTTGATTCTTATCGATACCCGTTCACGACCGGTCACCTCCCGGACCTTGTCCAGAGCGATATCGAGCAGCTCGTCTCGACGAAGCGATTGGGTCATCGCTTTCGCCAAGCCGTTGAGCGCTTCTTGCTCCTGCGCCCTGGCCGCAGTTTCCGCGACAAGCCGTGCTCGTTGCACGGCCATGCCAACCTGATTGCCAATCGACTCAAGAAGGTGAACATCGTGTGAGCGCCACCGGGCGGGTTTGCGGCTTGCCAGCTCAATGACTCCGAGCGTCCCGATTTCAGTGACAATGGGCACCACGATGGCTGAGCACATCCCTTCCTTCTTGAACGCGGCCAATCCGTCGCCCGTCGTGATGTCCTCGAGCACTACACTTTTCCCGGTAGCGATAACCTGAGCGATCAGCACATCGCTTCTCGGGCTTTTCGCCAAAGCGTAATCCTCGTGGATCTTGTCGGCATTATAACCGCGGTACGCGGCAATCCGCTTGCCCGCCATAGGCTCAAACAAGCGAATGTTGCCTAGATCAAGAGAGAAGACCGTGATCAGTCGATCGAGAACCATGTCCACAAGAGCGTGGAGATCCGCTGATCGCAAGGCTACCTGGCTCACGTCGTGAAGAATCGCAGATTCGTTGTAACGGCTGCGCAATTCCTGCTCTACCTGTCTGCGTTCGGTAACGTCTTCTGCAATTCCGATGATGCGAGAAACCTCGCCACTTGCGCCTTTTACGGCAAACGCACGGTCTCTGATCCAGCGTAGTGAGCCGTCGGGCCGGGTAATCCGATATTCCTGGTCATAGGTGCCCGCCGCCTGTTTCTCGGCGACTGCTGCAAGCACGCGATCCAGGTCTTCAGGATGGATAAAGCCGAGCCAGGACTTCTGTAATGACCCGGCGCTTTCGGCGCTTCGGCCCCAGATCTCGCGATACGCTGGACTGACGTAAATCCTTTCCTTTTTGCGCGGGTCTGTCACCCAAAGCACTTCTTTGATATTCTCGGCGATCTGGCGAAAACGCTCTTCGCTTTCCTGCAAAGCCCGCTCGCGCTGTTTGCGACGGGTGATATCCGTGAAGCTGACAACAACTCCGGATAACGATCCACTCTCATAGATAGGGCTGGCCACATACTCCACCGGGAAGTTCGTTCCATCCCGGCGCCAGCAGAGTTCGTCGGACGATTGGCGTTTGGCCCTGTTTTTGACTGGCAGCATGATTGGTGATTCTTGAACTGTAAAACCGCCGCCATCGGCGCGAGTAAGACGCAGGAATTCCTGAACAGGTTTTCCCGTCGCCTCCTCGGGTGCGCACCGCAACAACAGACCCGCCGCGGTATTCATGAAAGTCACCGTGCCCTCACGATTCAGTGCGCAAATAGCCTCGCCCGCGCCGTCCAGGATCAATTTAGTATCAGCGGGCGCGTCCTGGTTAAATCGCGCCACAATCAATCCGGCCGCGGCAGCACAGGTGACAAAGAACGCATGTATGCCGGCCCAAGTCCACGGAGCGGCTAATGCTTGAGCGTGATTGTAAACCTGTTCAGGCCAAATCACGCCGATGACAGCGTGATGAAAAACAACGTAGAGAATGGCCACGAAATAGGGAAACCAATCCTGGTAGAGCGCCAGAAAGGCAAGGATGACGAAGAAATGAAAGTGCAGTTCGATATAGCCACCGGAACTGTGCACCAGGGCGGCCGCGGCTGTCATCAGCCCCGTCACTGTCGCGGCCTCGACGAGTCGGCGGTGCGTGCCCCAAGTCGCGATCATGGCAAACAGTACGACAGACAGTGCCTTTATAAGCGCATGAAGGAGGGTATTGTCACGAAAAAGAGCTTCGAGGCCAGACTCCCAGCGATAGCCAAGCAACGGTCCCAGGGCTACGACCAGTGCGGCATGCAACCACGTCAGCCCTAACAAGAATTTATGCCGCGCGCGCCAGCTCTCGAGCGGCAAAGTACCGCCGGCAGGAAGGCGCGCAACCAGGCGGGTCAAAACCGACGGCTCTGCAGCATGGCGGCTTCGATGCGCGAAGACAGAATCGACTTTGCTCATTTCCTGGCTCGGCGCCACGAGGTCAACGCGACTCGCATGCCGCGAATGCCACCGCTTTCGGTTATCTCTCTTTGCTTCACCCGCAGACGCACCATGCACCACAGCCGGCTCAACAATGGCGAGGGGCGAGAACTGTCGTTCAAGGTCACGACTAGTTTAGTCCGATCGGGGATCTCGATGCGGCGATTCACGGTTGTTCATTCCTGCTTTTCGTCCCTCGCGCCATGAAGTTCCCGGTGTTCAATCCATTCCCGAAGTTGGGCTTCGCGCAGACGCCACTGGCCCCCGACTTTAAACGCCGGCAGCTCACGGTGGCGGATCAACCTCTGAACCGTTCGGGTCGACACGTGTAAAAGCTCTGCCGCCTCGGTCAAGGTAAGTAAACGGATATGCTGTAGCCGGTTTTCCATTAAAAAGCCTCGACCAACGGCACGCAACCATAGTGCCAGTTGCGAACGGGGCTCAAGTTATTGTTTTAGAACAACGGGTTGAGGGCAGACGCAGGTGCACAATTACAAAAATGGACAACCAGGGACAGCAAGCGACCAATTCACGCAGCAGGGGACGTATCAAGAAAAAGTGACCTGAATTCGCTAAAACGGCGCGGAGGTACTGGCGCCATCAAAAGAACAGGGAAGATCTTGGGACGTAAGCGTGGTGGAAAAATTACTGGCGATAAAGAATTTCGCCCGCGCGGCTTGCATCGTATCCGCCGAGCGCATCTACCGCCTGCTTGAAGGGTTTTCCACAAATGACCTGCATCAAGCGCGTGCCTGGTTCCGAATCGAAAAATTCCCGCGAGAACACCAAATCATATTGCTCGTCACCGACGGCAACAAAGTCCAATCCAAGCGCATGAGCGGCGGCGCGGACGCCCAAACCGGCATCCGCCAAACCGCTGGCGACTGCCACGCCGATGGCCATGTGGGTAAACTCCTCACGCTCATAGCCCTGAATGGTGGTCGGATCCACGCCTAGCTTGTGGAGCTGATAATCAAGTAGTACCCGAGTGCCGGATCCAGGCTGGCGATTGACAAAGCTCACATCTTTTCTGGCGATATCTTTGAGACCGAAAATTTTCTTTGGATTACCGCGTAAGACCAGCAGACCCTGTTCCCGTTGCGCGAGGTGGATCAAGACGACCGGAGTCTCGGGGATCGTTCTCTTGATGTCCGGGACATTGTAAACTCCTGTGGCAGGATCGAGCAGATGCGTTCCTGCAATATGAGTCTCGGCACGTCGGAGAGCCAGTAGCCCGCCCAAGCTGCCGACATTCGTCGGCGCGATCTTTTGTTCGGGATGACACAGTTTGAGCTGATCTTCGAGGACGCTGATGGCCAGATCATGGCTGCCCGTGCAGAGAATCGTGTTTTCGATCTCGTCGAGAGGCCGCAGCAGCTCCACAGCCACCTCTTCGCCGGCATTTAATCCTTCAATAAGGCTGGGAACGCGTAGAAGTCCATCGGCTCGCACCATCGTCGTGATCACGCCCGCGCCTCGCGCCAGCGGCACCGCAATTAGTCTGTCACCTACTCTCCCCAGCGTCACGCGAATAAATTCCTCGAGACCCAAATGCGAGGCGATTTTTTTCGGCACGACGGCGCGGACGGTAGGGTAGACCGGGGCGGCGGAGCCAAGAAGTTTTTCCAGGGCCGGGCGCAATATCTGCTGTGCGATAACGATGGCCGATACGGGATAGCCCGGAAAGCCAATGACCGGCTTCCCCGCCACGGCTCCCAGAACAGCCGGTTTCCCCGGCATGACATCGATGCCGTGAGCTAGCAACTCCCCCTCATGCCCTACCACATCCGCGGTAAAATCGTGCTCGCCGGCTGAAGAGCCCGCGATCAGCGTTGCCACATCGCACTCTTGAGCGGCACGCCGTAAAGCTCCCCGGAGTTGCTCCGCGTCATCGCCGACAGGAGAATATCTTCTTGGCGTTCCGCCCCACTCGCGCACGAAGGCGGCCAACACCGCCGAGTTAAACTCGATCACTGCGCCCGGTTTTGCTTCCTCCCCGGGCTGAATCAGCTCATCCCCGGTGGGAATAATACCGACGGTGGGCCGCGACTTGACAGCAACCCTGGTATGTCCGGCGGCAAGCAAAGCGCCCAGGTCATAGGGACGAAGGCGGTGGGAGCGCGGCAAAAGCAGTTCTGTTGCAACCACGTCTTCGCCCACCAAACGAACATGATTCCACGGCGGCACGGCCTCGAGGATCTCGACCGTGGTTTCGTCCAGCTGGCGGATTTTCTCGATCATGATGACCGCATTGGCCCAGCGAGGCAGTGCATCTCCGGTATCTATGTAGGCAAACGCGGACGGCACGGCAAAATGGTCTGAAGCCTGCTTGAGCGTCTTGGGAACAAACTCCGTGGCACCGAACGTGTCCTCCGAACGCACACAGATACCGTCCATGGCTGCGGCGTGATAATGCGGCGATGAGATCCTGGCAAACACCGGTGCCGCGGTTACGCGATTCAGCGCATCCTCCACCGAAACGGTTTCGCTGCTGAGCACGGACGGGTCAACGCGCCCCAGGAACACTAGCTGCGCCTCCCTCAGGGCGATCTTCTTGAGATAACGCTTACGCGGCATAGGAATGCGGTTCTGAGTCTCGAGTCTCGGGTCTCAGGCTGGAAAACAACGCGAGACGCGAAACTCGAGGCTAGAAGAGTATGACATCGACGTCTTCCCCCTGCTCGACCCCGTCTTGGTTCATATCCACGCGGAACATGCCGTCCGCCTTAACCAGGGTAAAAATAGCGCCTGATTTGGCCGGTAATGGCGTTGCGAGCCAACGCTCTCCATCCCGCTCTAGAGTCACCCGAACATAGTCCTCTCGACCGAGTTGAGATGAGATGTTGATCTTTAATCTCGCCCGCACTGTTCTGGCTTGCCAGCCCACGGCTCCCGGCTCCTCGCCTGACAAACAGCGAATCAAGGGAGCGGCAAACAAGTCGAAGATGACCAGTGCTGATACCGGATAACCCGGAAGACCCAAAATTGGCTTGCCGCAGGCTCTGGCAAAAATGGTTGGTTTGCCGGGACTGATAGAAATGCCATGAAAGACAAATTCCGCCCCGGAAAACGAAAGGATCGTTTCCAACGCGATGTCCTTGGCGCCCATCGAACTGCCGCCCGACAACAGCACCAGATCGGCCCAGTCAAAGGCTTCCCCGAGTGCTTGCGACAGCTGATCTTTATTATCATGGATCACGCCCCAATCCCTCAGCTCGCCACCGCATTCATCGATGAGCCCGCCCAGAGAGTGCTGGTTGATATTACGAACTTGCCCGGGCCGCGGAGTCGCCTCCGCATCCACAATCTCATCGCCCGTAGAAATCAGCGCCACGCACGGGCGCCGATACACCGGAACTGAAGAAATCCCGATCCCGGTCAGCGCGCCCAGATCGTGTGCCCTGAGTCTCCGGCCGCGGCGAAACACCAGTTCGCCTTTCTTGATGTCGTCGCCGATCTGAATGACGTTTTGCCAGGGGGACACGCCGCGGTGAATTTCCACCAACCCTCCCTCGACCTCGTCGGTGTATTCAACCATGACGACAGCATCGCCCTGTGGCGGCATCATGCCGCCAGTAGAAATTCGTAGGGCTTCGCCCTTTGCCAATGGCTGGGTGGCTTCCTTGCCCATTTCCACGACTCCCGCAAGTTTCAGATATGCAGGCAGGCTCTGGCTTGCACCGAACGTGTCCTTGGCTCGGACGGCGTAGCCGTCCATAGCGGCGCGACAAAAATGGGGCAGGTCCACTTCGGAATGGAGATCTTTGGCCAAAACGCGAGAGCGCGCGCGTACGGTGGAAATCCGATCCGTCCCAACGGGCGTGACCTGTAGCAACAGGCGGCGGGCGTCCTCCGGGGTTACAACCCGAAAAAATGTTTGCGCCATGCTTACTCCGCCGAGAATCATAATCAGAACCAGGAGCCGGAAGCAATCTCCCCGGGTGGCGAACCCAGCGATTCCTGATCACAGCAAGGGACGCTCTAACCCGCCGGTTCGAGTCGTGTAAGCTACCGAGTTGTCTGAGATATTCTTTGAACCAGCTTGCACATTCTAGGTTTTCGCAGCCTGCCCACAGAAACATATTGACATAGACAAAAACTGCGATAGTTTGTGTCCCGTTTGTGCAACACGGGTACTAAACAAATCACAACAGCAATTCGATCGGCCCAAGTTGATCCCCCTAAAGCCTCTGATCATTCAGGAGACCGGAGTTTCTTATGCCACAAAAGGTAGCCGATGAGCTTAAAGATCATCAACTGGACACCCACGCACTGCTTCAGGTCCTCACGGCGGTGAAAAAAGGAGATTTCAGCGTGCGTCTGCCAAGCCATTGGACCGGCATGAATGGGAAAGTTGCTGACACATTGAACGATATCCTCGAAATGTTGGCCGACAGCACGACTGAAATCGAGCGGGTCAGCCGGGTTGTCGGTAAGCAAGGAAAACTGTCCCAGCGCGCAATCTTACCGGCTGGCGGCGGCGCCTGGAGAACCAGGATCGATGCCGTCAACCACTTGATCGAGGATCTCGCACGACCCACTGTAGAAATGGCACGGGTCATTGGGGCTGTTGCCAAAGGTGACCTGAGCCAGACAGTTGCTCTCGAGGCAGAAGGTCAACCTCTGAAAGGCGAGTTCTTACGAACAGCAAGAATGGTCAACGCCATGGTCAAACAGCTCGATGGCTTTGCCGCCGAGGTGACGCGCGTGGCGCGCGAGGTCGGTACGGAAGGAAAACTCGGCGGCCAGGCACGGATTCGGGAGGTCAGTGGCGTATGGCAGGACCTGACCGAAAGCGTCAACATGATGGCCGGTAATTTGACCGCGCAGGTGCGCAACATCGCCGATGTGACAATTGCCGTGGCCAATGGCGACTTGTCGAAAAAGATCACCGTCGACGTGCGCGGCGAATTTCTCCAGCTCAAGGATACCATCAACACGATGGTCGATCAGCTGCGCAGCTTTGCCG
>CAYPHJ010000055.1:0-30315 GCA_964410485.1 uncultured Syntrophobacteraceae bacterium
CGAACCTCGAACTTTTATAGCTTTACCCCGAGATAGTTCCCCACCGTAATCATATCCTTATCGCCCCGACCTGAAAGGTTTGCGATCACAACACGATTCTTGCTCAAACGTGGCGTCAACCGCTTTACCGCGGCGATGGCGTGAGCGCTTTCCAGCGCCGGAATGATCCCTTCGAGCTGGGCCAACAGTTTAATCGCCTCGATTGCTTCGCTGTCGGTTGCCCCGGTGAACTGCACGCGGCCACAGTCGCGGAGATAGCTGAGCTCAGGCCCCACTCCGGGATAGTCCAACCCCGCCGCGATGGAATGGGTTTCACGGATCTGGCCGCCTCCGTTCTGGAGCACGTAACTCTTGCTGCCATGGAGCACTCCCACTTCACCGCCGAGAATCGACGCGGCGTGCTTGCCGCTCCTGAGTCCTTCTCCAGTTGCCTCAACCCCCAACATCGCCACCTTTGCATCGCGCACAAAGGGATAGAAAAGACCCATGGAATTGCTGCCACCGCCGACACAAGCGACCAGGTAGTCCGGCAACCGCTGTTCTTTGCGCAGTATTTGCTTGCGCGCTTCGCGCCCGATCACCGATTGGAAATCGCGCACCATCATTGGATACGGATGCGGGCCAGCGACCGAGCCGATGAGGTAGTAGGTGTTGCGGACATTGGTCACCCAGTCTCTGAGCGCTTCATTCATCGCATCTTTTAACGTCTGGCTACCGGAATCCACGACTCTCACCGTGGCTCCCAGAAGCTTCATGCGAAAAACGTTCAGCGATTGACGCGCGACATCTTCCTTGCCCATGAAGACCTCACACGACAAGCCAAATCGTGCCGCGACGGTGGCCGTGGCGACGCCGTGCTGGCCCGCCCCAGTTTCGGCGATGACCCGCTTTTTCCCCATGCGCCGCGCCAGCAGGATTTGGCCAATGGTATTATTAATCTTATGAGCGCCCGTGTGACACAAATCTTCGCGCTTTAGATAAATCTTCGCCCCGCCGAGCTCGCGTGTTAATCGCTCGGCGAAATAGAGGGGGGTGGCTCGGCCCGCATATTCGCTCAAATAATGGGTGAATTCTTTGCGAAAAGTGCGGTCCTGGCGCGCGGCCGCATAGGCCTGCTCCAACTCAGCCAATGCCGGCATGAGCGTTTCAGCCACATATCGTCCACCGTAGGGGCCAAAATGACCGCGGCTGTCAGGCACCCTTGGCAGCAACGATGAAGTTCTTGAGTTTCGCATGATCTTTGATTCCGGGGCGCGCTTCCACCCCACTGCAGACATCGACAGCGTAAGGACGAACCCGTTGAATCGCTTCGCCCACGTTTTCCGCGGTGAGTCCACCGGAGAGCACGAGTTTGACCGTTTGAATCTCATCGAGCCATTCCCAGGAGAACGACTTGCCCGATCCGCCGTACCCGGAAGACCACGAATCCAACAGACACAGATCCGCCGGAAAACCTTGCATGGCGTCCAGCGAAGCCCGCTCTTTCACACGAAATGCCTTGATGATTTTCATCCCCCACCCACGACAGTACTCCGCGGTCTCCTCGCCATGAAACTGTAAACTGGTAAATGCCTGACGGCCATCTTCAAGCCGGCAGCGGCCGAGCAGTTCGCGCACGCGTTCTTGCGGCTCGTTGACGAACAAGGCCACATGGCAAGCCATGCTCTTTAACCCGCCCAGTATGGCGCGTGCTTTTTCCGGCGTAATGCAACGAGGGCTGGGTGGAAAAAAATTAAACCCCAGAGCGTCCGCGCCAAGCTCTATGGCCTTCTCGGCATCCACCCGATTCGTAATGCCACACACCTTGATTTTGACCATACGGTTGCTCGTGCTCGTGGCTCGTGCTCGTCTCAACACCCTCTTCGCATTCTTTACGATCACGGATCACGAACACCAGTCACGTTAGTAATTCTCTGAGTTTCTCCCCCGGGCGGGGTGCCCGCATGAGCGATTCACCAACGAGAAACAGTCTTACTCCCCAACTCTCGATCTGCCGTATTTGCTCCGGGCTATCAATGCCGCTTTCACAAACGGCAAGTGTTCCAGGCGGAATCAACGGTGCCAACTTCTGTGTCGTAGCCAAGCTGACTTCAAACGTTTTCAGATCCCGATTGTTGATACCGACCAGTTGTGTGCCGGCGTCGAGAGCCCTTTCCAATTCCCCCTCGGTGTGCACCTCGACCAAACTGTCAAGCCAGAGAGAGCGCGCTTGCTGGCAGAGATCCCTGAGCTTTTCTGGCTCGAGTAACGCCGCGATCAACAATACCGCGTCGGCGCCGTAACTCCGGGCCTCCACTAGCTGGTAGGGATCAACAATAAAATCCTTGCGCAGGAGCGGTACGGCGACCGCATGATGAATCTGCTCGAGGTGATCGAGGCTGCCGTGAAAGAACCGTTCCTCGGTGAGCACGGAAATCGCACTGGCACCGTGGCCCGCATATTCCTGCGCAATCGCTATCGGGTCAAAATCGGACCTGAAGATGCCTCTAGATGGAGACGCCCGTTTGACTTCAGCGATGATACGGCGCGAAGCTCCGCCCAACTGACTTGCAAACCCCCGTGTCGGCGCGTGAAACAGTGCGCGGTCCCGTAAGGCGGGAAGCGGTGTGCGTCGCTGCCTTTGTTTCACCACGTCATGGACGTGCGCGACGATCGCGGCAAGGAATTCGGGCATTGGGGTCTAATCGGCGTTCGTCAACTCGACAAGCCGGTCCAACTTTTCCTGCGCCTTGCCCGAATCGATTGACACCGCTGCAAGCCGCACTCCCGCTTCGATGGAAGCCGCGCTGCCACTAACATAAAGCGCGGCACCGCTGTTGAGCAGCACGATATCGCGCGCCGGCCCCTGCTCGCCGCGAAGCACGTTTCTGACGACAGCGGCGCTTTGTTCCGGCGTGCCCACCTGGATATCCGACAAGTACCGGCGCTCGAAGCCAAAGCGCTCCGGCTCGACGGTGTACTCCCGGATGCAGCCATCGCGCAGCTCCGCCACCCTGGTGGCGCCGCAAACGGAGATCTCATCTAACCCCTCGATGCCGTGTACCACCATCGCGCTCGAGCTGCCGAGATTTTGCAGCACCCGGGCAATTGTTCCGACAAGGGCCCCGTCATAGAGGCCAATCAGCTGGTGGCTGGCCATCGCGGGATTCGTCAGCGGCCCCAAAAGATTAAAAATGGTCCGTATGCCGATGTCGCGCCGCGGCTGGACCGCGTATTTCATCGCTTCGTGCAGCAAAGGGGCGAAGAGAAAACCGATGCCAATTTTTTCTACGCAGCTTTCCACCCGTTCTTTGGCGGCATCTACCTTGACACCCAGAGCAGCCAAAACATCGGCGCTGCCGGATTGACTTGAAACGGAGCGATTGCCGTGTTTCGCCACGGAGACACCCGCTCCGGCTACAACGAACGCGCAAGTGGTGGAAATATTGAAGGTCCCTTTTTGATCGCCTCCGGTGCCACATGTATCCAGGACGGTTTGGGCCGGGACCCTCACCCGATTGGCCTTCTCACGCATGACGCGCGCGGCTCCGGTGATCTCTTCAACCGTCTCGCCTTTCATCCTGAGCGCGGTGAGGAAAGATGCCACCTGCAAAGGCGTCGCCTCCCCCGTCATGATTTCATTCATGACGTCAATGGTTTCCGCTTCCGAAAGATTCGTGCGATTGACCAGCCTGTCGATAGCAGTCCGGATATTCATAATCAGCCACCCCTTCAGCGGCTCGTAACAAATGCCTTGGGAAAATTCTCCTTGGTCTTAAGAGTTTGCTCGAGCCTTTCTGCTTCATCCCTTGACGCGAACTGCCCGACGCGGACGCGATACCAGGTTTTGCCTTTGTTGACAACCTCAGCCGAGTAAGCGTTGTAGCCCTTGCTCTTGAGCTTATCCACCCACATCTGTGCCGATTTGGGGTCCGGAAACGCGTTCACCTGAACGGTCCAAGACTTGTCCGTCTCGCCGGCTGCCGCGCTTTCGGCCAGCTTTGGTCTTTTTGCCGGCTCGACTCTATCGGCAGCTTTGTCTACTGCCACCGTGGCAGGCTCTTGTTTCTTTCGCGGCTCCGTGCGCTGGGCCGCCTTCTGCGTCTCAGCGATGACCTTTTCGCCCTCCGTCGTCGCAGTTCCTGCTACGGGGGGCTGCGTCAAGGTGTCATAGAAGGTCAACTCCTCCTTGGCAGGTGCCGCTGCGTCCGAACCCTTGGTCGGGGGCGCCACGGGAACCCGTATCAGAGGCTCCTCTGGCTTCACCAATTTCCTGCCCTCGATTCCCTGACCCACGAACACTCCCATAAAAAAAATGACCACGGCAGCCGCAATGAAACCGGCCCCGAGCAGAATGAGTTGCCCACGGCTAAAATAAAACCGCTTTTCTTTGCCTCTCCGATTGTCTGCCATTGAACGTTTGTCTAAAACCTCCGCCATCTTGCTTTTCCCAAGAGAGGAATTGCTCGGTCTCTCCGTCATGCCCGCGAATCCGCCACAAGTCCCGTGGAAAAAATATGCGGAAATGACGACACCTGCCCTTTGAAAAGAGCGGGATCAAGGGGACTTTAACACAGAGCAAAAATTAGCACAGAGTTTCGAATTTTTCTATTCGCGTTCGGTGTAGCCTGCTTCTCGGATTTCGAGCTTTCTTTTTCTTATTGGCCCGCAACATCCACGCGCGCGGCCATCTTCGTCGGTGCATCGACACCCAAGATGCTCAGGCCCCGGTGGATAGTTTTCTGAACGTTGCGCGCCAACAATAACCTGGCATGGGTCAGCTCGAGATCATCGGAGATGAAACGGTGGCGATTGTAGTAACGATGGAACTCACCGGCCACATCCAGCAAATAAAAAACGAGATGATGGGGCTCCAACTCGCGCACGCTTTCTTCCAACACCTCGTTCCACTGGATCATCTTACGAATCAGTTCCATCTCTTCCGGCAGCACCAGTCTCTCCAACGGGATCGCATCCGGCACCGAGTCCTTCCATTCGATGCCCTGCCGTTGCGCCTGTTCGAAAACGCTCGCCACTCTCGCGTGAGCGTATTGAACGTAAAACACGGGATTCTCGCTGGACTCTCGCTTGGCGAGATCGAGATCGAAATCGAGATGGCTGTCCGATTTGCGCATAAGAAAAAAGAATCGCGCGGCGTCGCGACCGACTTCATCGACCACTTCCCGCAGCGACACGAACTCCCCGGTGCGCTTGCCCATCCGCACCGGTTCGCCGCCGCGCGTAAGCTGCACCATCTGGACCAAGACGACGTCGAGAAGATCCGGGTTATAACCCAAACCTCTCAGGGCCGCTTTCAGGCGCGCAACATAACCGTGGTGATCGGCACCCCAAACGTTGATCAGTCTGTGAAACCTGCGTTCGAACTTGTTCCGATGGTAAGCAATGTCGCTGGCAAAATAGGTTAGTTCTCCGTCGCTTTTGACGACCGTGCGGTCTTTGTCGTCTCCGAACAGCGTCGAGCGGAACCACTCGGCGCCCTCTTGCATATACATCAGCCCCCGCGAGCGCATGAGCTCGATCGTTTCGGCAACCTCACTGCGCTCGCGCAACTCCGTTTCGCTAAAAAACATATCGAACTCAATGCCGAAATCGCCCAACTGGTTGCGAATGCTCGCCAACAGCGATTTGCCACCATACTGTCGAAAGAACTCAATCGCGTCTTCCCTGGGAGCGCGCAGAAACTTGTCGTCGTGTTGCTGTTTGACATCGGCGGCAATTTCCCGGACGTAGTCGCCCGGGTAACCCTCGGCGGGAAACTCCACGGTCTCGCCAAACAGTTCCCTGTAGCGCGCGTAAACCGAGAGCCCGAGATTCTCCATCTGTTTACCCGCGTCATTCACATAGTATTCGCGTTCGACGCGGTATCCAGTGGCCTCGAAAAGCCGAGCCAAAACATCGCCAATGACCGCCACGCGCCCATGGCCCACATGCAGCGGCCCGGTAGGATTCACACTGGCAAACTCCACTTGCACTTTCTCACCACGCCCAAGATCGAGCATCGTCCCTGTCCCTGCGGCTAACCTGCGCAATTGTTCATAGTAAAATTTCGGCGCAAAGGCGAAGTTCAGAAAACCGGGGCCGGCGATATCGGCGCGCCCTATAATTCCATCTGGGTCTTGAAAGTTCTTTAGGATGGCTTCGGCGATACGCCGCGGTGGTTGCTTGATCGCTTTCGCCCAGAGCATAGCGATATTGCTCGCCAAGTCACCGAATTCCCGCTGTTTGGGCGGCTCCAGAAGCAAAGGAGGGAGTTCCGAAACAGGCAGATCTCCCGCTTTCAGGCCTCGGTCGATGGCTTGGGTCAGAAGGTCTCTAAGTTCTCTGCGCATTGCATGCTAGCGAAGGCAGGCACGGGAGATAAGATTCGGATGCCTCACCGCAGAGGCGCTGAGGGCACAGAGAAAAGCTAACAAGGAGCGTTTGTTAAAAGAAAACCCTCTGTGCACTCCGTGTCTCTGGGGTGAATTAAAGAACAGCTAATTGGAGCTAAATAACGGTTTTTTTGGTCAAAAGTCAACTCGGGGACCCAACCGGTGCCGCCTATTCTGACTGATCCGGCGAAGAAGATCGATTGCCGCCAAGTCGCTGAATACGATCCTCAAGCTCGCCTATGTAGGCAGCAAGGCTGTTTACAGATTGCTCTATCTGTGAGCGCAGCTCGCGCTCGATCTGGTCCAACCGCCCCGCCAAGACTCCCCGCATCTCCTCGATTTGATGCGTGAGTTTTTCCGCTTCAACCTGCGTCAACGATTGCAGTTGATTGAACCGGGAAGCCTCGGCGTTTTCAGCGAGCTCACGCTGCGCTTGCAATTCCCGCGCGTGGCGGCGCCACTCGAACAACGCTGACGACTGAAGATAGACCAAATAAACCAGAAACAAGAATGTGAGCAACGCCACGAAAGCCAAAAGGATCAGCCCAAGCGGCGCTTCCACCGTGGTAAAGGCTAATGACAAGATCGTCGGCGTGGTGAAGGCATTCCAGTTGATTGCCGCGAAGACACTGAGAATTGCGATTACGCAGAGAATCAGCAGTGTGCGAAGATACATGCCTAAACACGCTTGTTCTGCCCGGTTATCAAATCGTACACGTTGCAGGCGATGCCCGTTGCCTCGTATTCGTCCAGTTGATTTGCCTGCGCAATGGCGAACATCTGATAGGCCAACGCCGTAAACGGCGCCGGCACCTCCATCTCACGCGCCATGTCGAGCCCGAAACCGACATCTTTGGGCATCCAGGATTTTCTCGGCTTGTACTTGCGACTCACGACGATGTCGCAAATGCGGTTTATCGCTTCGGAGTTTTGTTGTGAATTCTTTAATACCGTTTGAAAAGTCTCTTCCGTCACGCCACCCTTCTTCAGCCACGAAAAGATTTCGGCGAGCCCCAAATGTTGAATGGCGGCAAACATGGCCATGGCGTTTTTCACGAGCTTTGCGTTGCCCAGCTCGCCGACGTGAATGATTTTTTTGCCCATGGCTTGAAAGACAGGCATCTGTTGGTCGAAGAGATCTCTGGCTCCTGAAATCCACAAAGACAAAGTGCCGGCTGCGGCTGCTTCCTCAACGCCGCCGGCCGAGCCATCCAAAACCATCCAGTCGTGCTTGCTAAGTTCGCCGTTGACGCCGACAATCGTCTTCTTGTCAATGCTGCTGAAATCGACCCACAGCCTGGCCCCTTTTTTAGCTTCATGCAATCCGCCCTTGCCCAACCCAACTGTGGTCACCGCTTCATTATACGGTAGCATTGAGAGCACCACCTCGCACGACTCTGCCACCGCCGCCGGTGAGTCCTTGAAAACCGCTCCCTGACTCTCCAAAGCACGCGCCGCTTCCCGCCTCAGATCATTGACTACGAGATGATGACCGGCCTTGATGAGGTTGGCCGCCATGCCACTTCCCATGCCGCCGGTTCCGATAAAACCCACGGTTTTCATGTACCCTCCCGTCTTTGCAATTCCAAACGGAGTCTGTCCTCTGATCAACCCAGGTTTAGGTCGAGGTTGAGGCTGAGATTGAGGTTAGCCCTGAGGGTTGGGCTGAACCTGAACCTTAGCCTTAACCTGCTGTTTAATACCATGACTCCACCACTCCATTACTCCAAGGTGTACTTTACGATTCGACAATCCGCACGCCCTCGGGCCACAAGACCAAGACAAGCGTTTCTCCGACAGGACGGGGTGTATGCACGGACTTGGGGTCCAGGAAGACGATCTCGCCCTCACTGTACTCCCCGGTCTCGTCGGTAATTTTTCCCTGAAGAACGAGATAGCATTCCCCGCCAAGATGCTCGTGACGTAAAAAGGCCTGCGGGCCGGCCTCCCTTGAGACGCGGTAAAGAACCAATTCGCGCTTGCCTGCGCGCGCCAAACGAGCCATCTGGAGGCCGTTGCCGTAATCCCTCCACTCCAGACCATCCAAACCCTCGCGTTTGACCTTTATGTCGAGGAGATCTTTTAGCGATCGATGCAGCATGTCTACTCTGGCTACCTCGTGGCGATCGGAGGCCTCGCTGCGCTGAGAGTTCAGATAACAGATCTCAGAAGGAGCTTTTTTTTGAAATCTGAAATCTGTAATTGAGATCCCTCGTTGGAGCGAGAATTGGCCCGGAAGGGCTCATCGTTTGATACCACCAGTTATAAAGGGTCGCAAAATTGAATTGACATTGCGCCCTCAAAATCTCCCCTAACCCCTCTTTTCCAAAGTTTTCCAAAGAGGGGAAAATCCTCCCTTTGGCAAAGGGAGGTTAGGAGGGATTTTCAAAAAGAATGCAGTCACTATTATGAGACCCTTTATAATTAATGAAGAAGCCGGGCTAGTCTCCGGTTTCGAGCCTCAACTTTATCCCTCCATACCAGATCAAGCCCTCGGGGGAAAGGCTTGCTGCGCAGAGACAAAAAAGCCGCAGTACGGGATTCGTATTGCGGCTCTAAGCAAGTTAGCCAAAATGGATCAAGACGCGCTGGGCTTTTCGGCGCTTTCAGTCGCTGCTGGCGCTGCCGCGCGTGCTCCCCGCCTGCGCCTTCTTCCACCCTGAGAAGGCGGTGGCGCACCGCCCTCGGGGGCACTCACGAGTTCCAGAAGCGAAATCGGCGCCGCGTCGCCGCGCCGCCATCCGATCTTCACGATCCGCGTATAGCCGCCCGGGCGATCCTTAAAACGTGGTGCTATGGTATCGAACAGCTTCACCACCACAGCCTTATCTTGCACGATGCCGAGGGCTTGCCGGCGGGCGTGCAGGCTTCCGTCTTTGCCCAACGTAATGACCCGATCCACCCATCGTCTCACTTCTTTCGCTTTGGCGTCCGTTGTCCTGATCTTTTCGTCCCGCAGTAGCGCGGTCACGAGATTGCGCATGAGCGCCCGACGGTGGCTGGAGGAACGGTTGAGTTTTCTTCCGGACTTCAGGTGCCGCATTGTCAGGCCGACTCCTTTTGTATCTCGCGCTTGCGCGTCTCGATCTCATCCCGCGCAGGAAAGTGCTCGACTTTCATTCCAAGCTCGAGCCCCATTTCCCGCAGAATTTCCTTGATCTCGTTGAGTGATTTGTGGCCGAAGTTCTTGGTCTTCAGCATTTCATGTTCGCTTTTCTGCACTAGCTCTCCGATGTACTTGATATCCGCGTTCTGCAGGCAATTCTGCGAGCGCACAGAAAACTCCAACTCGTCGACGCTGCGGAACAGATTGTCGTTGAGCGGAATCGTCGGGCCTTCGTTGCGCTTTTCCTGCTGTGGCTCGTCTTGGAAGTTCACAAATATACTCAATTGGTCCTGTAGAATCTTTGCGCCGTAGGCGATCGCATCATCGGGTCTGACGCTGCCATCGGTAAAAATCTCGACGGCCAGTCGGTCGTAGTCTGTGCGCTGCCCCACCCGCGCGTTCGTCACCGTAAAGATCACTTTCTGAATCGGAGAAAAAATCGCGTCGATGAAGATGGTATCCACGGGCACACCTTCTTCTTTGTTCTTCTCGGCGGGTACGTAACCGCGGCCCAACTTCGCCACCATCTCCATCTCGAGCTTTCCATCTCCCGATACGGTCGCAATCTTGTGTTCTGGATTCAAAATCTCGACGCTGGGCGGGGCTATGATGTCCCTCGCCAGCACGGTTGCAGGCCCTTTGGCCTCGACGCGCAGATTCTGGGGTTCGCCGTCATGCAGCCGCAGGCGAATCTCTTTGAGATTCAAGATAATATCCGCCACATCTTCGGTAACGCCGGGAATCGTGGAAAATTCGTGCAGAATACTCTTAATGCGGACCGAGACCACGGCGGCTCCCATGAGGGAGGAAAGCAAGATGCGCCGTAGCGAATTGCCGATGGTCTGACCAAAGCCGCGCTCAAATGGCTCCGCATAAAATTTTCCGTAGCTGGGGGTCAGTGTCTTTTCGTCTACCTCCAGTTGCTTGGGTTTCATCAAATCAGTCCAATGCCTAGAAATGTAAGACATAGGTTCTCCCAGGTAAAAACTACTTTGAATAGAGTTCGACGATCAATTTTTCGTTGATGGGCATCGTGATGTCGCTTCGCGACGGCATGAGCTTGATTCGACCGCTAAAACTGTCGCGGTCCAACTCCGCCCACTCGGGCAGGCCGCGTCGCTGTGCTCCTTCCATTGCATTGAGAATCCGGCTCATCTGCCGGCTCCGCTCTTTGACGGAGATGACATCCCCTACACGAACGGAAAAGGACGGCACGTTGACTTTTTTGCCATTGACCAGAATGTGTCCGTGCCGGACCAACAGGCGCGCCTCCGCCCGGGAACTTGCGAAGCCGAGCCGATAGACCACATTGTCCAGGCGCCGCTCCAATAGAGCCAACAGCGCTTCGCCGGTAATCCCCTTTGTCCTGCTAGCGCGCTGGAAAGTCCGGTGAAACTGGTTTTCCAGCAAACCGTAAATGCGCTTGACCTTCTGTTTTTCACGCAGCTGGATGCTGTATTCGGAGAACTTCGCGCGCGCTTGACCGTGCTGGCCAGGGGGATAATTACGCCGCTCAATGGCACATTTGTCGGTGTAGCAGCGCTCCCCCTTGAGAAAAAGCTTGAGGTTCTCTCGTCGGCAAAGGCGGCACACAGATTCCGTGTATCTAGCCAAACGTTCCTCCTTCTCCTTAAACGCGTCTTCTTTTTGGCGGCCGGCAGCCGTTATGCGGAATCGGCGTCACGTCTTTAATCAAGCTGATGTTAAATCCGGCCGATTGCAGGGCGCGCAGCGCCGATTCCCTGCCTGCGCCCGGACCGCGCACGAAAATCTGCACGCTTCGCAAGCCGTGATCCATCGCCTTTTTGGCGGCGCTATCGGCCGCTTGCTGGGCAGCAAACGGAGTCCCTTTGCGCGAACCCTTGAAGCCCATGCTGCCCGCGCTCGACCAGGAAATCACATTGCCTTGATAGTCCGTAATCGTCACGATGGTGTTATTGAAAGTCGAATGGATATGGACCACGCCCTCGGCAATATTCTTGCGCCCGCGCTTCTTGCGTGCGACCTTCTCCCCAGGCTTTGACTCCGCCTGTGCATCAGCCTTTCTCTGGTCCTTTTGCTGAGCGATCTCGTCTACTTTAGCCATAACGATCTCCTGGTTAAAAACAGCAACTAGCCTTTTGAGGGTGGCGCCTTTTTCCCCGCCACTGTTCTTCTTGGACCTTTTCGCGTGCGTGCGTTTGTATGCGTGCGCTGGCCGCGCACGGGTAAATTCCGTCGGTGGCGCAAGCCGCGATAAGAGCCCATGTCGATATGCCGCTTGATGTTACCGGTAGCGTCGCGACGCAGATCGCCTTCGACCTTATGGGACTGATCGATGATCTGGCGAATCTTGACAACATCGTCGTCGGAAAGGCTATCGCTCTTGAGATCCAAAGAAACGCCGGCCTGCGCCAAAATGTCTCGTGCCGTGCTACGCCCAATGCCATAGATATACGTCAACGCCACTTCCATCCTCTTGTTCCTGGGTAGATCTACGCCCGCGATGCGCGCCATAACTTCTCTCCTAACCTATTGCCTTCCATTTTGCATTTTGGATTTTGGCTTCTCGACCGGTAATCGAAAATCGGCAATCCAAAATCGCAAATCGCTTATCCCTGTCTCTGCTTATGCTTGGTGTTGACACACAAAATCCGCACCACGCCCTTACGTCTCACGACCTTGCATTTGTTGCAAATCTTCTTTACCGAAGCCCTGACTTTCACGGCCGCTCCTGTTCTCACCGCTCGCGATAAATAATTCTGCCCCGCCCGAGGTCATAGGGTGACAGCTCGATCTTGACCTTGTCGCCGGGAAGAATTTTGATGTAGTGCATCCTCATCTTTCCCGAAATGTGCGCAAGCACTTTGTGACCGTTTTCGAGCTCCACCCGAAACATCGCGTTCGGCAGTGTTTCCAGCACCGTACCGGTCACTTCAATGGCATCTTCTTTGGGCATCGCGACCGTCCACCTCGGCAAATCGCCAATTCTCGCGCTAAAGTTGGCTCAAAATATAAGGGCCGTCCTTCGTGACGGCGACGGAGTGTTCGAAATGCGCCGCCAAGCTGCCGTCACGCGTCACTGCTGTCCAGCCGTCCTCTTTGATCTCGACCTCATGCCCCCCCATGTTGAGCATCGGCTCGATTGCCAGTACCATGCCTTCTTTCAAACGAATACCCCGGTCAGGCTCGCCGTAGTTGGGCACCGGCGGCTCCTCGTGCAGCTTCTTGCCAATGCCATGACCGACAAAGGCGCGGACCACGGAAAAACCGGCATCCTCGGCCGTTCTTTGCACCACGGCCCCAAGGTCACCCAACCGCTTCCCTTCGCGCAACTCCTCAATCCCCTTGTACAGCGCGGTTCGCGTCACCTCCATCAAACGTCGAGCGTCTTCGCTGACTTCGCCCACGCCAAGCGTGACTGCGGAATCGCCATAGAAACCCTCGTAAATGACGCCGAAATCGAGGCCTATGATATCGCCCTCGCGCAGGACCCGGTTTGATGGAATGCCGTGCACGATCTCTTCATTAATCGATACGCACAGCGAGCAGGGAAACACACGGCCCGCTACCGAATATCCTTTGAATGCTGGTATCGCCTTTTTTTTTACCGTCAGCTCCTCGGCCAAACTATCGAGCTCGAGCGTGGTTACACCCGGCGCTACTTTTTTCTTAAGCTCTTCCAACACCTCGGCGACAATCAAATTCGCCCGCCTCATGATTTCGATCTCTCGCGGAGATTTAATCGAGATCACGCCGCCACGTCTCCTACTGCTTTGAGAATTCGCCGGCGTATCTCCTCGACCTCGCCCGTGCCATTCACCGCCCGTAGCATGCCTTTCTTTCCGTAGTAATCGATCAAAGGGGCGGTCTGCGCCTCGTAGACGCTCAGCCGGGAGCTAATGGTTTCTTCCCGGTCATCTTCGCGTTGGACCAATTCGCCGCCGCAGCGATCACAAACCCCTTTTTTCTGGGGCGGATCGAAGGCGACATGGTACAGCGCCGCGCAGTTCTTGCACGTCCGCCGTCCCGATAAGCGCTCAATGATAACCTCCCGGGGCACCTCCAGGGACAAGACAGAGTCGAGCGTCGAACCCATCGCCCCGAGCATATCTTGTAAGCTCTGCGCCTGAGCTATGGTTCTGGGAAAGCCATCCAGAATAAATCCGTTTCGGCAGTCCTCCGCTTTCAACCGCTCGCGCACTAAATCCACCATGAGATCGTCCGGCACCAGGTTTCCTTGCCGCACATATGCCGCCGCTTTTTTTCCCAAACTGGTCTGGTCGGCCATGGCCTTTCTCAGAATGTCACCGGTTGACACCTGGCAAACACCGAATTCTTCCTGAAGGAATTTCGCCTGGGTTCCCTTGCCCGCGCCGGGAGGGCCCAACAAAACAACACGCGCCAAAAGCTAGCCTCTTCTTCCCCGCAAACGCCCTCGCTTCATGAAACCTTCGTAATTGCGGGTTATCAAATGGGTCTCCATCTGTGCTACGGTGTCCAGCGCGACACCGACCACGATCAGCAGAGCCGTGCCGCCAAAAAAGAATGGCACGTTGAATTGCGCAACCAACATCGTCGGAAGGAGGGCGACGAGACTCAAATAAATGGCCCCGCTCAGAGTTATTCTCGAAAGCACCCGCTCTATATATTCCGCGGTCTTTTGCCCGGGCCGAATTCCTGGAATATAGCCCCCGAACTTCTTCATGTTTTCAGCCACATCACTCGGGTTAAACACCACGGCAGTGTAAAAGAAAGCAAAAAAGATAATTAACGCGACATATACAATATCGTGCAGCCACTGCCCGGGACTCAGGTAACTCGCCATGCTCTGGACCCAGGGATGAGCCGAAAACTGCGCCATCGTCGCCGGAAAAATAAGGATGGAGGATGCGAAGATGACCGGAATCACGTTGGCAGTATTGATTTTCAGCGGTAAGTGTGATGTCTGACCACCGTACATTTTGCGGCCCACGACCCGTTTTGCATACTGCACCGGTATGCGGCGCTGGCCGCGCTCAACGAAGATAATAAACCCGACCACGAGAACCACCATGACGAGGATCAAGAGGACAATTAACAGCCCGAGCTCGCCTTCGCGGACGAATTGAAAGGTCGTTATGATCGCCGAGGGGAGCCGGGCCACGATGCCGGCGAAGATAACCAAGGAAATACCGTTGCCAATGCCGCGCTCGGTAATTTGTTCGCCAAGCCACATGATGAAAGCCGTGCCGGAAGTGAGCGTGAGCACTGTCATTAGGCGAAAGCCCCAACCAGGGCTCAAAACGATCGGAGCGCCTCCCGGGGAGCGCGTGCCTTCGAGCCCATAGCTGATCATCAAACCCTGAACAACCGCGAGCACGATCGTGCCGTAGCGCGTGTACTGCGTCATTTTGCGGCGGCCGGCTTCGCCTTCCTTGGACAGCCGCTCCAAATGGGGAAAAACCACGGTCAGCAGCTGGAGGATAATCGAAGCGCTGATGTATGGCATGATCCCGAGAGAAAAAACCGAGAACTGCTCCAGCGCGCCGCCGGAGAAAAGATTGAACAAGCCAAAAATGGTGTCCTTGACTTGTTCGAAGTAGGCCGCCAGCGCAATACGATCAATGCCGGGGGTCGGTATATGCACTCCCAGCCGATATACGGCCAAGATGCCCAGCGTAAATAGGATGCGGCGCCGTAGCTCGGGAATCTGGGAGGCACCTTGAAAACCTTTAAGCATGGATGCTTATCAACTCCACCCTTCCGCCTGAAGCTTCTATTTTTTCCTTGGCTTTGGCGGAAAACTTGTGGGCTTTCACCGTTAGTGCCCGGCTTAGGGACCCCTGACCGAGAATCTTCACAAGGGTCTTCTTGCCTTGAACGAACCCACGCTCTGCCAGCGAATCAGGCGTCACTTCGCTACCTGAGGGGAAAAGCTCGAGCTTTTCGACGTTAACAACCGCGACTTTGGCACGAAATATATTCTTGAAACCGCGCTTGGGCAATCTCCTCTGAAGTGGCATTTGCCCGCCCTCGAATCCAGGACGCGTTCCGCCGCCGGCGCGGGCGCCTTGTCCCTTGTGACCGCGACCAGCAGTTTTTCCGTGACCGGAGCCGTCTCCACGCCCGACGCGTTTGCGCTTTTTAGTCGAGCCCGCGGCTGGTTTTAAATCACTCAAGTCCATAATCAACGAATATCCGACAGCGTCTTTCCCCGCCGATCAGCGATCTCCTCCGGAGCGCGCAGGTCTTTCAACGCCTCGAAAGTGGCCTTTACCATATTGTGCGGATTGTTGGAGCCGAGGCATTTGGTTAGAATGTTTTGGATGCCAGCGGCTTCGACAACCGCTCGAACACCGCCTCCAGCAATCACGCCGGTTCCGTCCGACGCTGGTTTGAGCATCACGTAGCCCGCCCCAAACCGTCCGGTGACCTCGAACGGTATTGTTCCCTCCATTACCGGAACACGAATCAAGTTCTTTTTGGCCTGATCGAGACCTTTGCGGATTGCTTCGGGAACCTCGTTGGCTTTCCCCATTCCGTAACCAACCAGGGTGCGATTGTCGCCCACAACCACCAGAGCGCTAAAACTGAAGCGCCGGCCGCCCTTGACTACTTTTGCGACCCGGCTGATATGAACGACTTTTTCCTTTAGTTCCAATCCCTGCGGATCAATCCGTTCCAAAGACACCTCTCTTCGTCAAAAACCGTTAGAACTGCAAGCCGCCTTCGCGGGCACCGTCCGCCAATGCCTTTACCTTTCCGTGATAGAGAAACCCGTTGCGATCGAAGACCACGTGGGTAATATTTTTCTCCTTGCATACTTGCGCGAGCGCCAGTCCTAATCGCTTGGCCATCTCTACGCCACTGCCCTTCTTTTTTTCCTCCGAGAACCCGGGAGACAGTGTCGAGAGAGCCGCCAAAGTGACGCCACGCTCATCGGAAATGACTTGCGCGTAAAGATGCTTGTTGCTCCGAAACACGCACACCCGAGGGCAGCGGTCCGTGCCCAAGATCTTTTTGCGCACGCGCGCTTTGCGCCGCTGGCGCGAGACTTCCCTTGCGTCAGTTAACATGTCCCAATCTCAAAACTCTACCCGCCTGCAGAGCCGACAGCCTTTCCAGCTTTGCGCCGAATGACCTCTTCTCGGTACTTGATGCCTTTACCCTTGTAGGGTTCGGGCGGCCTCAGACTCCTGATTTTGGCGGCGGTTTCGCCGAGCAGCTGGCGATCGGCGCTCGTGAGAGTGATGGTTACCTGCCTTTCAATGGATGCGCTTACGCCCTGCGGCAGCGGAAAAATCACCGGATGCGAGTAGCCCAGCGTCATATGAATCTCTTGTCCTTTGACCTCGGCGCGATACCCTACCCCGTTGATGTCCAGCACCCGCGAAAAACCCTGGCTGACTCCCCGGGCCATGTTAGCGATGAGCTTTCGCGTCAGTCCATGCAGGGCGCGAATCTTTCGTTCACTGTTGTCACGCTCAACGCGCACGATATTCTGATCTACCGCGACGGCCACTCCCTCCGGAATAGGCGTCTCCAGTTTGCCCTTGGGCCCTTCCATCCGGAGGTTCTTCCCATTGAGCACGACCTTCACACCGCTTGGGACCGTTACCGGCAATTTGCCAATTCGCGACACCTCGACACCTCTTTGGTATTACCAGACCGCGCAGAGCAATTCTCCGCCGACTTTCGCGCGCTGCGCCTCGCGATCCACAAGAATGCCTTTCGGGGTGGACAATATGTTCACCCCCAGACCCCTTCTTACCGGAGTCGCTTCCTTAACGCCGACGTACACCCTGCGGCTTGGCGTGCTCACGCGCTTCAGCCCGGAAATAACCGGGCGGCTTTCGCGATCATATCTGAGTTGGATGACCAGTTCCTCGCCCCCACCCGATGTCCCCTTGGTCCGTTTGACTTCCTTCAGATAACCTTCTTCGACCATAACCTTGGCGATGTTTTCCTTGACACGCGACCACGGCACGGTAACTTTGGGGTGCCGCGCCCGGGCGGCATTGCGCACGCGTGTCAGCATATCCGCTATAGGGTCCGTCATTGTCATGCTCTAACTCCGCATCTTACCAACTGGCCTTGATCAATCCGGGAATGTGTCCCTTGCGCGC
Organism: uncultured Syntrophobacteraceae bacterium; assembly: GCA_964410485.1. Lineage (GTDB taxonomy): Bacteria > Desulfobacterota > Binatia > UBA9968 > UBA9968 > CAYPHJ01. The sequence continues at coordinate 17,565 of CAYPHJ010000055.1, forward strand.
GTGATCTCGCAGACAAAGGCGACACATGCGAAAGCGCCTGTAAAACGCGCGTGAGCGGCCGCAAAGAGGACAGCGATTGTATTCCCGGACTTTGAACTTGTTCGGTCTTTCCGCTTTGATTCTAAGACATTTTTTAGCCAACAGGTCCTCCCTTGAGCTCGCTGGCAAACGGCATACCCAATGACCTCAGCAAGGCGCGCCCCTCGGCGTCAGTCTTCGCCGTCGTCGTAATGGTAATGGTCATACCCCGGGCTTTATCGACCTTGTCAGCCTGAATCTCGGGAAAAATGATCTGCTCCCGAAGTCCAAGCGAATAGTTTCCCCTGCCATCAAACGAACGGTCCGAAACGCCCTTAAAGTCACGCACCCTTGGAAGCGCTACATGAATGAGGCGGTCGAGAAATTCATACATTCGCTCCCGCCTGAGCGTCACCATACAGCCGATCGGTACGCCCGCGCGCAGTTTAAAATTGGCGATGGCTTTTTTGGCCCGGGTGACGACCGGCTTTTGCCCCGTGATCACCGCAATTTCCGCGACGGCGGTGTCCAGCGCCTTGATGTTCTGCGTGGCCTCGCCCAAGCCCACGTTCACTGTGATCTTCTCCAGGCGCGGCACCTGCATGGAATTCTTGTAACCGAACTCCTGCATCATCGCCGCAACTGCCTCGTCCTGATATTTCTCTTTGAGCCGTGCCATACGCCACATTAGTCGAGGGCTTCACCACAACGGCGACAAACGCGAATTTTTTCCCCGTCAGCCAAGATTTTGCGGCCGATTCGCACGGGCGCGTTACACTTGTCGCACATGATCATTACGTTGGATATATGGATCGGAGCTTCCTTTTCGAGAATCCCTCCGGGTTGTTGCGGGCCGCGAGGTCGGCTATGACGTTTGATCATATTCATCCGTTCGATCAAAACCTTATCTTTGTCGCGCAGCACGCGGAGGATCTTGCCTGTTTTGCCCCTGTCCTTTCCGGCGATGACGATCACGCTATCATTTTTTCGAATGTGCACGAAATTCCGTCTCCTAGCGTTTACGTCGAGCTAGAATTGATCCTGCCGAGACGCCAACTTCTTTTGTTTGGACTTGGCGGCCTTTTGCGTCTCGTATGAAAATGTGACTACACACAAATCCCCCCGTCCTGCGGCCGGCCCCCTTTGCCAAAGGGGGCTACAGGGGATTTATCGGCGCGATACCAACGACGGTTGTACCTTTGGCACATGAATTACTTTGCGTGTTTCCAATCTCTTCTTGTATTCAAATATCAAATCGAATTTCCGCGGTTTTATAGCACTTCCGGCGCAAGCGAGATAATCTTCATGAATTTCTTGGCGCGCAGCTCGCGCGCCACTGGGCCAAAAATACGGGTGCCGACAGGCTCCTTCTGATTATCGATTAGAACGGCGGAATTGTTGTCGAAACGAATATAACTGCCGTCCGGTCGCCCGGTTTCTTTAGCCGTGCGGACGACCACCGCTTTCATGACCTCGCCTTTTTTTACTTTGGCGTTTGGAATCGCTTCTTTGACCGAGACAACGATAATGTCGCCAACGGAAGCGTATTTTCGTTTACTGCCGCCCAAAACCTTAATGCACTGAACCTTGCGCGCGCCGGAGTTATCCGCCACATCCAGCACCGTTCTCATTTGGATCATGAATCAACCTCAAGGCTTCGCTACGCTCAGCATTTCAGATTACAAATTTCACATCTCAATACCGGTAAACTTATGCACTCTGAAATCTGTGATTTGAAATTCATTGCGGAGCGAAGGCCAACCCTGTTGTCCTTACTCCGGGACGCTCACCCGTTCCGATACATCTCCGTCAGCCCGTCCTAGGAAGTCGCCGCCGCCGCACCGGCTTCCACCTCGGAGGTTTTCGCTTTTTCCAATACCTTGCGCACGCGCCAGCGCTTGTCCCGGCTGAGCGGCCGGCATTCCACGATCAGCACTCGGTCGCCAACGCGGCACTCGTTTCTTTCGTCGTGCGCCTTCACCTGGGTGCGGCGCTTCAGATACTTTTTGTATTTGGGATGCATCACGGTCCGCTCCAAAGACACAACCACGGTCTTCTGCATGCGGTCGCTCGTGACAACTCCGCTCCGTTCTTTTCTGAGTCCCCTCGTTTTCATGCCGCGCCTTTCCCGGCCCGGAGAACCTTCTCGTTCAGAACCGTTTCGACACGCGCCAGTTCCCGCTTCGTCTGACGTAGCTTCATCGGATTTTCCAGGCGGCCGGTGCCTCGCTTGAGTTTCAAATGACTGATCTCTTCGCGTAGCTCCACCCGCTTGCGCGCGAGATCGTCGAGAGTCAGGTCACGTAGTTCTTTAGCTTGCACGGGCGACGGTTCTCCTCTCGACAAACACCGTCGGGATCGAAAGCTTGTGCGCGGCCAGCCGAAAAGCTTCGCGCGCGAGCGACGCCTCGACACCTTCCATTTCAAACAAAATTCTTCCCGGCTGGATTACGGCTACCCACATCTCGGGAGATCCCTTGCCCTTGCCCATTCGTGTCTCTGCCGGCTTTTTCGTCAAAGGCTTGTCCGGAAAAATTCGAATCCAAACCTTGCCGCCGCGCTTGAGGTAGCGCGTCAGCGCCACCCGGGCCGCTTCGATTTCACGCGCGCTCATCCAACCGCGACCGACGGCCTTGAGACCGTAGTCGCCGAACGCCAACCAGGAGCCCCGGTACGCCGTACCGCGACGCCGGCCTTTCTGTTGTTTACGGTATTTTACTTTTTTAGGTTCGAGCATTTTTTCCTTTTGGCATCCGACCGATCACCGCTCCCCTCCTACCCTCCTAACATTGCCTTCTGCTGTTCTTCCTCCTCCGTCAAAACTTCACCTCTGAAGATCCAGACTTTGACCCCGATCACGCCGTACGTGGTGCGTGCCTCTGCAAGGCCATAACTAATATCGGCGCGCAATGTATGCAGCGGCACCCGACCTTCCCGATACCATTCCGTCCTGGCAATCTCCGCGCCGCCCAGGCGACCGGCACACTGGATCTTGACGCCCTGGGCGCCCATACGCATGGCGCGGGATACGCTTTCTTTCATCGCCCGGCGAAAGGCAACCCGGCGCTCCAGCTGCAGCGCGACATTCTCAGCCACGAGTTGCGCGTCCAGATCCGGCCGCCTAACCTCGTGGATGTTAATGTAGGTTTCGCGTCCCGTCAGTTTGGCTATCTCTTCCTTTAACTTTTCAATCTCGGCTCCTTTTTTGCCGATGACAATGCCGGGGCGGGCCGTGTATATGTTGATCTTGGCCTTGTTGGCCGCTCTTTCGATCTCGATTTTGGAAATGCCCGCATGATAAAGTCTGTTTTTCAAAAACTTCTTCACGCGAAAATCTTCATGCAGCAGTTTCGGGTAGTCGTGACGGGCATACCATCGGGAATCCCAAGACTCAATAACGCCAAGGCGAAAAACTTTGGGATGTGTTTTTTGACCCATCGGGCTTAACTCCTCTCCTCGGATTCATCGATTACAATGATGATGTGACTCAGTCTCTTGCGAATCCGGGTCGCCCGGCCCTGCGCCCGCGGCATGAATCGCTTCCACATGCCCGCCTCATCGACCTTGGCCTGCTTGACATAGAGACGATCCACATCCACAGTCTGGGTATTTTCCGCATTGGCGATGGCCGTGCGCAAGGTTTTCGCGACAATTCCAGCAGACCGCTTGGGCACGAACTTTAAGATATTCAGGGCTTCCTCAACTGCCTTTCCACGAATCTGATCGACCACGAGTCTCACTTTTCGCGGCGAGAGGCGGACGAATTTGGTGGTTGCACGGGCTTCCATAATTCTTTACATCATAAGTCGTTGTCGGCCACGTCAACTCTGCTCAAGGCTTGGGTGCCGCCGGCGGACGTGGCGCCGCCGCAGGAGCGCCAGCCGGCACCGTTTCCTTGGCCTCTGCTTTCCGATCTCCGGCATGGGCATAGAACGTCCGTGTCGGAGAAAACTCGCCGAGCTTGTGTCCGACCATGTTCTCGGTCACAAAGACAGGAATAAACTTCCTGCCATTGTGCACCCCGATAGTCATACCCACCATTTCCGGCGTGATCGTTGAGCGGCGGGACCAAGTGCGAATCACTTGCCTCTGGCGCGTTTGGCCGATCCCGGCAATCTTTTTGGCCAAGTGCTCATCTACAAAAGGCCCTTTTTTTACTGAACGCGCCATTACTTGGATTTTCTCCCCTTCACAATATATTTGTCCGAAGCACGGTTTTTTCTTGTCTTGTAGCCTTTAGTGGGCTTCCCCCAGGGCGTCATCGGATGATTCCCCTTAGAGCGTCCTTCTCCGCCCCCATGCGGATGGTCCACCGGATTCTTTGCAATACCCCGCGTAACAGGTCTCCGTCCAAGCCAGCGCATTCGACCGGCCTTACCCCAGGATATATTCTCTTGATCGGCGTTACCCACCTGGCCTACTGTGGCCCGACATTCCGCCAATACATAACGCAGCTCCCCCGAGGGAAGCTTCAAAAGCGCCTGTGTGCCTTCTTTGGCCATGAGTTGTGCCCCGCCGCCGGCGCTGCGCGCGAGTTGGCCACCCTTGCCGATTTTCATCTCGATGTTGTGAACCACCGTCCCCACGGGAATAAATTTAAGCGGTAAGGAGTTGCCCGGCTGGATGTCAACATTTTCCTCGCCGGCAATCACGGAATCGCCGACTGTTAGCCGCTCCGGAGCGAGAATGTAGCGCCGTTCACCGTCCGCATAACAAAGAAGCGCGATGCGCGCCGACCGGTTGGGATCGTATTCGATGGCCTCGACTTTGGCCGGAATGTTTCTTTTGTTGCGCTTAAAGTCTATCATTCGATATAAACGCTTGTGCCCGCCGCCGCGGTGATCCGCCGTGATTCGTCCCGTGTTGTTCCGTCCACCGCTATGCTTCAAAGATCTACGTAAACCCTTTTCAGGCTTTTTCTTCGTGGTCTCCTCAAATGTGAGCCCGGTGCGGAAGCGTATTCCTGCAGACGTAGGCTGATACGTTTTGATAGGCATACCCGTTTCCTTTTAAGCTCCACCAAAAAAATCGATCTTATCACCCTCACGGAGCGTCACGTAAGCTTTTTTCCACTGGGCCCGCCGTCCCATGTTGCGCCCGACGCGCCTGATTTTCCCCAGGTATCGCGCCATGCGAACCTTGACAACTTTGACCTTGAACAGAGACTCCACCGCACGCTTGACCTCTACTTTATTGGCCCCCGGGTGCACCTTGAACAACACCTGCTGGGCGGCCTCCGCGAGTAGCGAGCCCTTTTCCGAGATCAGCGGAGCCTGGATAATCTCCTGCGGTCCTTTCATGCCGCTAACCTTTCCTCGATAAGCTTCAGCGCCGGCTCGGTCAAAACGAGGTACTCGTAGCGCAACAGGTCATAAACGTTCAATCCTTCGACACGCAGCACTTTGACGCCGGGGAGGTTGCGCGCCGAACGTTCGATCTTGGTATCGGCTTGAGGAATGACGATCAAAGCGCTTTTCACCTTTAAGTCAGCCAGCACCTTGGCCATCAATTTGGTTTTCCCCTCCTCCAAATCGAGCTTGTCCAAAACGATAATTCTGGCATCCTGGTTTTTCTGACTGAGCGCCGACAGGAGAGCTTCCCGGCGCGCCTTGCGCGGCATCCGGTAAGAATAGTCCCGCGGCTGCGGGCCAAAGATGGTTCCGCCGCCGACCCACAGAGGTGAGCGGATACTTCCAGCCCTTGCCCGGCCGGTGCCCTTCTGGCGCCATGGTTTCTTGCCGCCGCCCCGAACCAATCCTTTCGATTTAGTTGCAGCCGTCCCGGCACGGCGATTATTGAGTTGCATCACAACGGCCTGATGCAGGAGATGCGGCCGCGTCTTGACCCCAAAAATCGCCTCGTTGAGATTGGGCTGGATAACATTGAATTCCATGAACCTATCCCTTGGTCGCTCGCTGGACGATCACAATCCCTCGCTTGGCGCCGGGGACAGCCCCTCTTACCAGCATCAGATTGCCCTCTGGGCGAACCTCAACGATCTCGAGATTTTGAATGGACACGCGCTCATTACCCCAATGCCCCGCCATCTTTTTTCCTTTGCGCACTCGACCCGGAAAAGACCGGTTGCCAATGGAGCCGCCATGACGAAAATATTCATGGGTTCCGTGCGAGCCCGGAAACCCGCCAAACCTCCAGCGTTTGATCACCCCTGTAAACCCATGGCCTTTGGAGGTCCCGGCAACGTCGACGTGGTCTCCCGCTTGGAACAGATCGGTGACTTTTATTTCTTGCCCGACTTCATACTGCGCCGGGTCGTCAACGCGAAACTCCTTCAAAATCTCAAACCCGCCCTTGCCCGCTTTCGTCATATGACCCCGCGCGGGCTTGTTGAGCCGCTGGCTTTTCTTGCTGCCGAACCCTACTTGCAGAGCCGTGTAGCCGTCTTTGGATGGTTCCTTTTTTTGCACCACCACACAGGGCCCGGTCTCGATCACCGTAACGGGAACGACATTTCCGTCGGCATTGTAAATTTGCGTCATGCCGATTTTTCTTCCAATGAGCCCAGTCATAAAAAATTCCCGTTTGCAGTCCGTTCCGGCCTATTGAAGCTTGATCTCGACATCGACGCCCGCTGCAATATCCAGCTTGCCAAGGGCGTCGATGGTTTGTTGCGTTGGTTCCAGAATATCAAGAAGCCGTTTGTGCGTCCGAATCTCGAACTGATCGCGGGATTTCTTGTCGACGTGCGGGGACCGATTGACAGTAAAACGTTCAATTCGTGTCGGCAGGGGAATCGGCCCCGCTACCCTTCCGCCGGTACGCTTCACAGTCTCGACAATGTCACCGACCGATTGATCGAGAACTCGGTGATCATAAGCTTTGAGCCGTATCCTAATCTTCTCGTTCATAGCGCGTCCGACTTGCCATCGAATTTGGCGACTATTCCTTCAGCGACTGTTGTGGGTACAGGTTCATAATGCGAAAACTGCATTGTGTAGGTAGCCCTTCCCTGGGTCATTGATCGCAGGTCTGTGGCATAGCCAAACATTTCAGCGAGAGGAACCCGCGCCTCAATCACCTGCGCTGCCGGTCGCGCCTCCATGCCCAAGACTTTGCCGCGGCGCGAGCTGATGTCGCCAATAACTTCGCCCATGAACTCTTCCGGAACCACCACCTCGACGGCCATGATTGGTTCGAGCAACACCGGATTGGCTTTGCGCGAGGCTTCTTTGAACGCCATGGAAGCGGCGATCTTGAAGGCGATCTCGGATGAATCCACCTCGTGATAGCTGCCGTCGAAGAGCGTCACCTTCACATCCACCATGGGATACCCTGCCAGCGCGCCATTCTCGGTCGCTTCCTTGACGCCCTTTTCCACGGCAGGAATATATTCCCGCGGAATCGTGCCGCCTTTGATTCCGTCGACAAACGCAAATCCGCTCCCCGGCGGTTGCGGCTCCACTTTGATCCAAACGTCTCCGTACTGTCCGCGTCCGCCCGTTTGACGAACAAACCTACCCTGCTGCTCGACAGCCTTACGGATGGTTTCTTTGTAGGCGACTTGCGGCTTGCCGACGTTCGCGCCGACGTTGAATTCACGCAGCAGGCGGTCAACGATAATTTCCAGATGAAGCTCGCCCATGCCGGAAATAATTGTCTGCCCCGTCTCTTCGTCCGTGCGCACCTTGAATGACGGATCTTCGGTAGCGAGCTTCTGGAGCGACAGCGCGAGTTTTTCCTGATCGGCTTTGCTCCTTGGCTCGATCGCGATCGAGATCACGGGATCCGGAAAATCAATCGACTCCAATATGATCGGGCGGTTCTCGTCGCACAGCGTATCGCCGGTGCTCGCGGTTTTCAGGCCGACCGCGGCCGCAATGTCGCCGGCGTAGACCTCCTTGATTTCCTCCCGCTTGTTGGCGTGCATTTTGAGCAAGCGACCGATGCGCTCTCGCTTCGCCCGCGTTGAATTGTACACGCTCGATCCGGCAGCCAGCGCTCCCGAATAAACTCGAAAAAAGGTCAACGTGCCAACGAAGGGATCGGTCATAATCTTGAATGCCAGCGCCGAAAACGGAGCATCGTCCTTGGCCGGACGTTCCGCCGGTGCTTGCGTGATGGCGTCCACGCCGGTCACGGGCGGGATATCAAGCGGCGAAGGCAGGTAGTCGACGACGGCATCGAGGAGCGGCTGCACACCTTTGTTGCGAAATGCTGAGCCGCAAAGGACTGGCACGATACTCAGCGAAAGAGACGCGGCACGGATGGCTTTGCGCAATTCGGCTTCACCGACGTCCTTGCCTTCGAGATACTTTTCCATGATGCTTTCATCCGTATCGGCCACCGCCTCTAGAATCTTCTCGCGATATTCATCCGCCTGGTCTGCCATCGTCGCAGGAATCGCCTCATCGTGAAACTTGGCTCCCAGGCTCTCTTCTTCCCAAACCACGGCTTTCATGCGCACCAAGTCAATGACGCCGACGAACTTCTCCTCAGCTCCGATCGGCAACTGCAGCATGACGGGCCGCGCCCCCAGTCGCTCCTGGATCATTTGAACGACACGGAAATAATCCGCGCCGACGCGATCCATCTTATTGACAAAAGCGATTCGCGGCACCCGGTATTTGTCTGCTTGACGCCAAACGGTTTCGGTCTGAGGCTCCACGCCGCCGACCGAGCAAAACACCGCCACCGCGCCGTCCAGCACGCGCAACGACCGTTCGACTTCGATTGTAAAATCCACGTGACCCGGAGTGTCGATGATATTCACGCGATGGTCGCGCCAGAGGCATGTCGTAGCGGCGGAGGTAATCGTGATCCCCCGCTCCTGCTCCTGGACCATCCAGTCCATCGTTGCGGTGCCCTCGTGGACCTCGCCAATCTTGTAGTTGATCCCCGTGTAGTAAAGAATTCGCTCGGTCGTAGTCGTCTTACCGGCATCGATGTGGGCCATGATGCCGATATTACGGGTTCTCTCCAATGAAACGGTTCTTGCCATCGTCTTTTGATCGCGGCTCGGAAAAAAAGGAGGCGGTTCAACCGCCTCCTTTTTCCGGGCCCATTTAAAAGCTTCCCCTACCATCGGTAATGTGCAAAGGCGCGATTCGCCTCAGCCATCCGATGAGTATCTTCCTTTTTTTTGATCGCCGTGCCGCGGTTGTTGGCGGCATCGAGCATTTCAGCCGCGAGTTTTTCCTCCATCGATTTTTCCGCGCGATCCCGCGCCGCCTGGATCAGCCAGCGCATACTGAGCGATAGGCGCCGTTGCGGCCTGACCTCAACCGGCACCTGGTACGTCGCACCCCCGACGCGGCGAGAACGCACTTCGACCGCCGGTCGAGTATTTTCGATGGCTCGCTTGAACACCGCGAGCGCATCCTCCTTCGACTTGGCCGCCACAATATCGAGCGAGCGGTAGAAAATCGACTCGGCAATGCTCTTCTTGCCCCGGCTCATGATCGTGTTGACAAACTTGGCCACAAGCTTGTCCCCATACTTTGGATCCGGTAACACTTCTCTCTTTCTTACTTCACCTTTACGCGGCATGGTATTTACTTCGGTTTTTTCGCCCCATATTTCGACCGGCCCTGGCGCCTTTCTTGAACGCCGATCGAATCGAGGGTCCCGCGCACGATGTGATAGCGCACGCCAGGCAAATCTTTGACGCGCCCGCCACGGATCAGCACCACGGAGTGTTCCTGCAGGTTGTGTCCAACGCCCGGAATGTAAGAGGTGACTTCGATTCCGTTTGTAAGTCGAACACGCGCGACCTTGCGCAGAGCCGAATTCGGCTTTTTCGGTGTGGAAGTATACACGCGAGTGCACACGCCGCGTTTCTGCGGGCATCCCTGTAGCGCCGGCGCCGTATTTTTGCGGCGCTGCTTTTCTCTACTTTCACGCACGAGTTGGTTTATTGTCGGCATTCGATCATCCAGCTACGCCCTCTCTTAGAAAGCCCCGAAATACGTTCAATGCAAAACCTTTTAACTAACAAAATACGCCTCTGATGTCAAAGCTCCCCGGCATACCGGTAGTCTCCTAATCCCAGTCGTCCGCTCCATCAATTCACTTCGCAGGCCGCTTCAACCCACAGGGCTGTTGCCTCCACTCTGCAGGGCTCGCCTCTCGTCCACCGTGCATAATTCGGACTAGGCTTCTGCGGCCTCCGGCATTTCTCCCTCCAACTCGTCCGCGCCTTCCAGCTCGACCTCTTCTTGCGCGTACTTTGCCACGCCCGTGCCGGCCGGGATCAAACGTCCCATGATGACGTTTTCCTTCAGGCCTGCGAGTAGATCGATTTTGCCGTGAATCGCCGCTTCCGTCAGAACCTTGGTGGTTTCCTGGAAAGAGGCGGCGGAAATGAAGCTTTCGGTCGAGAGCGATGCCTTGGTGATACCGAGGAGAAGAGGTTCCGCCACTGCGGGTTTGCCGTTGGCTGAAATGGCGCGCTGGTTTTCCTCCTCGAAGCGCCACTTCTCCACCTGATCGCCGACCAAAAAATCCGTCTCGCCGACTTCTTTGATCCGGACACGCCGGAGCATTTGACGCACAATAACTTCGATGTGTTTGTCGTTGATGCGCACTCCCTGAAGCCGATAAATCTCCTGCACCTCATCGACCAGATATTTTGCCAGAGCCTTCTCTCCTAAGATGTTGAGGATATCATGTGGATTCGAGGAGCCATCCATTAACGGCTCGCCCGCGCGTATCCGATCGCTTTCGTGAACGCTGATGTGCTTGCCCTTTGGAATCAGATATTCTCTCGGTTCGCCAACGTCGGGCGTAACAATGACCTTACGCTTGCCCTTGGTATCTTTCCCGAAAGACACGATACCATCGATTTCGCTGATCACAGCAAATTCTTTCGGTTTGCGAGCTTCGAAAAGCTCCGCCACCCGTGGCAAGCCGCCCGTAATGTCCTTTGTCTTGGTGGTTTCTCTTGGGATCTTGGCAAGTGCGTCCCCGGCATAAACCGTTTGACCTTCCTGAACATTGATATGGGCGCCCACGGGGAGGAGATAGCGGGCTTCGGCGGTGGGCGAGAGCCGCGCCGTTTGCCCTTCGGTGTCTTTAATCGAGATGCGGGGTCGTTTGTCCAGGTCCTTGGAGTCGATGATCACCTTGGTGGAGAGCCCTGTGCGCTCGTCGACCTTCTCCTCCATTGTCAAAGCTTCGATGACGTCGCCGAATTTCACCACCCCGCTGACCTCGGTCAGAATGGGAATGGTGTAGGGATCCCACTCGGCCAGCAACTCGCCGGCTTTGATTTTGGCGCCGTCTTTCTTCTTGAGCTTGGCGCCGTAGACCACCGGGTAGCGCTCTCTTTCTCTTTCCCGACCTTTCTCGCCTTCGGGATAATCGACGATTGCAATCTCGCCGTTCCGGTTCATGACGACCAAGTCGCCCTCTTTGTTGCTCACCGTGCTGATATTGATGAACTTGACAAATCCGTCGTTGCGGGAATCCAGAGTCGTTTGCTCGGCCCGCCGGCTCGCTGTGCCGCCGATATGAAAAGTCCGCATCGTGAGCTGCGTACCGGGCTCACCGATGGACTGCGCCGCGATGACGCCGACGGCCTCGCCCAAATTGACCATATGCCCACGGCCGAGATCGCGGCCGTAACACATGACGCAAACTCCGCGTCGGGATGCACAGGTCAACACGGATCGGATCTTGATCCGCTCCAGACCCGCATCCTCGATCTGCTGAACCAAATCTTCGTCGATTTCCTGATTCGCCCGGACAATCACATCCCCGGTGAATGGATCCTTGACATCCTCCAGCGCCACGCGGCCGAGGACACGATCGCCCAACGGCTCGATGATTTCACCGCCTTCCATCAGAGGCGTCATTTCGATGCCGTCCATGGTGCCGCAATCTCCTTCGGAAATGACCGAGTCTTGCGCCACATCGACTAGCCGCCGCGTAAGATATCCGGAGTTGGCCGTTTTGAGAGCCGTATCGGCGAGACCTTTGCGCGCGCCGTGTGTGGAAATAAAATACTGCAGCACGGTCAAACCTTCACGGAAATTGGCGGTAATCGGCGTTTCGATAATCTCCCCGGAGGGTTTCGCCATGAGGCCGCGCATTCCCGCCAGCTGCCGAATCTGCTGCGCGCTGCCACGCGCGCCGGAATCCGCCATCATAAATATCGGGTTGAAGCTCGGGATCATGATTTCACGCCCCGACTCATCCGTCACCTTTTCCGATCCCAAATCGCGCAGCATCTCATCCGCAATACGATCCGTGACCTCGGCCCAAATATCGACGACTTTGTTGTAGCGCTCACCATCGGTGATCAGCCCGTTTTTGTATTGCTCCTCGATTTCGCGGACATCCTCATGAGCGCGCTTAAGCAGCTGCTCCTTGCTGGGGGGGATCACCATATCCTTGATGGCGATGGAAATTCCCGCCTTGGTAGCATTCTGATAGCCAATATCCTTTAGGCGATCCGCGAGAATAACAGTGGCTTTGTTACCGGCCAACCGATAGCTCACATCGATGAGACTCGCCAGCTCCTTCTTCTTCATCACCCGATTGACTTCTTTGAACGGGATTTCTGGCGGGACGACTTCATACAAAAGAACCCGCCCGACCGTTGTCTCCATACGTTCGCCGTTAATTCTGACCGTGATGGGCGACTGCAAGTCCATCTCTCCCTGGTCGTACGCGACCCTTACCTCTGCCGGACTGCTGAACAAGCGCCCGCTTCCTCTGGCATTCAGTCGATCTCGGGTCATGTAGTACAGCCCCAAGACAATGTCTTGCGTCG
>CAYPHJ010000056.1:0-29337 GCA_964410485.1 uncultured Syntrophobacteraceae bacterium
CGAACATCGAACGTCGAACCTCGAACTTCGAATGTTTCTCTGTTACGTTTTCGTTCGCTCGAACCGGCCCTTTGCGGGCGCGGACATTGTTTCTTCCAGGCGATCGAGCAAAGCTTTGCAAGAGTTTTCCACGATCAGGAGGTCTCGATGCGCGGGCTTGAGAAATCTCTCTTTCACAGCGTGGTCCAGAAACTGAACCACATGGTCGTAGTAATTCGCTGCGTTCAGGAGCGCGCAAGGTTTCTGCTGAAGTTTTAACTGGGTCCAGCTCAGCACCTCGAAGAATTCTTCCATCGTGCCGATCCCGCCAGGTAAGGCAATGAAGGCGTCCGACAACTCTGCCATGACGGCTTTGCGCTCGTGCATGGAGCGCACGATGCGCAACTCAGAGACACCGTAATGCGCAACCTCCTTATCGACAAAAAATTCAGGGATAACGCCAACGACGTAGCCTTTGAGCTCAAGGACGGTATTGGCGATTACGGCCATAAGCCCGACATTACCGCCACCGTAAACGAGGCCATATCGCCGTCCGACCAGCAGGCGCGCAAGCTCAGCGGCAACTTGGATATACTGGCTACTCGCTCCGGAACTTGAACCCGCGAATACACAAATAGTTCCCCTCAGCCGATCTCTGACTTCGCCCCCATTATGTCCTGGTGTCACCATGAGATTCAATTCCGCCAATGTCCGCTCTCCAACTCGGACTTTTGAACCTCTGAATCGCTTCCAGTCCCTCTCTCATATACCGGCCGAGCGCAGCGGCGCAATCTGTTCAGAGGTTTCGGGTTTCGGATTGCGCGTTGGCGGGAACGCGGAAGTCCAAACCCGAACTGGTGTTTATACTCTTCCGGGCTCGCGACTCAATCGCCCTAACGGTGAATAATCCAGAAGATGAGGAAAAGGGCTGCGCAAGACTTTCACCTCGAGCATGCCCGAAAAATTTAGATCACCCGTGAATTTCGCTTGTCCGGTGACCTTGTCGACCGCGTCCAGCCGTGGGATGTTGGCGCCAACGATTGAATGGTTCCTGGGCCGCATTATTTACCGATGAATCAGTGGTATCGAACCCTGAGCCCGTTGGGGAGGTCTGCGGTCTCGAGTCCTGCGTCTCGGCTCTCGAGTTGGCAGGGGAAACTTGAGACTTCAGATCTGAGACTCGAAACGATTGAGTTTTCCAAGGCGCCCTCCAGGCCCAATTGCGATTACATGTGGTGCCGTTTTTCCCTCTCAGATAACCGACTCTTCCGGTAGGATGGTCTTCAACACGCGCAGGTAATTGCCGCCGAGAATCAACGCGATCTCCTCTTCCTTGTAGCCGTGCCGGTTGAGTGCGTCGATTAGATTCGGCAGGTCCTCGACCTCTTCGAATCCTTTCACGAGCGGTGGCTTGTGGTGCGGATGATGACGGTCCTTGAGCGTTCTGGGCCCGTCATATTTGACAAAATCCATGCCGAGCGCCAGGTGCTCAACGCCAACAAGTTTGATCATGTAATCCATGTGCTTCAACAAATCTTCCAAACCGGCATCCTCTTTCGCGACGCGCTCGGGTAGAGCCAAGATACCCACCAGGCCGCCCTGATCTGCAATGGCTTTGATCTGATCATCCGCGAGATTACGCGGATTATCGAGCATGCCGCACGCGTTCGCATGGCTAACAATCACGGGCGCTGTGGCCACTTCCAGTGTATGAAAAAATCCCTGACGATTCATGTGCGAAAGATCGACCACCATGCCCAGTCGATTGGCCTCCTTGATGACTGCGACACCGAAATTGGTCAGTCCGCCGCCCGTGCGATTTTCCCAGACGCCGTCGCCCAACTCATTGCGAAAATTCCACACCGGTTGAATTGAGCGCAGTCCCAGCCGATAGAAGTTTCGCAGATTATTCACGCTGCCCCGTAAAGGCATACAGCCTTCGAAATGAAGCAAGAACTTGACGGTTCCCGATTCGACCTTCTCCGGCAAGTCGCGGCGCGTCTTGATCATCGAGATCATGCCTTCGGAACGGGGCGCTTCCTCGAGAAACATGTCAATATTCTCCAGCGCGGTCTCCAAATAGCGGCCGGTGTTCTGCGAGTGTGAGTACGAATCTCCGCTGATAGCGTAGACCGATAGATTGATACCATCGCGAATCAGCCTGGGCGCGATGGCATCACGCAGGGGCGAGGTCTCTCCCAAGAAGACGCGATGCAGTTGTTCGTACACGTCGCGATGGCCCTCGATCACAAGATTATTTTGCAGCATCTGTTTAGCATCCACGGGCGGCTCTCCTTTCCTTGAAGAACAACGCGCCTTCGGCTACTAATAGTTGCAAATCTCGCAGGACGCAACCACGCGTGTTTCGCCTAAAGATTAGAGACTTGTTTGTCGTTTGTGTGCTTGTGCTCGTTTTAGGGCTGCCGGGCGCCGGTTGTAAGTCGGGCGCAAAAGCCCCCGATCTCACTCAATTCACCGTGAATCTCGGCACCGAGCCTCCGAGTCTCGATTGGTCCCTGGCGACCGACTTTGTTTCGTTCAATGTCATTGGCAACCTCATGGTCGGCTTGACCGAGTTCGACAAGGAGCTCAAACCCGCCCCGATGATCGCGACATCGTGGGACGTGCTGGAAGGCGGCACAAAGATCCGCTTTCATCTGCGCAACGATGTCGAGTGGAGCGACGGCACAGCGGTGCGGGCGCAGGATTTCGAGTATTCGTGGAAAAGACTCCTCAACCCCAAAACCGCCGCGGAGTATGCGTACATTTTGTTTGATATCGTGAACGCTCAAGAGTTCCACGAGGGCACGATCGTCGATCCCGCGGAGGTCGGCGTCTACTCCCTTGATGATTTCACGCTCTTGGTGCATCTCAAACATGCAGCGTCGTATTTTATCGCCTTGACCACGTTCGAGGTTACGTTCCCCCAACGCCGGGACGTGATCGAGAAATTTGGTTCGCGTTGGACCGAACCGCAAAACATTGTCACCAACGGTCCTTATCTGCTCTCTTCCTGGCGCCACGAAAATCGGATCGAGTTGCAGGCCAACCCCAGTTTTTTTCTCGGCAAGCCCGCAATTGACAGAATAGCGATGCTGATGGTGAACGAAAAAACCACGGCTTTAGCGATGTACGAACAAGGGCGTCTGGACTTCCTAGACAATCGCAGCATTCCGATTTTCGAAAAGGGCAGACTCGCCAATCAGCGCGGCTTCAGTCGGGTGCCACAACTGCGGGGCTACTATTATGGGTTTGTAACAGACCGTGCGCCCTTCGACGACGTGCGCGTGCGTAAAGCCTTCAGCATGGCCGTGGATCGGAGCGTTTTTCCGACCCTCCTCCAGGGTGGAGAGCAACCGGCACGCTCTTGGATTCCGCCGGGAATGCTGGCGCATAATTCCGAGGTCGGCATTTCCTTTAATCCGCCAGAGGCCAGGCGTTTGCTGCGCGAAGCAGGGTATCCGGACGGCAAAGGATTTCCACGCGTCGTTTTGGGCTATAACACCGACGAAGATCATAAAATAATCGCCGAGGCCGTTCAGGGTATGTGGCAACGCAATCTCGGCGTGGTTGTGACACTGGACAATCAGGAATGGAAAGTCTATTTGCGCCGCTTGCAGGACGACCCGCCGGACGTTTTTCGCCTCGGGTGGGGGGCCGATTATCCCGATCCGGATAACTTCATGAAAATTTTTACTTCGACAAGCGGCAACAATTCGACGCGCTGGCAGAACCGTCATTACGATTGGCTCCTGGAGCAAGCCGCGCGCGAACTGGATCCCGCAAGACGCCGAAAGCTTTATGACAAAGCACAAAAAATTCTCTGCGAAACTGATGTGCCGATCATACCGCTGTTTTGGACTGCCGAGAGCACGCTACTGAGGCCTCATTACATGGGACTTGAGCTTAACTCCCTCGGTCGCCTGGAGTTGCGCCATGTACGGCCGGCGACGATGTCCGAAAGCGGAGCGAACCATGCAGCCGGGCAGCGCCTACCCTGAGGGCAGCTTGCACAAATTTGGGAGCACCTCTCGAACCCAAGATTTCTCGCGCCAAGCGTGTCCTGAGTCGCATCGAAGGGACGCCCAGAGCACCACGTTCGAAGTCTTCTTTTTTTCTTTGCTGTCTTTGCGTTTGTGCGGGCGTATCCTGGTCTACGGCGGCGCCGCGCCGTGCTATTGGTTGTCTCTCAAGTCGGAGAGCGTATTCCTCAGCTCGAGAATTTGCCATGAGTTATAAAATCACGTACTTTGGACACCGTTTGGGCGTCCTAAACGTCTCCCAAGTCCTCGCGGCAAAGAACAAACATCACCGAGAAAGGCAAAGGCTATGGAACTCAGCGAAGAGGATGTCTTGCACATTCTGAAACTGATTGATGAATCGAAGTTCGACTATTTCCAACTGGAGGTAGGCGACCTAAAAATTACCGTGAGCAAGGGAGAACCCATCCCAATTACCTCCGGACCGCAGCAGGCTTCGGCCTCTCAACCGCTATCGTCCTCGGCATTGGAGCAAGGATCTGTCTCGCAAAAAACCATGGCGGGTGCGTCCCAGGCGGGAAAGCCGGCCAGGCCGGCGGCCGAGCAGGAGGAGCCCAAGGCGCCACGTGTCGCTGATGGCCTGGTTCCCGTTACCGCGCCTCTGTTGGGGACCTTTTACGTTGCGCCCGAACCTGGGGCTCCCCCGTTCGTCCAGGTAGGGAACGCTGTAACCGAGGATACGACAGTGGGGCTGATTGAAGTGATGAAGGTCTTCAATAGCGTGCGTGCGAACGTCAGTGGAGTGATTGCCGAAGTCGTTGCCCAAAACGGCCAATTTGTCGAATACGGGCAGACTCTCTTTCTTGTACGGCCATGAGCCTCACCCGGGTGCTGGTGGCAAACCGGGGTGAGATCGCGGTGCGCATCATAAAGGCCTGCAAAAGCCTGGGGATAGAAACTGTGGCTGCGGTCTCCGAAGCGGATCGCGACAGCCTTGCAGCGAAAATGGCCGATCATGTAGTGTGCATAGGACCTCCTCGTGCCTCGGACAGCTATCTTAAAATCGAAACGCTGGTCGCAGCCGCCTCCGGTAGCGGCTGTGATGGCCTGCATCCTGGCTATGGGTTTTTGTCCGAGCGCGCCGCGCTCGCCCAAGCCTGTGCCGATCATGGCCTCAAGTTTGTCGGTCCTAGCGCGGACAATATCACGAAGATGGGTGACAAGCTCCAGGCGCGAAAAATCGCCGCTGCCTGCGGGGTTCCCACTGTGCCCGGATCGGATCACGCCAAGAATGTGCAAGAGGCTCTCACACAGGCCGAGCGCATAGGCTACCCTGTCCTCCTCAAAGCGTCTGCGGGAGGCGGTGGCCGCGGTATTAAGCTTGTCAGGAATGCCGCTGAAATGCAGGATGTTTTTCCCACGGCCGCGGGCGAGGCGCGGGCCGCTTTTGGCGACGATACGCTCTACATGGAGCGTTATGTCGGCAACGCGCGACATATCGAAGTGCAGGTGATCGGTGATACGTTTGGCAATATCGTTCATCTCGGAGAACGGGACTGCTCGCTTCAGCGACGCCATCAAAAAATCGTCGAAGAAGGGCCAGCCTACGTTTTGTCCGCCGCGCTACGGCGAAAAATCTGTGATGCGGCAGCCATTCTGGCCCGTGCAATCGGCTATCAAAGTGCGGGCACGGTCGAGTTTATTTTTGATAACGACACAGAGGAATTTTTTTTTCTGGAAATGAACACGCGCATCCAGGTTGAGCATCCGGTGACCGAAATGATTACGGGGGTGGACCTAGTTGCTTTACAACTCTTGATTGCGCGCGGCCAGCCGCTCCCATTCGCGCAGTCGGATGTCAAATTTTTTGGCCATGCGATCGAGTGCCGCATTAACGCCGAGTCGCCGCAGCACGGCTTTCGCCCCTGTCCCGGCCGCATCTCCGCCTGGGTACCGCCGCACGGCACCGGAGTGCGCCTGGACAGCCACTGCTACAGCGGCTACGTGGTTCCGCCCTACTATGATTCCTTGCTGGCGAAATTGATTGCACGGGGAGCGGATCGCGCCGAAGCAGCTTCCCGGATGCGCGATGCGTTGGCGGCTTTTCACATTGAGGGGATCGATACGGGCATCCCCTTTCTCAAAACGGTGATCAACGATCGCGAATATCTCAATGGCAACGTTAACACCCGCTGGCTCGAGAGAAAATTAGCGGAATATTCTGTCCCTTACGCGGTCTAGCTTTGGGTTTCTAGCATCACTCCATTACTCTACCACTCCGGTGCTCCACCCGTATGATCTTTGGAGTGAGACAAACGCCCGCGCAACGAAGCGTGAGTGCCGGCTGCTATTCAAATGGGCGCATTTCTTTTCAATCGTTTATTACAGGGTGTCGGTGTGGTTTGGATCGTTGCCACCCTTACATTCGTGTTGTTGCGATTAACACCAGGAGGGCCGTTTGATCGCGAGCGCAGACTTCCTCCTGCGGTGATTGCCAATATCGAGGCGCGGTATAATCTCGACAAACCGCTGCCGCAACAATATCTAGGGTATATCCGAGGAGTACTCAGCGGCGATCTTGGACCTTCCTACAGATACATCGACCGTGGAGTCAATCAAATCATCGCGGAAACTCTGCCAGTATCCGTTACGCTTGGTATCCTCGCTTTTGGTTTTATTGTGATCGTGTCTTTTCCGGCCGCCCTGTTGGCCGCCTATTTCCGTAATACCTGGATCGACCGCGCCTGTATGTTACTTTCGAGCCTGGGGATTGCCGTACCCCATTTCATTCTCGGTGCGCTGTTGATCTGGCTCGTTGCGCTTAAACTCGGATGGCTGCAAGCCGGCCGCTGGGACGACTGGAGCAGCGCCATTTTGCCGACAATTACCCTGGGAGCAGGGCCTGCCGCTTATCTCGCGGCTCTTTTTCGTTCGAGTCTCGTTGACCATTCAAGTGAAGACTTTGTTCGCACGGCGCGTGCAAAGGGTCTAACCGAGTCCGTTGTGCTTCTGAAGCACGTTGTGAGCAACTCGCTCCTTCCTGTCCTCACCGTCATGGGCCCGCTCAGCGCCGCGCTTTTGACCGGATCTTTTGTCGTTGAATATGTGTTTGCGATTCCTGGAATGGGAAGATTTTTCATCACCGCTGTAACGGACCGTGATTATCCACTAATCATGGGGGTCACCCTGGTGTACACTGTGCTGCTCGTGTGCGCCAATCTGGCCGTTGACCTGCTGTATCATTATGTTGATCCAAGAATTAAAGCGCAATAGAAAGCTCACTCGTGCTCGTGACGTGATCGTTTTTACGAACACGAATTACTAACACGAGTCCCGTCGGTGCCATGTTAGTTGGCCATGAAAAAATACGATCACGACCACGTCCTCGAGTCGTGATCGCCGGGTGCGTCACTTTCATTGTCATCATTGGGACGACCGCGGTCTTGGCCCCGTGGATCTCCCCGTATGGCGCGGGCGGTCTTCGTGAAGCCCACCTGCTCGAACCCCCTAGCCGAGCGCACTGGATGGGCACGGACGCCTTAGGGCGGGACTTGCTTACTCGCATACTCTACGGAGCGCGAGTATCACTGGCGGTTGGAATAGGTACGGCAGCGCTATCCCTATGTATCGGCGGCCTTTTTGGACTCATATCCGGTTTCATCGGCGGCAAGCTCGATCAGTTGATGATGCGCATCGTGGACGTGTTTTACAGTTTGCCCGATATGGTACTGTTTATCCTGCTCTCACTCATTCTCGGGCGAAATGTCGGTGGCCTGCTCCTTGCGCTGAGTTTGATTTCTTGGGTGCGCTTTGCGCGTATTACCCGCGGACAGGTCCTTCAGGCAAAGGAATGGCTTTTTATCGAAGGAGCGCGCGCCGTGGGGGCTTCACAAAGCCGCATTCTTCGGAGCCACATTGTGCCTAACATTATGGGGCCGGTCATCGTAACCCTCACCTTCAGTATCCCAGCTGCGATTCTCGCTGAGTCGACGCTCAGCTTCATCGGGCTCGGCATCAACGATCCCTACAGCCTTTGGGGAACCAGCTGGGGAACGCTGGCACAAGATGGTTGGCGCGCCATGCGCAGTTATCCTCATGTGATCTTCTTTCCGGCTACGGCGATTTTCCTGACGATTTTGGCGTTCAATACTTTGGGCAATGAGCTTCGGGATCGCCTCGATCCGAAGCTCAGGGGATGACCGGGGACGGGCGACCGCGGACCGTAGATCGCAGACAGTTGGAACAATTGGAACGGCTGGAACGATTGGAACAACGCTTCCGTCTGGAACGGCTGGAACAGGCCCCTTTCGGTGGGGTGAACCGCTACGCTTTGTGCAAACTGCTTGAACTGCTTGAACGGCTGGAACAATCCCTACCGGATGACCGAGGACCGTAGACGGTGGAACGATTGAAACGGTTGGAACGAATGGAACGGCCCGGCATCCGGGCACGTGTTCAACTTGACTTTCAAAACAGCGGGTTTTAATTTTGGACCAATAAGGTCTAGCATTTGGAGGACGCATGGCTAAGACGTTTCAGGAAATCATGGCGCAGGCCAGGAAAGAGATCCCGGAGCTCACGCCTCAACAGGTGAACGAGATCTTGACAAGTAACGGCAAGCATCAGGTTGTGATCGACGTTCGTGAGAAAGACGAGTGGCGCGAAGGTCATCTGGAGGACGCTGTTTCTTTGCCTCGAGGCTTTCTCGAGATCAAAGTCGAGAGTACCGTTCCGGACAAGAACACGCCGGTTATCGCCTATTGCGCCGGCGGCGTACGCTCCCTACTCGCGGCAAAGATTATGAAAGAGATGGGTTATCAAAACGTTTCGTCTATGGCAGGCGGTTACACCGCCTGGAAGAACGCGGGTTACAAGTGGGTGCAAGACTTTCAGTACACTCCGGAGCAACTCGTGCGCTACAGCCGTCACTTCCTGCTGCCGGAGGTGGGCGAAGAGGGCCAGGCCAGGTTACTGCAGGCGAAGGTCTTCATGGTCGGCGCCGGTGGCCTCGGTTCGCCGGCGGCTTACTATCTGGCGGCCGCTGGCGTCGGCACGCTCGGTGTGATCGACAACGACGTGGTGGACATGTCAAACCTGCAGCGCCAGATTCTCCACACAAATGACCGGGTCGGGAAGCCAAAAGTCGAGTCCGCCAAGCAGACACTGCAGGCGCTCAATCCGGATGTTAAAGTCATTCCCTATCAGGAGAAGCTGACTTCGTCCAACATCCTGGAACTCATCAAGGACTATGACATCGTGGTGGACGGATCCGACAATTTTCCGACGCGCTATCTGGTTAATGATGCATGTGTTTTGGCGAACAAACCGAACGTTCACGGGAGCATTTTTCAGTTCGAAGGACAGGCAACCGTTTTTTACCCTGGAAAAGGACCTTGCTATCGCTGCCTCTACCCGGCGCCGCCGCCGCCGGACATGGCGCCGAGCTGCCAGGAAGCCGGTGTCTTGGGTGTGCTGCCGGGATTGATCGGCGTTATTGAAGCGCTGGAAACTATCAAACTAATCCTCGGCAAAGGCGACATACTGATTGGCAAGCTACTCTGCTTCAACACGCTGACGATGGAAATCAATACGCTCAAGCTGCGCCGCGATCCCGAGTGTCCTATATGCGGGAACAAGCCGACCATCCATGAGCTCATTGACTACGAAGAGTTCTGCACCCTGCGGCATTAACAACTGGAGTGATGGAGTTGTGGAGTGCTGCCAAAAACCAATACTCCAACACTCCGTTACTCCAATACTCCACTCTCAGCCGGCCAGTCCCACGGCCTTTTTCAAGGCTCTGGTCTCCGACTGAGAGAGCGGGCGGATCTGTCCGGGAGCCAGTTCGCGAAGGACAACAGGTCCCACCCGGACGCGAACTAGTTTTTCAACAAAATGTCCCAGAGCCTCGAACATGCGGCGCACTTCGCGATAACGCCCCTCGTGAATCTCTATCTCGACCCATGCATTCTTGCGCAATTTTTCTAGAATGCGGATCCGCGCCGGCGAGGTCATTCCATCCTCCAGGCGGACCCCCTGGCGCAAGCGCATCAGTTCTTCCGCTGTCGGGCAGGAACCGAGCTTTACGCGGTAGAGTTTTTTCACGCCGAAGCGTGGGTGGGTCAAACGCTGCGCCAGTTCGCCGTCATTGGTCAGGAGCAGAAGCCCCGAAGAATTGAAATCAAGCCGCCCGACCGGAAAGACCCTTCTGCTTTCTCCGATGCGGGCCAAAAAAGGCGTCAGATCAGGTCGATTCCTTGGATCGCGCAGCGTCGTGACAACGCCAGGCGGTTTATGCAGTGCAAAGTAAAGCAAGTGGGGCGGCGGCTTGATCCGTTTTCCGTCGACTTTGATACTGTCCTTGTCGGGATCCGCCTTAGAACCCAATTCGCGAACAACAGTTCCATTAACGGTGACACGGCCCTGAGTTATCCACTGCTCGGCTTCGCGTCGCGATGCCACACCCGCCCGGGCGATGATCTTTTGCAATCGTTCCACTGCCACACGCAATCCGACGCACGAAGTTCCAAACAAACCTCAATGATCCAAGTCCAAAATCCCAAACGCAGTCAGCTCGGAATTTTGAGCTATTTGGTCATTGGGATTTGTTTCGACTTTCGGGTTTCGAGCTCGAGTTTCATCAACCCAGTGCGGCTCTTTCGGCGCGAAGGTCTGCTTGAACTTCAAACGTTGGGCCGTCGCCTCTTGGGTTCCCTTCACTCCTCGTTTTGATCGAGGGGGAGCGTTTCACCCGAACCTTCCGGCAACGCCATTTCTTCCATCTCCTTCAGCGTTGGAAGTTGTGTCAAGTCCTTTAGATTAAACAGCTCGAGAAATTGCTGTGTTGTTCCATAGAGGAAGGGCCGCCCCGGAACATCCTTGCGCGCGACAGCGCGAATCAGCGCGCGTTCGAGAAGCGTGTTGACCACGCCATCGACATCGACGCCCCGGATCGCTTCGATTTCGGCTTTCGTAATGGGTTGGCGGTAGGCAATGATGGCCAGTGTCTCGAGAGTTGCGCGACTCATGCGCGCGGGCCTCCCGCCGAGAAACCTTTTTACCCAGTCCGCGTTTACCTTTGCGGTCCGCAGCTGGTATCCTCCGGCCACTTCCACCAAACGAATGCCCCGCCGCTGACTGTCCCACTCCGCCTGCATTTCATAGAGCACCGAGCGCAGCTCTTCCCGCGCAACGTCATCGAGTACTTCTCCGCATCGCTGCAATGTTAACGGTCCATCGGCAACGAAGAGCAGGCTTTCAAGGATTGACTTGATATCTTCACGTTCCATGTTGCTCGTCTTCCTCATTCGCGATGCCTTGGGCAGCCTGGTCCATGGCGGCTGACGCTTCGATGATTATCGGTCCGGATAATTCCTCCTGGACAATTCTTACGGCGCGCAACTTAGTAAGCTCGAGCATGGCCAAAAATGTGACGACGACTTCCATGCGGGTCTTTGCCTCGCCGAAAAGCGCATCAAACATCACTTTTCCCTCCGCGCGCAAAAGATCGAGCAGTAATGTCATCTTTTCGCGGACGGTGATCTTGTCGAGAGTGATCTCGTGCGCACCGTCTTTTGGCAGCCGTTCAAGGAGTCTCTGGAGCGCGCCGATCAATTCGAACAGCGACACCTCACGAAAACCGGCGGGCTCGATCTCTTCCGGGACGGCGGTTTGGCGTACAAACACATCCCGGGTCAGAACGTCGCGCTTTTCGAGTTCCTCAGCCGCCTCCTTGAATCGCTGGTATTCGAGCAGGCGGCGGACGAGTTCCTCGCGCGGGTCCGTTCCCTCGACCTCGTCAGTCTCGTCGTCTTCGAATGGCAGCAACATACGCGACTTGATATGCACGAGAGTGGCGGCCATCACTAGAAACTCTCCGGCAACATCCAGGTTCAGAGTCTGCATCAGATCCAGAGTCGCGAGATATTGCTCGGTAATCGCGGCAATCGGAATGTCGGTGATGCTGACCTCGTTTTTCTTGATCAGATGAAGCAGCAGGTCCAGCGGACCTTCGAAGATTTCGAGTTGTACCCGGGTACTCACACCGCTACCCTCTCCGACTGAGCTCCGGTAACCGCCGTAGCCACAACGTTACAGGAGTCCGAAGTAAAAATTCAACAAGAATCTGATCGGGGGTCCGATAATCATGCTTAACGTATGGGTCATGAGCAACACGATCAAAATCAAAAATCCAAAAGGCTCGATCCGTTCAACCAAGGATGAGAAGGGCTCCGGCAGCAATCCAACCAGAACCCGCCCGCCATCCAGCGGCGGCAAGGGCAGCGTGTTAAAGACCGCCAAGACCACATTGATGATAACGGCGTATCTAGCCATATCGAGGAGCGGCTCAAAGAACTTTATTAGAGCCGCGTCGCCTGCCGCTACAAAGATGCCCAGCATCGCCTTCAAGGCGAGTATCGCACCCAGCGCCAAGAGAAGATTCGTGACCGGACCGGCCAGGGCCACGAAAATCATATCTCTTTTAGGATGACCCAGGTTATAGAAATTGACAGGTACCGGCTTGGCGTAACCGAACAAGAAAGGCGCATTCGCGACAATGAGAATCAGTGGCAATGCAACCGTTCCAATAGGATCGATATGCGGCAACGGATTCAGCGTGAGCCGACCCATTTGCTTCGCGGTCGGATCTCCCAGTCGGTTCGCGACCCAGCCATGCGCAACTTCATGAAAGACGATCGCAACGAGAATGGGAGGCGCCAAGATCGCGATTGTGAGGATCGTTTGTTCCAAGGGCGTGTAGAAGGCGTGGCTTTTCTAACACCAATACGGTATGCCCCACAAAAACACAAGCATGAATGGTTGAAAAAGTGTTGCCTGAAACGCAGCAGGGACGCGGCGACGTGAAGAAGCCAAGCCGCGAAATTAGCTCTTCGCGTAGGGCGGAGTCACGAGTGCTCGCTCACTTGTTGGGCTTCTTCTCATAGCTGGCGGGCAGCGGCATTTTTAAAATGGCCGTGCCTTCGGTATCTTCAATGTAACGGATGAACCGATACTTGTTTTCCAGTTCATCATAGGTCAGCGGCGGAACCTCGGCTCTGCCGGGTACAATGCGTGCCCAGATGAAGTGCGGGCCGTCGCAATCCAGGGCATAGCGCACCGCTTCGACCAGTTCGTCCACCGTTTCCGCGGAGCGCGAGCTCTGAATCCCCGCGGCGCGAGCGACGCCGGCAAAATTGATTCTACCTGCGTTCGAGACGGTCGGCTCTCCCCCTGAGGATTCGTATTCCCGGTTGTCCCAGCAGATGTGGATGAGATTTTTCGGTTGATGCAGCGCGATAGTCGCGAGAGAACCGAGATTCATCCACAAAGCCCCGTCACCGTCGAAGACAAAAACTTTACGGCGCGGAACCGCGACCGCCAGCCCCAATCCTATGGACGAACATAGCCCCAGGGTCTTCACTTGGAGATTGCCGTCACACGGCCTAACTGCAGCCCATTCGCTCGTCGCCCCCCCGGCGCTGGTAACGAACAGCTCGTCCTTGATCAAAGGAGCAATGGCCTGAAGACATTGGTATCGTTTCATGGGATCCTCTATAACACCGCACGAGTGAATAGAAGGGCGACGGGTCGTTTAGATGCTTGCGCCGAGATTGCCGCCTGGGCGATCTGTTTTTTGATATTCGCCGGGTCCCGCATCACTGTGTATTTTATTCCGAGACCGTCGAGGACGGGCTCAGTGACCAGGCCGAGCATGTGGAATGCGTTGTCGCCCATGTCGCCTGCGTAATACACCAAGAGCAACATCGGAATACCGAACTGGAGAGCCGTAGTCGTAAGGCCGTTGCAGCTGTTCATGAGCCCGCCATTCTGCATTAGCATCGCGACTCGCTTACCGCCCACGTAGGCGCCTACACAGACGCCGATTCCCTCCTCTTCTCGACCGACAGGAATATGGGTGATCTCCTTGTCTTCATAGAGCAAGGTAATGAGCTGGAGGAGATTGATGTCGGGCACGCTGGCAACCAAATTGACCCCTGCCTCCTTCAACCCGCTAAGAATTTGTTCAGAACCCTGTAATGTTCCCATTTCCGCCTCCTCCTTTTACGCCAAGAACCTAGCCTTTTGCTCACTGCATCATTTCCTGCCCTGCTTCATAGCAACCGCTCCTCAGCACCTACTCGGATGCATAGCATAATCTATTCAGAACCTGCTACAGGTAACCGGCGCAAATAATTTACAGGGAGAGTGATATCAAATGGTGAGTTATCTTCTGTAATGCGCGCTACCTCGAAGCCTTTCCTGCCGTGCGGAAGATCCAGCGACATAAGTCACAAATTCAATATTGAAGTCACTCCCGTCGCTTCGGCCCGCGAAGCAGTAAAAAAAGTGGATATCGTGTCGTGCTGCACGTCATCGACGGGTCTTTAAGACGCCCCGGCTTGAGCCTGGGATTCAAATACCCGATGTGACCTGGGATGAGACGGGAGCCGGGCTTTGCGGATGTCGTCGATGTGGCGGTCAAGATGGGAGAAACGTACGCCGCACCTGGAGAGTCCTCCTCCAGGAGCGTTCTACGCCGCTCATGGTTTTCTCGGCTATGTCGCGCGACCAGCCAGAGGAACAATCCGTCATTCCGCGCTGCCTCCTACGCGGAGAGATTCTCAGCGCCTGCCCCTCGGCGCTTGGCTTGTTGGACAGTCCTGGAAGTGGCACGCTGCCGGTCATGACAATTACGGCGCGAGTCCGAGACGGCCGACTCGTGGTTGACGAGCCAACCGATCTGCCGGATGGAACCGAAGTCCAACTCTTACTGCTTGACCCTGGCGACTGGCTCGATGAACGCAACCGAGCGGCCCTCCACGAGGCATTGCGTGAGTCTGGCCTCGACTCGACCTCGCGGCAGGTCGCCTCGTGGACGCTGAGGAGGTCCTAAAGGAGATCAGGTCGCGTTGACGCCGCGTCGGGTCCGCTTCACCGCAACAGCGCAAGGACATGTCCGGCGTGAACGGGCTTGGTGGTTTGAGAACAGGAACAATGTGGAGGTGTTTGCCACCGAGTTGGAGGCCGCCCTCCGGATCCTCGCGCGGCTCCCTGCTGCGGGCACACCAACTTCTCCCATCCACCCAATAGGCATACAGGTCTCTGACAAATCGTATTACACGCAACCCGAGGGTAAAAACGATGAAGCCGGCAGGTACGCCCGTGCTGCAGTGATTTTTAGTGTGGCGGCCATCGAGGCTGTATCCAATGACGCCCTGGTGGCAATCTGCGATCTTCTCTGTGACTCCTGGCCTTCCGAACACATTGGAGCGCCACCGTGGGTCCACTTTCGTCGGCTGAGCCCAGCGCATCTAAGGCGCCTACTTAAGCGTGGTCGTCTTGAAATCAAGTTGGATTACCTTTTCCGGCGCGTGGCCTCGCTCGGGTCGAGATGGCTGCCGAACGACGACTTTGAGCGGAATCTGCGACAAATAGTTCAGCTGAGGAATCGGATTGTTCACATGAAATCTCTTGGACAGCCGAAGACAATCGCCTCGATCCTCAATCCGAAGCAGATCAGCTACATTGCAAAGCTCGGTGTGAAGACTGCGAAGGAATACGCGAGCTTGCTTGAAGAGGCGTTCAGCGAAATGAAGTTGCCTATTCAGACGATCCAATAGATCAAACACTGCGTTGGTAGAATGCATTATTTTTATGTCCAATTACCCATTTAGCGACGAGTAAAATTCATGCGCGTCGAGAACTTTATCTCTATTCAATCTACTGCCCTTTGGCGCGTGGTATTCGAATGTCTCGCTAGGGCACTACCGATTTATAGACCTGGAGGCTGGCATCGATCACTCAACCGCGGTTAATAACAAAAACAGCGACGTCGGAAATGCTTCCCTGCTCCCGGCTTGCCCAGGCCTCATCGAATGTGACTCCGCTTATTCCTGTGAGGATGTCGATACGATTAGGCTCCCGCCCAAGTTGAATGACATGATCCACTTGAAGGAAATCGTCTCGTCTGATGCCGGCCTGGCCAAAGCCGAAGGCTTCAATGACTTCCATCAATTGGTCTGCGTTATTTTGTTCCCGGGCGACAAAGATATCGAGGTCGCCGGTGTAACGCGGTCGGCCGTGAAACGCCACGGCCCAGGCGCCGACGATCACGTACTTAACACTCTTCGTGTTCAGCAAGTGGATGAATTCGCGCAGATCGCTCGATAACGGCCGCATCAGGATTCTCGGGCATGATCAACTCAAGGAGGATTTGTAGTTTTTCGTTCCCGCAGAGGCTGCGGTAATACTCATAGTCGGCATTGTCTGCTTCATCGAAAGAAGCGAATTTTCGGACGACGGTTTCCATCAATCTATCCCCTGAACAGCAGTGAGACACATTGAGAATAACACATTCACCCGACAGTCTACAGCCTCACTACGGTTATCTTATGCTGCTGATAACCAAAAAAAAGTGACGTTCCTGACGTGAACCGTGGTCTCTTTTGCTTTTTGCGGCTACCATCTTCGATCTTCTATCCTCGATCGTCGGTCTTTCTCCCTCCCCGCTCCCGCGGGTGAAAGCGGCGATGGACTTCCTTGAGGCGCGCGCCGTTCACGTGCGTGTAGATTTGAGTTGTCGAGATGTCGGCGTGCCCCAGCATCGATTGAACGGAGCGCAGATCGGCACCGCCCTCGAGCAGGTGAGTGGCAAAGGAGTGCCGTAAGGTATGAGGCGTGACTTTTTTATCAATGCCGGCGGCAAGCGCGTATCCTTGAATATTCTTCCAAAACGCCTGCCGGGTGAGCGGCAGCCCCCTGGAGGTCAGGAAGAGAAAGGCGCTAGAGCGCCCCTTCAGCAATCGAGGTCTTATTTGTGTCATGTACAGAACCAACTTGTCTCGTGCCCACCGGCCGAACGGAACTGCTCGGACCTTGGCGCCCTTGCCCTTAACTGTAAGATAATTTCCCTGCAAATCGATCTGCTGCGACTTCAGAGACACTAATTCCGATACTCTCAGGCCCGTGGCGTACAATAGCTCCAACATCGCCTGGTCGCGGATCCCGACTGGCTTTGTCCCAGCTGGCTGGGCAAGCAATAATTGAATGTCGTTGGCAGACAAAGTGTGCGGCAGTTTTCTTGAACCCGCTCGCAACCGCAGAGAAGGAACGGGACTCTCAGCGATGATCCCTTCCATGTTCAAGAAATGACAGAAGCGCCGAAGCGTGACGAAATGCCGCGCCACGGACGGCTCGCTCAAACCGCTACGGCGGAGTCGTGATAGATACGTGCGGATGTGGAGAGGCTCTACTTCCGTCCAGAGCGATATGTTCTGTGCAATCAAGAATTCCGCAAAATGGGACAGATCACGGCTATAGGCTTCGACCGTATTTCTGGCCAGTCCTTTCTCGACGGTAACCATCGAGAGAAAAGAATCAATGGAGGGACTCAGGGATTCCGTCATTCTGACCCGCGAGCCTTCCGTAAAGAGACAGACGAATGTGTTCCAGCCGGTTATCATCCTGTACTTTTGTTCCGGTTGCGTCGGTTACATAAAAGACATCCGCCACCTGATCAACGTTGGTCGAAATCTTCGCTACGTGAATGGATAGGCCCAGTTGATGCAAACCATAGGTAATCGTAAAAAGAACGCCGATGCGGTCTTCGGTATAGACCTCTACGATCGTGAAGTTGTCGGAAGCGAGGTTGTCGATCTGGACGACAGTCGCCACCTTCGGCGCGTGCTTTCGCAAGAGCGAGGAACGCTGGGAACTTTCTACCAGTCGCGCCACATCGGTCTTGCCCTCGAGAACGCTCTCCAGGGTCGAGCGGAATTTCGTCCACTTCGGCTCGGCCGTGACTATTTCCGGCCGTCCCCGGTGCGAGACGCGAAAGACGTCCAGAATGCGGCCGTCGCTCGCGGTAAAGATGCGCGCGTTTAGAATATCCAACTGCAGTGCCGCCATGACTCCGGTGATGGAAGCGAAAAGACCGGGGCGGTCGTATGTGCATACGACGACGGAAGTGCAATCCTTTTCAGGAAAATGTTGCACCAGAATGGCCGGCTCGGCGCCTTTGAACTGCTCCATCAGCTCGAAATGAACCGGGATATCGGACTCAGGAGTGGATAGAAAATAGCGCGCCGGCATGGTTTCCATAAAGTGATGGACTCTTTCGCCCGGCTGGTCTTTTACCAGCTGCCGTCGAACCCGCGCCTGCACCCTTCTGACATTGGCCAACATATCTTCTCTGCGGATCGGACCCTTTTCCGCTTCTTCCAGAAGGTTGAGGGTCTTGACGTACAACTCGCCGAGTAAAGACGCCTTCCACGGATTCCAAACGTCAGGACCCACCGCTTTCACATCGGCAAACGTCAAGAGGTAAAGCATCTTGAGGTTAACAATGCTTCCCATGGTTGCTGCGAAATCGAAGATTGTCTTGTCGTCCTCCAGGTCGCGGCGAAAGGCCGTATGGGTCATCAGTAGATGGTGACGGACAAGAAATTCAACGAGCACTCCATCGTCGGCGTTGAGACGCATGCGTCGGCCGATCTGTCGCACCATGCCGGCGCCAATTTCAGAATGGCCGCCGCCAAACCCTTTGCCGATATCGTGAAAAATCATTCCGAGATACAAAAGCTCGATCTTCTCGGTTTCGCGCGCCAGTTGAGTCAGGAGCGGCAGCGCATCCTTGTATGCGCCCGCCTTGAGGGCCTCGATTTCCTTCACCAGCCGCAATGAGTGTTGATCGACCGTGTAAATGTGGTAGGCGTCGTGGAGCACCATACAAAGTAACCTGCCGAATTCCGGAATAAAGGCGCCAAGAACGCCGCAACGATGCATCTCGGCCAGAGTCTCGTAAACGCGCTCTTTCCATTTGAGAATCTCGAAAAACGGGAGATTGGCCGCCGCGGAACGACGGAACTTCTCATCGATCAGATGCAGGTGAGCACGCACGAGCTCGCGGGTTTCGTGGGCCAGCTCGCAGCGATTTCTCTGGAGGTCAACGAATAGATCCATCAGGTAGTCCGGCGCGGCCGTGAGAGTTTCCGGCTTCGTAATCGCCAGCTGCCCTCTGACGATCCGAACCCCATCGCAAAGCGTTTTGGCGAACGGATAACGAGCACCCAACAGCGGCCATGAAGAATCGGTAAGGCGGTGAATGATCGACGAGGTGATGCGACTGACCTGTGTGGCGTGCAGGTAATAAGTCCGCATAAAAACCTCAACGGCCTTTAGCGTGCCTTCCCCTTGAAAGCCCAGAGCGTGACTCACCTTTTCTTGTTCTTCGAACGTGAGCTGGTCTTGGTGTTTGCCCGAAGAGAAGTGAAGCTCGTTTCGCACCCGCAGAAGAAAATTTTGTGATTCCTTTAACCCTGTGAGGTCGGCATCCGTAATCATTCCATTGAGCACCAGCTCGTGCAGATCTCGGGTTTTCAACTTGACCTGCGCAATCCAACGGGCCGTGTGAATATCGCGTAGGCCCCCCTCCCCCTCTTTCACGTCCGGCTCGAGAAGATAAACCGAACCCCCATACTGATCGTGACGCGCCCGGCTCTCGGCGAGCTTCTCCCTCAAGAATCGCCCGGCTCGTCGATGAACCAGCCGGCTCGTTGTCGCCTGCTCGAACTCTTCGTACAACGCGCAGTCGCCACAAAGATAGCGCGCGTCCAGCAGTGCCGTCTTGACCTTCATGTCAACAGCCGCGAGATTGATGGATTCGCCGACCGTGCGTGCTGCATGCCCCACCTGGAGCCCCGCGTCCCACAGCGTGTACAAGAGTTTTTCAGTGACCGTTTCCACATAGGGCGAAATCTTCCAGGAATAGAGAAACAGGAGATCAATATCCGAATAGGGATTCAACTCGCTGCGGCCATAGCCGCCCTGAGCAACGACAGTACAGCGCGCGTTGGTAGCCGGGTAGCGCTGCAGAAAGTCCTCGCTTGCCACCGTGTACAGATGGCGAATGAGATGGTCGACCATTGTGGAATAGGCGAGAACGATCTCCGTGCCGCTCATCCCGGCGCGGTGTTTTTCGAATAAAATGTCGCGTCCTTTTTGCACGTACCGGCGCGTCATCTGCCTGAGATCGGAGTCGGTTCCGGCATCGTCCAGGAGCGAGCGTGAAAGTGCAATGACATCCAAAGCGGATACCTCGCTAAAATGTTTTCAGCGCAACAGTGCTTTGGGAGTACTTCTGAATGCCGTCGAACAGGGCGTTCACAACTGCTTCTTGATATTTCGTCTGCCTCATAGCTCTTGCCTCGATCCGGTTGGTGATAAAAAACAGCTCCACCAGTACGCTAGGCATCCGGGCTCCCACGAGCACGTAAAACAAAGCTTTTTTCACGCCCAAATCTCTTACGTCAGTTATCTTGTGTGACATACCGTCGACCAGCGAGCCGTGCAACCGGTGCGCCAGCGTAATAGAATCTTCCAGCTTCATGTTCTGCGTTAAATCGCTCAGAATAAACTGCAGATCGGAGATTTGTTGGCGGGACATTCCGTTTTCCCGCGCGGCCAGCCGAATCGCCGCCTCATCGTTTGTGTTGTCGAGGTAATAGGTTTCGAGGCCTCTCGACGCGGGATTTGGGCTGGCGTTCATGTGCAGCGAGATAAAGATATCCGCTTCCTCGGCATTGGCAATAGCCGTCCTGTCCTCCAAGCTCACATAGCTATCATCGTTGCGAGTCAGCACAACCTCGATCCCCATTTCCTTTTTCAGCTTCGCCGCAAGCTGCTGCGCGACGCTCAAAACGATGTCTTTCTCTGCAAGTCCACCGGGTCCCATGGCTCCCGGATCCTTGCCCCCGTGGCCAGGGTCAAGGACAACCTTGCGAATGCCGGCGGGTGCAACTTTATTTTGCTTGCTCGTGGTTTGCCCGCTTCGATCTTGCCCTGAAGCAGCGACGGGGTCCGGTTGGCTATGGTTTTGCCCCTGAATGTCGATGACCAGCCGGTAAGGGTCAGAAAGCAAGAAGGTGTTGTAATCGGCAACGCTCGCCATATCCAGAACAACTCGAACGACACCGGGACTGAACTGACCCGCGCGCACCTGCTTTAGCAATCCGTCCTCCACGGGAAGAGGCTCCTTTGAAGAGAGGGCAAGCTGGGCGCCATGAACGTCGATATAGACCCGCGGCGGCAATCCCTGCGTTGCGTCATCCTTCAGTCGATTGGTTTCGTAACGGACTCGATGCGACAGGTTCATTGTGACTCTGGTGTAGTTTTTCGAGGAAACAAAACGAATTCCGGTGATCCGCGCAGGCTCGGCATTTGCCGGCAATGCGGGTCGTTCGACCGCTTTTGCAGGCGCAGGGCCTTTCCTGGAAGATGACGGGCGCGGCGCTTGCGCCTCATTTTTTTGCATCTGAACCGCGGGCGAACGCTGCTTGGTCTGCTGGCTCGGGGCGGCTTGATGATACAAGAGGGCGCCAAGCGTCATCAGAAAAAACAGACCAAGCTTATGGCTTCTTCTCATAGGGACCTCGCGGGTGCCGAACTCTACTATTTCTTGGCTTCTTCCGATAAGTGGTGGAGTAAATTCAGTGCGTCGATTGGGGTTAAACGCGCCACGTCCAGGTTTCT
Source organism: uncultured Syntrophobacteraceae bacterium (assembly GCA_964410485.1). Classification (GTDB taxonomy): domain Bacteria; phylum Desulfobacterota; class Binatia; order UBA9968; family UBA9968; genus CAYPHJ01. Next base: position 21,489 of record CAYPHJ010000056.1, read on the forward strand.
GAGTTCTTCGCGTAGCTTGTGATCCGCGCCGGCGAAAAGCCCCATCTGAATAGGTTGAGTTTCGTTCAATCCCCGCGTCGAGGCAGCGAGGGCATCACGGTCGTTGCCTTGGGCTTCCAATCGTGCAAGGACCTGCTTGGCCCTGTCAATCACCGCATCCGGAAGCCCTGCCAACCGTGCCACGTGAATGCCATAACTGTGGCTCGCAGCGCCTTCGATCAGATTGCGCAGAAAGATGATTTCTCCCTGCCATGGCTTGACCGCAAAGTTGTAATTCTTGATTCGTTCTTTGGTCTGGGCCAACTCCGCCAATTCATGATAGTGGGTCGCAAAAAGCGTGCGTGGCCGCTGCGCCATGTCATGCAAACGTTCGGCCACGGCCCAAGCAATGGAGATCCCGTCGAACGTGCTCGTGCCGCGCCCAACCTCATCCAGGAGAATCAAGCTCCGTTCGGTCGTGTGACGCAGGACATTGGCTGTTTCCTTCATCTCGACCATAAAGGTGGATTCCCCCCGCGCCAGTGAATCACTCGCTCCAATGCGAGTAAAAATGCGATCGACGATGCCGATATCGGCTGCTCCGGCGGGGACAAAACTTCCCATCTGAGCCAGGATCACGATCAGAGCCACTTGGCGCATGTAGGTGGACTTTCCCGCCATATTCGGACCCGTGAGCATCAAAATCTGACTCGATTCGCTATCGAGCTCACAGTCATTCGGCACGAAGCGACCCCGCCCAAGCGCTGCCTCAACGACAGGGTGGCGTCCTTCGCGAAGCGAGATCTTCAGGGTGCTGTTCACTCCTGGCCGCACGAAGTGGTGGGACTCGGCAACTTCAGCCAAAGACAGCAAAACATCGAGCATGGCCAAGGCACCGCTCATTTCCTTCAGGGCCGGATAATAGACGGCGATTTCCTCGCGCACCCGCGTTAAGAGCGCCAGCTCGATTTTGGCAATCAGGTCGGCAGAGCTGAGGACCTTGGCCTCATATTCCTTCAGTTCCGGTATAATGTAGCGTTCGCCGTTTACGAGAGTTTGCTTTCTTATGTAATCACTCGGCACGGCCCTTAGGTTGGCGCGCGTGACTTCAATGTAGTAACCAAACACCCGGTTGTAGCGGACTTTTAGAGACTGAATGCCAGTACGGCGGCGCTCGCTGGTTTCAAAATTGGCGATCCATTCCTTGGCATTGCTCCGCAGGCTCCGGAACTCGTCCAACTCGGTATCGAAGCCGTCGCGAATAAAACCACCGTCCTTTGTCGTCAACGGCGGATCAGAAACAAGTGCTCGCTCCAACAATGTGGAAACTTGCGGCAGCTGAGCGAGCTTTGCTCGAATGGCAAGCAAAGTCTCCGAGCTGCTATCGGCCAGCTCTTGTCGCAGCAGATCCACTGCCGCAAGCGTTTCCCTGATAGCGCCAAGGTCTTTTGGAGAAGCGCTTGCGGTGACAACCCGGCCGGCTAGGCGTTCGAGATCCTGCATGGACTTTAGTTGCCCCATTAGCTCGCGACGCAGCCGGAGCTGGTTTGCTAATTCCTGAACTCCTTCTTGCCGTGCGGCAATGGCGCGCTCCTCAAGCAGCGGATACAGCAGCCAACGGCGGAGCCTACGCGCCCCCATGGGCGTCACCGTGTGATCCAACACTGCCAGTAGGGAGCCCTTGCGTTCGCCCTGGTAAGTCGTTACCAACTCGAGGTTTGTTCGAGTTGAGTCGTCGAGCAGCAGGTAATGAGAAGCTTGATAGGCTTCCAAGTGGCGTAGCAGTTTTAAGGAATCGGGGGCGTTTCGATTCAGGTAGGCGACAACGGCGGAGGCGGCGCGTACCCCCTCTTCCCAAAACTCCACACCAGGTAGCGCGCTTGCGGCAAGTCTTTCGCGCGCGCTGTCGGAGAAAAAGCTGCGATCAAGCACCGTCAGGTGCAGTGATGGAAACTCCCTGCGCAACCGGTCGCGTAAAGCGCGGTCCGTTTCCGCCAACAACAACTCGCTCGGCCGGACGCGACCCAGTTCATCGAAGAGAGACTCCTCGTTGCCCAACTGTGTGAAGCGGAATTCGCCCGTAGTAATGTCGCTCGAGGCCAAACCGAAACCGGACCGGCCCTGGCAGATTGCCATCAGATAGTTGTTTCCACGCGGGTCCAGCGCTTCGACCGCCGTAACCGTCCCTGGAGTAATGACGCGTACCACCTGCCTTTGCAGCACGCCTTTGGCGTTGTGCGGATCTTCGAGTTGCTCGCAGACGGCGACTTTGTGGCCGGCCTCCAAAAGCTTGCGGATGTAAGGCTCGGCAGCGTGATACGGCACACCGCACAGTGGCACAGCGGTCTCTTCGTTTTTATTGCGGGAGGTCAAGGCGATATCGAGGATCTTGGCGGCCGTCTCTGCGTCTTCGAAGAACATCTCGTAGAAGTCGCCCAGGCGGAAAAAAAGGATGGCATCGCGGTGTCTCTCCTTAATCTGGAGGTACTGCTGCATCATCGGGGTGAGTGTCGTGATTTCCATCATTGCTCAGGCGTTTGCGGCCCCGCTGCCGGCTGGGCGGCGGACTGCACGCGCACGTTTGCGCTGCGGCGCGCCGTTGGCGCGACGAAGATCGCCATTCAGCTCACGCATGAGATTGCCCAGGCCGACGGATAAAACAAACGCCCGGTTAACGGCATCGAGAATTTGGTCCCGGTCACTGGTAATGAGGAACAGTCTCTCGGCATCGGTGAGATATTTGAGAGACTGTGTTGGCAAGCCGTCTTCTACCTCGTAACTTTTCAATGGCTTTAGACAACGGCGCGCCTTGCGAACGCTTAACCCACGGCGTGTAAGATCGTTCATGACCTTGAGACAAATCAGATCGCGGTAGGAGTAGAGTCGTTTGGTACCGCGCCCTTCCGCCGGCTTTACCGAGGGACGAATAAAGCCCTGTTCGTCCCAGTATTGAATTTGGCGCAAGCTGACACCGACAAGGCGGCTTGCCATCTTGCTGTTATAAACGTCCATTTGCAGCTCGCGGCGAATGAAAACAACGATGTTTTAAGAAGGTAAACGGAGCGTCAGGCGTTGTCAAGATTAGAGAAACCTACGTTTCAGAACGTTCAAGCCGTTCAAATCGTTCAAGACGATTGCATCATCATCTTGATTGGCTTGAACCTTCCGATGCCGAGGCTGTGAAAACATCGTTCATGCTTGGACAGGCTCAGCACGAATGGGATTGACATCCATGGAAAACAGGCCCTTAGCCGTTCGTCCTGAGGCCACTCGAAGGGCGGACGGCGTTTTTTCGCAGCTTCCCCGGCCGTGCGGGGAGCCGGACTACGAAATTATTGACGCTTGGTAACTGTTTTTATTGATGGGCAATAGCCTTTAGCCACCGGGGAGACGCTGGTACTTGCCTTGAAAGAACAGGAGTGGCCGGCTGCCGGTAGCCGCCCCGCTTGTCACTTCACCGACGACAATGGTGTGATCGCCGCCCTTGTAGCTCTGCACGATTTTGCACTCCAGGTAGCCGATGACACCGTCGAGTATGGCCGCGCCGTTCGTTCCCTGTTGCCATTTCAAACCCGCGAACTTGTCCACTCCCTTGGTGGCGAAGCGGCGGGAAATTTCTTCTTGGGTCTCGCTTAAGAAATTGACCGTGAAGGTGTTGGAATCGACAAAGCACGAGTAACACTGTGCGGTTTTGTCGACACAAATCAAGATCAACGGCGGATTGAGGGATAAGGAGGTAAAAGCGTTGGCGGTAAGTCCGAACGGCGCCCCCGAGTCATCTTTTGTCGTGATCACTGTTACGCCCGTTGGAAAGTGACCAAGGACGCGCCGCAGTTCTTGTGAATCGATGGGCATGTGGCCTCGCGAAGCTGCCGTTACTCATAGTGGTATCAGACGTGACGCGCGTGTGTCAATTCACTAATCGCGGATACGCAGACGCAGTTTCTCATTTCAAGTTCCCAGTTTCAGGTTTCCAGCACGCCAATCAAAAACCAGAAACGAGAAACTACAAAGCAGAAACTCCAGGGGGCCAGGTGAGGGATATAGCTTTGACTCTGGACGATGTAATGAAGAAAATGTTACAACTTCAGCAAAGAAATTCACTGCGCGTCCAGAAGAAAAAGTCACGCGCTGTTTGACGCCAATAAGGAAGTTAATGGTTATGGCTGGTAAGGAGTTTTTTTTCGAGCAAATTCGGTCGAGCGGGTGCCTGTCTTATCTGCTGGGCTGCGTCAAGGAAAAGGAATGCGCGGTTATTGATCCTGAGCTTGACAAAGTCGACGACTATATTGAACTGGCACGCTTTTTGACTTCGACTATTACTTACGCGATCGACACCCACACACACGCCGATCATAGTTCGGCCTGCAAGATCATGCGCGACCGTTACGGCATTCCGGTTGTGATGCATCGCGCGGCCGAAGCACCTTACGTTGACATCCGGGTGGAGGACGGTGATGAAATCAAACTTGGCCGGCTTTCGCTGAGAGTCATCTACACGCCCGGTCACACGCAGGACGCCATGTGTCTATTGTTCGCCGATCGCATATTTACCGGTGATACGCTTCTCATAGGGGGTTGCGGCAGAACGGATCTACCGGGGGGCAATGCCGATCACCAATACGACAGCCTGCGGAAACTGGAAGCTCTTGGAAATGACATTCGCGTATACCCAGGCCACGATTACCGGGAGGCGGTCTCAACGCTGGGGGATGAAAAGCAGAATAACCCGCGCATCAAGATTGCGTCGAGGGAAGAGTTTGTCCATTTCATGACTTCGCGTAAACCACCACTGCCACGGAAAATTGAAGAGGCGCTGGAGTGGAACCGCACGCCCATTCAGGGAACGCAGAGAGGCATGGGAGAAGGGATCTAGTTGCTGGTGGATTTAGGGGTGTTTCTGCCGATCTCGGGCCGTGCCGCGGGCCGCAAAACATTGATGCACGCGGCGCAGGAGGCCGAATTACTGGGGTATGATTCCCTTTGGGCGGCAGATCGAATCGTCATTCCGTGGCAGATCGACACGATTTATCCATACAGCAAAGACGCGACATTTATCGTTCCACCTGACCGACCCTTTTTTGAGCCGTTGACGTGCTTGGCGTTTCTTGCCGGTTGCACGGAAAGAATCAGGCTTGGCATGAGCGTGATGGTTCTCCCCTACCGCCATCCGCTTTACTGGGCCAAAATCGCAGCGACTCTCGATCATTTATCGTCCGGTAGGGTCATCATGGGAGTAGGTGTTGGCTGGATGGAGGAAGAATTTAGTGCTCTCGGCGCGGCGTTCGCCGAGCGAGGAGCGGTCTCTGATGAGCAACTGCGGTTGCTAGAACTTCTTTGGCACGATGAGAGAATAACATTCACAGGGGATCACTACTCCGTCAAAGATATAGCATTCAATCCCAAGCCGTTACAGAAACCACGGATTCCGATCTGGGTGGGCGGTGAAGGGCGTTTGGCGCGGCGCAGAGCCGGAAAATACGGTGACGCTTGGTTTCCCTATTTCGTCAAAATCACCCCGGAAGAACTTGCCCGCCGTTTTGAACACGCCAGACAATGCGCCCGCGACGCAAACAGAAATGCCGACGCGCTCATGTTTGCGTGCTGTTTACCTATCGAGCTTACCGCAACGGATGTGCCGCAAGAGCCGGATTACCTCAGAGGCAGCACCAGACAAGTTGGCGAGGCACTGAAAAAATTCCGTGACGTCGGCGTTGCCCATATCGGCCTCCAGTTTATGATTCCCCGTTGGCCCGAACGCCAGGAACAGATCGAACGTTTCGCAAGCGAAGTCCTGCCGGAACTGAAGAAGTAGGTTGAAGCTGAATCTTGAGCCAGTCTGACTCTTAAGCCCAACGTCAACCCTCCTACTGGCTATAGAAATCTGGCCTGCCTTACGATAAGTACACTTCTACATAAAAGATCGAAGCTTTTTCGAAAGGAAACAGCGACATGGCCAGTTTGCCTCGTGTGGCGCTCATCATCACCGGTGGAACGATCGATTCGGTTGGCAAGGACCGTCTGGACCTCGCCTGGTACATTGAAGCCGGTAAACGACTTAACGATGGTGAGCTTTTACAGCAGCTCCCCGAGCTTAAAGACATTGCCAGCGTCCAAGAAATTCCCTTCCGCCGTCTCCCAAGCCATGCACTGGTGGACAAGGATTGGCTTGACTTGGTTCGCACCATTCATTCCATATTTGATCAGGGTCAAGCCGATGGCATTGTCATTACTCACGGGACGAACACTATAGAGGAAACGGCCTACTTCTTAAATCTGACGCTGAAGACCGACAAGCCGGTTGTGGTCGTCGGCTCGATGCGGCCATCCTCGGCCATTAGCGCCGACGGCTACCTCAACGTCGTGAACGCGGTCAAGGTTGCCGCCGATCCGCAGTCACGAGGACGCGGTTGTCTTTTGGTGATGAACGACACAATCTACAACGGCCGTGACGTTACTAAAAACGCGACTTACCGAGTCGAAGCGTTTCAGTCGCGTGATCTTGGACCACTCGGTTTCGCCGATGCCGATGGCAGGATCGTCTACTACCACAGCCCCGTGCGCAAGCACACCGTCAGTAGCGAATTTGACGTGCGCGGGCTCCAATCACTTCCACGCGTCGACCTCGCCATTTCCTACGTTGGCGCCGACGGTAGGATGATCGAGGCTGCAGCGGCAGCCGGCGCCAAAGGCATCGTCAGCGCCGGGACCGGGGCCGGGCGGCCCACGCCGGCGGAGGATGCCGCATTCGACAAGGCTTACAAAGAACAAGGAATGATCATGTGTCTATGCAGCCGGGTTGCCAGCGGCCGGGTGGTTCGCAGTCCAGGATTGGCCAAGCGCGGCTTTGTTGCGGGCGACAACCTCCAGCCGTGGAAAGCGCGCCTGCTGCTAGCTCTGGCGCTTACCAAAACGAACAACGCCGACGAGATTCAGCGCATGTTCGATACCTACTGACGCCGCTCGCGACAGCCTTCTTTTTCTTCCTTGTCCTGCGACAAGACTGTCGATCATTCCACATCAATCAGGAACGACATGTCGGGGCACGTTTGAACCTGCCCCAACAGCGCGACGTTAAGGTCCTGCGGATCTCCCCGTCACACTGTTGACAGAGTTAGAGCCACGCAAATAGTATTACCACCAGCAATCGTTACCGGGGGGGTTGCTTGACTATAGGGAAATGGGAATTTCGCAAGATAATGTCGGGTCTCAGAACGTGCTCAGGAGGTAGACACATGAAGAGAGTAGCGTGGTTCATGATGCTGATCTTTTTGACTCTGGTGGTAACCGAGTATGTTCAACGAACTGGCAGTGCGGTCGCAGCGTCGTTCTACGAGGGCAAGACCATACGGATCATTGTCGGGTTCCCGCCCGGTGGGTTCTATGATCTGTGGAGCCGATTACTTGCCCGTCACATGGGGAGACACATCGCAGGCAACCCACGCTTCATCGTGCAGAACATGCCAGGCGGGGGCTCGGTAGTGACCGCCAACCATCTTTACCAGGTAGCCAGGCCCGACGGGTTGACGTTTGGCACGGTGGCCGGGTCCCTCTATCTGCTGGAAATGGCGCGGGCTCCTGGAGTCGAGTTTAGCTGGCCCAAGTTTACCTTTGTGGGACGCACCACAGGAGATGCCAGCGTTTTGTATGTAAGGTCCGACTCACCCTATAAGAACTGGCAGGACGTGCGTGCTGCCAAAGAACCGATTCCTGTTGGCGCATCGGGAACCGCCTCCGGTACTTACATTGTGCCGCAGGTCATGAAAGAAGTGTTTGGGTTCAACCTTAATGTGATTACCGGATACCCGGGTGGTGCTCCGATCGATGTGGCGATGGAGCGTGGCGAACTGACGGGGTCGAGCAGGAGTAT
>CAYPHJ010000057.1:0-28684 GCA_964410485.1 uncultured Syntrophobacteraceae bacterium
CCTGAGGGCTCATTTTCATTCTCTGCGGGCGAGCGTAAGATCATGAAACACTTCGCGGTGTAATGGTATTTACTTGTTGGTTCAAGACCTTACAACTTATAACTGAGAAAATGTGCGTGCGCCGCGAAAATTCTTGGGCATAGTAGTATAAAGGCCTATGTGAATCCTGGAATTACAAGTCACGGCGCACTTCGGCCAGAACTTTGGTCATTAATGCTCTTCGACCGCCTCTTTCGAGGGAGAAAAGATCTGCATACCGTTTGATCAGGTAAATCTTTTCCCTGCCCGTCAGATGCTGGCCGAAGGTACGCACCAACTGAACCAGATTTTTGATTCTCCTGGGCCAGCGCAAGCGCTTACTTTTACGGACATCATCGACATCCACGAGGACACACTGCCAGCCGCTTTCACTTCGTTTGCGTATTAGTATGTTCGCCCCCTTGAGATCGGCGTGGTAAATGCCGGATGAATGTAGGCGATAAAAGAGTGAAGCGATTTCGTTGAGAATTTGCAATCTGTCTCGCAGGCTCTTCTGGCGTTGACGCGTGGATGTCTCGGCCCAAAAAGCATCCAGAGTTTGACCGTCTTCAACTTCCTCGGTGATGTAATAACTCTTGCCGTCGCCTTGCAAACCTCGGGGGTCGAGAATCGCCAATGGGAATGCCGTGGCGATGCCGTGCTCGATCAACACCAACGACCCTCTGAAACTTCGACGAGCCGGCGGAGAGAGAAAGATAAATCCAACGCGGCGCCACAGAGATGGATACGCAAATCTTTTGATGATCACGTCGCGCTTGACACCGCCCGGACTCTCGAAAGCTTGCTTGACAACTTTCGTCTTTGGATTGTCCCGCAAAATCTGAGAACGCGGCACGTGTAAAAAACCTTCCGGATGATCCAGGAACGACTTCAACGCGTCGATGTAAAGATCTTTATGGATCCAACCGACCAGATTTCCTTTCACTGAAACGAACTTGAAATCCTTCAACATGCCCGTTCGATGGCCGAAATCTAAAACGTATTTCATGTGTCATTATAAGCGTGAATGACTTACAATATCACAGTTTGCCCGGCAAAGTTGAAGCGTAGTTTGATTTTCTGTCAGCCAGCACTTATTCTCTGACATCATGGCCGCCGAACAACCACAGTCGAGTCTGGGGCGCACGCTGTCCGCAATCGTGGTTTGCTTCAATGAAGAGCAAAATATCGGCGCGTGCCTGGAGAGCCTGAGCTGGTGTGATGAAATTGTCGTAGTTGACTCCTTCAGCACCGATCGAACGGTTGAGATCGCGCGTCAATATACCGACAGGATCATCCAGCGGCCCTGGCCGGGGTACCGCGAACAGAAAGCATTTGCGCATTCACAGGCGACCCTGGAGTGGGTTCTACTGGTCGATGCCGACGAGCAGGTTACGCCCGAGCTGCGCAACGAGATCCGCCAGGCAATAGCTCAAGACAATGGACGATATGCGGGTTATCTGGTGCCCCGCTTGGTTTATTACCTTGGCCGTTGGTGGCGGTGCGGCTCATGGTATCCCGACTATACGCTTCGCTTGTTCCGCCGTGACAAAGCAACCTGGGGCGGATTGAATCCGCACGAGAAGGTCCTGGTGCAGGGGGAAGTCCGTCACCTGGCGAATCCGCTTTATCACTTCTCGTATCGCAACATCGACGATCAGATCGCGCGCATCAATCGCTACACAACCATTGCCTCGGAGGAGTTGCGCAGGCAAGGCAAGAGTTGGCGCTGGATCGATGCTTTGTTTCGGCCTCCATTGCACTTTGTGAAATCGTACATTCTCAAACGCGGCTTCAAGGAGGGTTTTGCCGGTTTCTACCTCGCGGCAAGCGGGGCAGTGTACGTTTTTTTCAAGTATGCTAAGCTCTGGGAGATCGAGTTAGCGGAGAAGGAAAAGGTGGAGCGCGAGCGCTCACAACCGCCTGCTGAAGATCTTGCACATCGATCCTGAAATATCTTATTGCCGCTGGTTAGCGCCGGAGTGCCGCCGGCAAAAATCCGGGTTGATTCATAGTGGCGTCGATACGCGAAAATTCGAGTTGTGTCGATCGATGGCATTCAGCCTCGCCGGCATCTACCTGTGGTCGGCATGGTAGCGGTATTGGAGGAACGCAAGGACCACCGCGTTTGATTCGATACTGCAGCGCTGCTCAAGGTGCAAGGCCGCCGTGTCCAGTATCTCTCGGCGGGCGACGGCTCCATGCGGGCGAATCTGGAGCAAGGCACAACTTGAATGAAGCGGTTTCTCGATATTCTGCGCAGATTTCACACAGCCCGTCTACTCGTCATAGGCGACCTGATGTTGGACCGCTTCATCTGGGGAGACGTGGAAAGAATCTCTCCGGAGGCTCCAGTGCCCGTGCTGCGGGTGGTGTCCGAAAGCTCGCATTTGGGTGGAGCCGCCAATGTCATCCACAATATTCGAGCGCTTGGGGGCCAGGTGACGGCCTGCGGCGTCATCGGAACTGATGAGGCCGGCCGAAGATTACTCCAGGATCTGCGCCGCGTAGGGGCGTCCACAGCGGGGATTGTCGCAGATCCCGGTTACCAAACGATCCAAAAGAGTCGAGTGATCGCTCGGCCGCGGCATCAACAAATCGTGCGCCTCGACCGAGAGAATCATGGCGCCATAGACAACGCGACCCTGGAGAGGGTTCGCCGCTTCGTTCGAGACCAAGCCATTCTCTGCGATGGTGTTGTGATTTCCGACTACGGCAAGGGCGTTGTGCACGAGGAGTTATTGAATCTTCTGTCACGATTGATCGAGACCAAAAAACTTCTTTGTGTGGTTGATCCGAAACGGGAAAACTACAGCCGGTACCGCCGCGCCACTTTGGTAACGCCCAACAAAGACGAAGCCAGTGAGGCGTCCGGTATACCCATTCGCGATGAAAGCTCGCTTGTTGCTGCCGGCAAGCGGCTGGTGCGAGACTGGCAGGCGCAAGCCGTGTTGATTACTCGTGGCCCGGAGGGGATGAGTCTTTTCAGGCCGCGCACGGCCGCAAAGCATTTTCCGACGCAATCCCGTGACATCTTCGATGTGACCGGCGCGGGGGATACAGTGGTTGCGGTCTGCGCGTTGGCGTTGGCATGCGGCGCCGACTACGAGGATACGGCTGTGGTAGCTAACTTGGCGGCCGGACTCGTTGGAGATGAGGTAGGAACGGTCGCGGTGCCCTTAGAACGACTCAAGCGGGTACTTCAGGATAAGCCATGAAAAGCATGACAGGTTACGGCGAAGCTTTGCGGCAGATCGCCGGCGTCCAATTATCGGTTCAGTTGCGCAGTTTGAATCACCGCCACTTGGATCTGCAAGTGCGGCTGCCGAAAGAGTATCTTGCATTTGAGGAAGACATCCGCAAAACGATTCGGCAGAAGATCACCCGCGGAAGAATCGATTTATTCGTTACTCGTTCGCCGCTAAAGGGGAAAGGGCGCAAGCTCGAATTGGACTCCGATCTACTGCGCCAATACCTCGCGTGCATGCGCGAGGCCAAAAAACAATATCGTTTGGACGGTGACATCGACATCTCCGTGTTCGCCAGATTGCCCGAGCTGTTTCACTTTCGCGAGGCGGAGATGGATGCGTCCAGGGAAAAGCTCGCGTTGTTTGCGGCCGTGCAGCAAGCGCTGAGAAAACTCGAACAGTCGCGCAACCGAGAAGGGCGACAATTACGCGTCGATCTGGAATCACAAATGGGGCACCTCAAGAGGATCGCAACGAAGCTGAGCGCGCATGCAACCGCGGTCAGCGCGCGGCCGCTTAGTGTTAATGCACCGGACAATGCGCCGCGTCTGGAACGGAACGGCTCCGAGCCCGGCGGCTCGCTTTTCAAGGGAGATATCAATGAAGAAGTTGTGCGCCTGCGGAGCCATGTGAACGCGCTCACCCAGGTAGTGCGCGAAAGCCAGCCTGTCGGCAAAAAGATCGATTTTATGCTTCAGGAAGTGCAACGCGAGCTGAATACCATCAGCTCGAAGCTGCCCCAACTGGCGGTCGTTCAACTCGTGCTCGAAGGCAAGGAGCGCGTTGAAAAGATACGCGAACAGTCCCAAAACATTGAATGAAGCGGAGCGCTCCCAATCCGGCAAAACGGCGGGGAATTATTTTCATCGTTTCCGCGCCTTCTGGCGCAGGAAAAACGACACTGATCGGAGGGTTGCAGTCATTGTTTCCCGAGATCAAGCTGTCGGTGTCCTACACAACCCGCGGGCGCCGAGAGGGCGAGGTCAACGGACGGGACTATTGTTTTATCAAGGCCGACCAATTTGGCTCGATGAGGGCGCGAGGCGCGTTTGCCGAATGGGCCAAGGTTCACGGGTTTCTTTATGGCACGCCGCGAGAACCGCTCGAGCGAAGCCTGCGTACCGGTCGTGATATTCTCCTGGATATCGATGTGCAGGGTGCGCGCAAGATCAAACGAGCCTACCCCGACGCGGTTTCTGTCTTCCTCTTGCCACCTTCGTGGCGTGAATTGGAGCGAAGGTTGGCGGCCAGAGGCACCGACGGGAAGGAGACCATCCGTCGCCGGTTAGCCAACGCTCGAGATGAAATCCGCAACTTAATCGAGTATGATTACTATGTGGTTAACCGGGAAATCAAAGAAGCGCTGGAGCTTTTGAAGTCTATCGTCCTGGCCGAGCGAGCCAAAGTAGCTCGGCTGACTAACTGGAGGGTCGCGCCGTTACATTCACGTTAGCGGTGCGTAGCCATGGGCAAAGAAAGTAAAATCAACGATCTTATCGAAAAAGTCCAATCCTACTGCCCAACGGCCGATGCTGAGGCGATTCGTCACGCGTACGATTTTTCGGCCAGAGTTCACAAGGGTCAGAAAAGACTTTCGGGAGAGCCGTACCTGGTTCACCCGTTGGCCGTCGCCGGAATTATTGCCGATCTCAAACTCGATGTGCCGAGCATCGCTGCCGGCTTGTTGCACGACACGGTCGAAGACACGCTCACCACGCTGGACGAGGTCAAACAGAGCTTTGGGCGCGAAATTGCCGCCCTTGTGGACGGGGTGACGAAACTAAGCAGAGTTAACTTTAACAGCAGGGAAGAAAAGCAGGCGGAGAATTTTCGCAAGATGCTCCTGGCCATGGGCAGAGATGTGCGCGTCATTCTGATCAAGCTGGCAGATCGGGTACACAATATGCGTACCTTGGATCATATGCCTATAGAGAAACAAATTCTCACGGCGCAGGAGACGCTCGATATCTATGCGCCGCTCTCTCATCGTCTGGGCATCGCCTGGATCAAGGGAGAGCTCGAGGATCTCGCTCTGAAGCATCTACACCCGGAGATTTACTACCAGCTCAAACGGAACGTGGCCAAAAAGAAAAGCGACCGTGAGAAGTACATCAATGAGGTGATTTCGATCATCAGCAAGAAGTTGGAAGCCGAGGGTATCGAAGCCGAGGTGACCGGGAGACCCAAGCATTTTTACAGTATCTATCAGAAGATGGAGAGCCAAAACCTGCTGTACGATCAAATTTACGATCTGGTCGCCTTTCGCGTGCTGGTGGACACGCAGCGGGAATGTTATGAAACGCTTGGTATCATTCACGCCCATTGGCGACCGGTTCCCGGACGATTTAAAGACTACATTGCGCTGCCAAAATCGAACATGTACCAGTCACTGCATACGAGCGTGATCGGTCCATATGGCGAGCGGGTGGAGATTCAAATTCGCACACATGAAATGCATCGGGTGGCTGAAGAAGGCATTGCGGCCCACTGGCGTTACAAAGAGGGAGAGGAGTTTCATGTCAGCGACATCCAGCGCTTTGCCTGGCTGCGGCAATTATTGGAGTGGCAGCAAAATCTGCAGGATCCGCAGGAATTTCTCCATAGCCTCAAAGAAGATCTTTTCTCGACCGAGCTGTACGTCTTTACTCCCAAGGGTGACCTGCTGAACTTTCCCAAGGGATCGAACGTCGTCGATTTTGCCTATCGTATTCATTCGGAAGTCGGCCACCACTGCTCGGGTGCCCGGGTCAACGGTCAGCTCGTGTCGCTCAAGTATATTCTCAGAAGCGGGGACACCGTGGAAATTCTCACGACGCCGCAACAATCGCCGACCCGCGACTGGTTGAAATTTGTCAAGACTCCGCGCGCGAAGTCAAAAATCAGAAATTGGCTCAAAGCCCAGCAGCGCGAGCGCAGTGTAGCGTTGGGCCGGGAGATGCTCGAGAGCGACCTTCATCCTCACGGACTTAGTTACACAACGCTTCGAAGCGAGGGGAAGATCGAGTCGTTGTTGAAAGAATTGGCCGTCCGGGACGAGGAGGCTCTTTTCGCTTCTCTCGGGTATGGCCGGATGACCCCGCGCCAGGTGCTCGCCAAACTGCTTCCGCCGGAGAAGCTGGACGTGGGGCAAAAGAAGGTTGAAGGCTCACTGGAGCGCCTGTTCCGGTTGGCGTCCGGCCAGAAGCGTGGACTGGGTATTCGCGTCAAGGGCATCAACGACGTCCTGGTGAGAACCGCCCTTTGTTGTCATCCATTGCCGGGCGAGCGCATTGTGGGCTTCATTACCCGGGGGCGTGGGGTGACTGTTCATACAGTCGGCTGCCCCACAGTCTTGGAAAGTGATCCGCACCGAAAGATCGAAGTCAGTTGGGAGGATGAGGGGCAGGTGGCGCGTCCTGTGAAGATCGAAGTTAGCTGCGTAGACCGTCCCGGTCTGCTGGCGGCGATCAGTGCCGCGATTACCAGCGCGGATGCAAACATCGCCAGGGCTCAGGTCAGAACCGCAGGGGAGCGGGCATTGAATACGTTTGAAGTGATGATTAAAAATTCCGACCAGCTCGAACGGGTGTTACAGAGAATCGCGCAGGTCAAGGGCGTCTACAAGGCCGTTCGGGCCCGTGGCAGGACGGATGCCAAATCCGAAGACAATTTTAAGCTTCATGTGACCGGTCCGTAGGCTTCGCTGTGCTCAGCATCTCAGATTAGCAAATCTCAGATCTCAGAAAATACCGAAAGTCAGGCCACTTTCTGAACTCGCCCTGAATGAATACAGTCGGTGCACACCAAGGCGCGCTTCACGTGTCCGTCAAATACGCCCCTCACCCGCTGCAGATTAGGTCGCCAAATGCGTTTGGTTTTGTTGTTCGCGTGGCTCACGTTGTGACCCACCGATCGACCTTTGCCGCAAATCCTGCACACTCTTGCCATGTTTTTTACCTCCGTATGCTTGCGATGATCTCGGTGGTGGAGAATCCTTCGAGATAGGGAATGATCACCATCTTGCCGCCATTTTGTTCCACGATATCTGAACCGATGATCTTGTTGGGGGTCCAGTCGCCGCCTTTGGCCAGAATGTCGGGTTTGAGCTCGGCTATGACCTCATAGGGATCCGGCTCATCGAACAGGGTCACGTAGTCCACCATTTCCATGGCACCAATCAGCTCGATCCTGTCACCTTCCGGAAGAATCGGCCGAGTCGGTCCTTTGATTTCCCTGACCGACTGATCGCTGTTAACGGCTACGACCAGGATGTCGCCGCATGCCTTTGCGCGTCGCAGCGTGTGAACATGACCGCGATGAAGGAGATCAAAGCAACCGTTTGTCAAGACGACGGTTTTTCCGCTGGACCGGGCCGCAGTAACGATGCTTTTTAGCTCCTGGACACTCTTGAGCTTTTCTGACACAGTCAATCGGTAGCATGAGAAGTTTGCATTTTCAATTGAAAGCTGAACGATCGCCGTTAGCGCTCTCGCATCTTGACCGTTTTAGGGATTTTCGCTAAGGTTTGGTCAACGTAACTCAAAAAGATCCCCACCGGTCCCTAAAAATCAGGAGGAAAAACAATGGAATATCAGGATCTGCGAGACTGGATCCAGGTCGCCGAGGAGATGGGCGAGCTAAAAACCCTCAAAAACTGTGACTGGAACCTGGAAATTGGCGCTATCACAGAGCTGGTTCACCACAAAGAGGATGGTCCCGCCGTCTTGTTCGATGATATCAAAGGCTATCCCAAGGGATACCGTGTCTTGTCGAACTCGTTGTCCTCGCGCAAACGATTGGCCCTTACACTGGGATTGCCTGCGGGCGAAACCAAGATGGACTTCGTTCGTATCTGGAAAGAGAACTACAAAAAAATCAAACCCGTTCCGGCGAAGTTCGTCAATAAAAGCCCTTTGTTCGATAATGTTTACAAGGATGGCGACATCGACATGTTTAAGTTTCCCACTCCGCTGTGGCACGATAAGGATGGCGGGCGCTACATTGGGACGGGCAGCGTCGATATTACGCGCGATCCGGACGAGGGTTGGGTCAACTATGGCACCTACCGGGTTATGATTCACGACAAAAATCGAGTGGGATTCTACATCTCGCCCGGCAAGCACGGCCGAATCCAGAGGGAGAAGTATGCGGCGAGCGGCCAACCGTTTAAGATCGCCATGTCATTTGGCCATGATCCGCTGACATTTTTGGCAGGCAGCATCGAAGTTCCTTATGGCGTGCCGGAATACGAATTTATCGGCGGGATACGCGGAGAGCCCTTTGAAATGATCGAAGGAGAATACAGCGGGCTGCCGATACCTGCGAACGCCGAGATCGTAATCGAAGGGGACGTGCACTTCGATAATCCCAAGGTCGAAGGTCCGTTCGGTGAATGGACGGGCTACTACGCCAGTGCTGAACGCGCGGAACCCTGGGTCGAAGTCAAGCGGCTTTACCACCGCAACGACCCCATTATTCTAGGATCTCCTCCGGGACGTCCCCCGGCCGAACTTGGTTGGTATCGCTCCTACCTCCGTTCGGCATTGATCTGGGACGAAATGGAAAAGGCCGGTGTACCGGACGTCAAAGGCGTCTGGCTGACGGTTTCCGGCGGCAGCCGGCTCATGATGGCTGTTTCAATCAAGCAGCGCTATCCCGGTCACGCAAAGCAAGCAGCTGTCGTTGCCTCGCAATGTCATGCCGGCGCTTACCTCGGGCGCTTCGTCGTTGTGGTGGATGACGACATTGACCCGTCGAATACGGACGATGTGATTTGGGCCATGGCCACGCGTTGTGACCCTGCTGAAGATATCGATATCCTACGCCGTTGCTGGAGCGGACCCCTGGATCCGATCATTCACCCGACGAAGAAAGGGTTTAACTCACGGGCAATTATCGACGCTACCAGGCCGTATGAATGGATGAAGGAATTTCCACCCGTTGCCGAGTCCAGCAAGGAAGTGCTGGATGCCACAGCGAAGAAGTGGGGAGCGGAGTTGTTCGGGGGCAACGGTAAAAGATAGGCGATCCCTCAACTCAGGATCCAAAGGGCAGGTCCGCCACCACTGTGGTGGACTTGCCCTTTTTTATAACCTCCAACCGGAGTTGTCCGGGCACTTGAAACTCTCCCAGAAGCGATTCCAGCTGGCTTACAGTGTGAACCGTATGGCCGTTTACACGGGTGATGATGTCGCCGCGCTCGATACCGGCGTTCTCTGCGTGGCTCCCTTGTGCTACATCGGCGACCAGCACTCCAGGTTGAAACTGAATATCGAGTAGCGCCGCAATATCTCGCGTCAAGTTTTGGGCTTGAATTCCCAGTTTCTTTCTCAGCTGTTCGTTGGTTTCATCGGGCGCGGGAATTTGCCTGGCGTTGGCCAACACTTTTGTCGATACATAGGTTGGCGCCTTCATGCGCAGGGCGACCGCAATTGCATCGCTGGGACGCGAATCAATACGAAACTCTTTGCCCTGGAGCCGGATAGTCAGTACGGCGAAGTAGGTGTTGTCTCTAATGTCGGTGATCGTCACGCGTTGTAGTGTTGCGCCTAATCCCTCGAGAATGTTTCGAATGAGATCGTGAGTTAGCGGACGGGGCATGGGAACATGCTTGAGCTCCAACGCGATGGCCTTTGCTTCCGGAACATCGATCCAAATTGGAACGAGCGTCTTGTCACCGACAGTCTCGAGGACCAGGACCGGGGTTTGGGTTCGGGGGTCGACAAGCATGGTTTTGACTTTGGTTTCGATCGGGGCATCTTCCTGAGCCGAATACGCGATGGCCGCCATCAGGCCCGCTGTGACAAAAATTGCCAAGGTATGAATCTGTCGCATTTGACGCCTCCTCTTCTGTCGTACGTGCTCCGTTGTCCGAACTAGCGGTTGTCGTCGATCCTGTTCAGTTCGAGATTATCGAGCCTCAATAAAGCTTGTCAATAACCACGTCGCTCATGGCAAGCCCCTTTCCTTGCGAGTTTTACCTTGACGGAATCTTTTGCGGTACGTTAATGTCAACTCTTCACATCCGATGAAGATTAACGTTCTTTCACAGGCAATGGCCATCCGGATAGCGGCCGGGGAAGTCGTCGAGCGCCCCGCCTCGGTGGTCAAGGAACTCATCGAGAATTCAGTCGATGCCGGGGCGAGTGAGATCTCGGTTTGGGTTGAAAAAAGCGGCGTCTCACTGATCCGAGTTGCCGACAACGGCGAGGGCATGGAGGCTGATGACCTGGGTCGCTCGGTTGATCGACATTCGACAAGCAAGATTGTCACCGAGGAGGATCTGTTTTGTATCCCGACGCTTGGGTTTCGGGGTGAAGCTCTCCCCAGTATCGCGTCAGTGTCAAAGATGCAGATCATCTCTCGCCCGCTATCGGCCAAATTCGGGCATGTTTTGCGCGTTGAAGGCGGGCACAAACAGGAGCCGTGCCCGACAGCGGCTTCGGTTGGAACCGTTGTTGAGGTGAGGGAGCTCTTTTTCAATACCCCGGCGCGCAGAAAATTTCTGAAATCGCCGGCGACAGAATTGAGTCATATTTGTGATGTCGTCAATCGGACGGCTTTGGCGCAACCCGCCATTCATCTTAGTCTGGTTCACGACAACCGAACGGTTGCCGACTACACGGCAGTTGACGATGACCAGGATCGGGTGTTTCAGGTCTTGGGCGGTGATATTGCCAAAGCGCTGGTCCCGGTTTCTTGGCGTCAGGGGCAGATCTGTGTCAGCGGGTACGCGAGTGTGGCACCGAATTCTTATCCTAACACCCGCTACCTATTGACCTTTGTGAATAGACGTTACGTCCGCGACAAGGTGCTGACACATGCAATCCTGCAAGGCTACGAGACTTTGCTTATGAAGGGGCAGTATCCAGCGGCGATCCTACATTTGTCCGTGCCGTTTACCGACGTGGACGTCAATGTCCACCCGGCCAAATACGAAGTGCGGTTCCGCCGGCAATCTGATGTTCACCAGGCCATTGCCGAGGCTATTAGTAGTACGCTCAAGCGGAAAGCCAAGGAGCCTCTATCTCGGCAATATTCAGGGCAGCCTCCGGGTCGGATTATGGAGCCTTCCCTCCCATATGCGGCCGCGGGTCAGGCGGCCTTCCTACGGAGCGAAACCCATTCGACTCCCCCTGAACCTGCGAGTGAGCGCCGAGGTTTGTTCTCGTCGCTTGTGATCTTAGGCCAAGTTTTGGGTTGTTATCTCGTGGCTGTGTCTTCGGATGGCCTCGTTTTGGTCGACCAGCACGCGGCGCACGAGCGAGTGGCGTTTGAAAAGCTGCGCCGGCAAATGGCGGGCGGGGTGGTAGACAAACAAGCGCTGTTGATTCACCAAGCCGTGGAGCTCTCCGCGGGGGAGATATCGTTGTTGGAGCAAAGACTGGTGGATTTGGAGCGAGCCGGATTTGTGCTGGAGCCGTTTGGACCCGACACTTACGCCATCACGGCTATTCCAGCGGTTCTACCTGAAGGCGACTATCGTTCTATTATTCGCGAGATGATCTCGGAGCTTGTGGAAATCGATCGCTCCGACAAGTTACGCCAACACGTCGAAGAACGGTTGGCAACGATTGCCTGCCATAGCGTTATACGGGCCAATCGCAAGCTCGATTTGGAGGAAATGCGGGCCTTGCTGCGCGAACTGGACCACATCGATTTTGCCACTCAATGTCCTCATGGCCGCCCGGTCATCATTGAATTCAGCCGGGATGAGCTAGGGCGCATGTTCAAGCGGATTGTGTAGACGGCTCACGCTTCGCGTCGATTCAAAGGTTCAAAAGTTCAAAGGTTCAAGGTAGTCTTGCAAGGGGTTCGTCTTTACCTTGAACATTTGAACCTTGAACTCTTGAACAGCGAGCGGAGCGAGTGAAGCCCAAAATCATCGTTATTGTGGGCCCAACAGCCTCAGGCAAAACCAAGATGGCCATCGAGTTAGCCGCGGACAGCCGCGGTGAAATTGTCAGTGCCGACTCCCAGCAGGTTTATCGTTATATGGACATCGGAACCGGTAAACCTACGCTGGCGGAGCGGGCGCGAGTCACGCATCACCTAATCGATGTGGTCAATCCCGACGAAGAGTTCAACGCTGCGATGTTTCGCGAGCGCGCGGTTGCCGCCAGCGCAGAGATTCGAGCGCGCGACAAATCCGTGATTGTTTGCGGTGGCACCGGCTTGTACATAAGGGCCCTGACGGGGGGCCTTTTCCGAGGCCCGGGGCAGGACCCTTCGATCCGACATACGTTGGCGAGTGAGATCGACAAGCATGGGCTGTTTCGTTTGTATGCGCGGCTGCAGCAGATTGATCCAGTCGCCGTGTCCTGGATCCATCCCAACGATCGGCAGCGAATCGTCCGCGCGCTGGAGGTGTACGAGCTTACGGGAAAGGCTATGAGTGTGTGGCAAAGAGAGCACGCGTTCAGTGAGTCTCCGTTTGAAACGCTGGAGATCGGCATGGCCCGGGAGCGTGCGGAACTCTATGCTATGATTGACCGGCGCTGTGATCAGATGATCGCAGCCGGATTGCCGGAAGAAGTGAACCAACTGGTTGCGCGGGGCTACAGTCTGGGGCTCAAGCCGTTGCAGAGCGTGGGGTATCGCCACGCGGGGCTGTTTCTGACCGGGGCGATAACTCTTCAGGATGCAGTCACGTTGATGAAGCGCGACACGCGTCGGCTCGCCAAGCGGCAACTTACATGGTTCCGCAAGGACACAGGTATCATTTGGCTTCACCCGGAGCGGGATTGGGAAAAAATCAAGCGCCTAGTCAATGACTTTCTGCCTTAGCGGCCGCATATGGCCCAGGGTGCGGCAACAAAAAGGGGACAGTCCCACTGCTGTCCAAAATGGGTACAAGTGCCGTTGCTGCATATTGATTTACCGATCATATTTTGAAGTTTTTGAGATTTTTTAGATCCAGGTCTTCGTAGAGTTTTAGTCGCTGACCGCTAAGAAAATCCCCCTTAATCCCCCTTTTCAAACTTTTCAAAGGGGGAAATTGCCCGGTACGATCACGATTTCCCCTCTTTGGAAAAGTTTGGAAAAGAGGGGCCAGGGGAGATTTTGGACAAGAGTGGGAGAGTCCCCTTTTCCTAAGGGGACTCTCCCCTCAAGCGACGGTCCCCTTTTTCTCTCTCCACGAGCACGATCACGACAAACGAGCACGACTTCCGGCTAGCAACAGGGGAGAGGGTTCTCGATCAGGTTGTAAACGTGATCGAAGGTGACTTCATTGATCCGCGCCAAGATCTTGAACACGCGGGGCGGCTCGTTTCTGAGAAGCACCAGAATCGCCGTTTCTACCGGAGGGCAGCCCGGCTTCACACAGGGCACTTCCTTGATGACAATGGGCGCGCCGGGTGGAAACTCGAGAATCGTCTGAACCCAATAGCGGATTTGATCCAACGTGAATGACGAGACATCCTGTTTGCGACCGAACGGGTCCACTTCGGCCGCCGTGTCGTCGCCATTGCTGCCGGCGATACAATCTTTGATACCGTTGGTGATCTTGACGCCGTCCAAGTGACGGCCGATAAAAACTAGCCGGTTCAGCCGTTCTTCGTCGTGCGCCCATGCCCGTCCGGGCCGGCCTTCAAACAAGAGATGAACTCCCTGAAAGACAAACTGGTCGGGGTCGTTACGTAAGTTGAGAATTCCTTTCATGCGCATGATCTTGGGGCCCGACTCCGTCAGCAGTTCACGAAACCAATTGCTGAGCTTCAAGCCGTCCAGAGGGCCGGGGAATACAACCGAAACCGTCGAAATATCCTCCGTGTGGCCATGGCCGTCTTGATGACTTTGGGCCTTGTGCTCGAGCGTGAAACTGCGCAGATCTAGTATTTTATCGATCTCTACTTCCGAGTTCCGCGTCTGATACAGGCGAGCAGCGCCGTTCAGGTTACGGATCTTGTACTCGAGTTCCTGTAGATCTTCGGGATTAATGAGATCGATTTTGTTGAGTAGAACCAGATCGGCAAACGCGATTTGCTCGCGTGCTTCCGGAGAGTAATCAATCTGCTGCCAGACGTGTTTGGAATCTACTACCGTAACTACGCCATTTAGCTGAAACTCGTGACGGATAAGTTCGTCGATAAAAAACGTCTGTACTACCGGAGCAGGATCGGCCAGCCCGGTCGTTTCGATCATCAATGTATCGAACTTCGATTTCTGTTCGAGCAACTGAAAAAGACTGCGAACCAGATCGCCGCGCACGGTGCAACAGATACAGCCGTTGCTCATTTCGACGATTTCTTGCTCTGACGAAATGAGCAGGTGGTGGTCGATACCGACCTCGCCGAATTCGTTGACAATGACCGCGACCCGGCGGCCATGATCTGCCGTTAATATCCGATTGAGCAGCGTGGTTTTGCCAGCACCGAGGAAACCGGTCAGGATGGTCACGGGAATACGTTGATCGTTCAGCTCAGCCATGCACTTGCATTCTAGATCGAATTGTTTTCTAAAATTACCAATGACTTCGCACACAGTCAACGCCAAGCGTATTGTTCAAGGTTCAAGGTTCAGCCGTCAAGGTTCTTGCCCTGATTTTCGCAAGCGCGTCCGCCTCTTATATCGAACATTGAACCTTGAACACTTGAATGCGACCAAGAAGGAGCGATTTCCATGAAACTGAAGAGCAAGGTGGCACTGATCACCGGATTCGGATCGGGGCTGGGGCAAGCCATTGCGGTTCTTTTCGCCCGAGCAGGAGCGGCCGTAGCCGGGACCTCCAAAACGGAAAATAAGGGCAGGGAGACCGTAGCAATGATCGAAGCTTGGGGAGGGCGCGCGTTTTTCCGTCCCGGCGATGTGAGCAATTCTAGCCACATGCAAGCGGTGGTCGACCAAGCGGCTGAGCAGTTTGGCCGTATTGATATCGTTGTCAATAGCGCAGGTGTCCGGACCAACGGCAGCATTGTCGAGATCACTGAAGAGGATTGGGATCGTACAATTGACACAAATCTTAAGGGTGTGTTCATAGTCTCGCGGCTCGTAATTCCGCACATGATCAAAGCCGGCGGCGGCGTCATCATCAATATTGCCGCACGTTCCGGAATAGCGGGGCAAGCAGGAAGAGCCGCTTACTGTGCTTCCAAAGGAGGAATGATTACGCTCACCGAAGCGATGGCAATGGATCACGCGCCACAGAGAATTCGCGTGAACTGCATCTGCCCCGGCCCGACGAAAACACCCATGGTGGATACTTCGACGCCAGAGAGATTGGCTCACTACAAGACCCGCGTTCCGATTGGAAGAATCGGCGAACCGGACGATATCGCCAACGCAGCTTTGTATTTGGCGTCCGACGAAGCCTCCATGATCACGGCGGCTATTCTGCCGGTAGACGGCGGAATGCGACTGACGGGGGCATAGAAACTGCTAAGAATACGGTCCGGTAAGTCCGATGCTAATATTGTCCCGCAATTTGGTTGATACAATTCAACGTCATTCCGGCCGAGCGGGCGGACGCACGCGAGAGCCGGAATGGATTAAATCGGTTGAAGTATTCCAGGGGGAGAAACAATGATTGATGTTAGACCGATGGGTATTGAAGAATATGCCGAGCACCACAGCAAGCCGTTGTCGGCGGTGCATGAAAAGCTCTGGCTCGAGACGTATTCTAAAACCCGCAACCCTGAAATGATGGTAGGTCCGTTAGAAGGTGCGTTTCTAAAAATGCTTGTGTTCATGACCGGAGCCCGGCGGATTCTCGAAATCGGCACATTTACGGGTTACAGCGCGTTGGCGTTCGCGGAGGCGTTGCCCAGGGACGGGAGAATTGTGACCTGTGACATCAATTCTGAAACAATAGAAATCGCCAAACGTTACTTTGCTGAAAGCCCTCACGGCCAGAAGATAGACGTCAAGCTAGGTCCGGCCTTGGACTCGCTGAAATTGATTACAGGCCCCTTCGATCTCTGCTTTGTTGATGCGGACAAGGAAGCGTATGGCGAGTACTACGACGCCTGTATGGAGTTGGTTCGGCCCAAGGGCTTGATCGTTTTGGACAATATGCTCAGAAGCGGCCGAGTGCTCAACCCGAGGGATGCCGGCACGAGAGCCATCGATAAGCTAAACAAGAGAATCCGCAGCGATTCGCGAATCCAGAACGTGCTCTTGCCGATCCGGGACGGTATTATGCTTGTGTACAAACTGTAGAGGTGGGTTCAAAAACCACCCTACGCTGTGGCTCGCGCCAATGCATCGAGGGTTTTTGTCAAATCTTCGGGCAACGGAGCGCTCCATCTATGTTCGCAGCCCTGGAATGGAATGCTCAATCTGCTAGCGTGGAGAAACTGCCGGCGTAGCCCCCAGCGCTTGCGAAAGCGTCTGTTGAAACTAAAGTCTCCGTATTGCTGATCCATCACTACTGGATGGCCCAAGCTCGAGAAGTGCAGACGAATCTGATGCTTCCGACCCGTTTCAATCTTGACACGAACAAGAGTTGTGTCTGAAAACCTCTTTTGGACCTTGAAGCGAGTCACAGCACGTGATGGTTTTCCCTCCCTCCCTGGCAAGGGTCTGTCGATCCGTCCGGTATCATCCTGAAGTCGTCCGGCCAACAAACAGAGATACTCCTTAAAGATCTTTCCGTCTTCGAACGCCTGTTCAAGTTCTTCTGCCGCCTCGGCAGTTTTGGCTACGACGAGGACACCCGAGGTATCTTTGTCTAGACGATGCACGAGCGTGGAGGTGCCGTTATTGCGGTATTTAGCTTCGATCATTCCGATAACGGTGTGGCGCTTTAGGACTGTTTTGCCTTCGTGAACCGCCACTCCCGCGGGTTTGTTGATTACGAGAATCTGGTCGTTCTCGTACAGGATTTGTAAATCCCGCGCTGGTCCGACGATATTGGCGCGGTGACGAGGTATTTCGGCAAACGGTATGTAGATGTGAATTCGATCGCCCGGCTGAACGGTGGATTCCGGGGTTGATCGCCGGCCGTTGATGCGTACGCCATTTTTGCGGAAGAGCCGCCTGATGTACCCGATGGGGAAGCGTTTTTTGAGGACATTCTCCAGCCTCTTGCCACCTTCACTAGCTGCAGCGACGATCTCCTCCATACTGCTCCAGAATTAAATGGAGAGCGCCCGCTCGGTCAAGAGCGACATCGAAAAACCTCGGAAAGATGATGTCCGCAGATCGCAGGCCTTTGAGACCCGAGCTCAAGAGCATCATATCCGCGCAGGCGTGAATCCGGCCTGTCAGAGCTGGATGCCGCCTGCGCGGAAAACAACGAATCCATTCTCCAGGCACAAAATACTATTACTCTGGAGACCCGTGGGGTGCCGAAAGCGGGTCCGGCTACCCGTGTCAGCCGCAGTCTGGGTGGCCGCACTCACATTCCTCCGCGGCGGAAGTTTCGCCATTGGCGCAGTGTTCGCTGCAGTAATATTCGTCGTCCTTGAAAATAGCTTTGCCAGGCTCCACTTCGCAATCGCATTCGGGGTGAGCGCAGTAGTCTTCTGCCATAGCATTCACCTCCTTTTCGTATGAAGCGACAGGCAGTTCTCGTGCCATTACGAAAAGCCGGTGGGGCAACGAAGACGTGTTGCAAAACCAGGAATGTCCCCTGTATCAGAAAAGTGCGAGTGTCTTGTTTTCAGGACAGACGAGAGGTCAGCCTCGCGTCCCGAATCCCGGGTCTCGCGTTGGGAGCGAGGATTATCCTATAGCCGAGAGTTAGCCGAGAGTCGAGATGCCCTTCATTATCGGCCGCCGCCTTGGAGTCGGTCCTGTAACGCATCGCCCACGAGGTTAAGCGCCAAGACGGTCAGCATGATCGCGATGCCCGGGTAGGTCGTCAGGTGTGGGGCGACTAACAGGAATTGCCGTCCCTCGTTGAGCATGGAACCCCAGGAAGGTGTTGGGGGTTCGACACCCAAACCTAGAAAGCTCAAACTACCTTCCGCAATAATCGCCCCTGCCAGGCCAAAGGTCGCTTGCACGAGCACAGGCGGTAGAAGGTTGGGAAGCAAATGAAAAAGGATGACACGGGCCGGCTTACACCCCATGGCGCGCGCAGCATGAATAAATTCTCGCTCTCGCAACGTGAGGATTTCGCCGCGAACCAGCCGTGCATAACCGGTCCAACCGATCAAAGAAAGCGCGAGAATCACATGGTCCAAACCGGGGCCAAGAACGGCAGTAAAGGCAATGGCAAGGAGGATCCCTGGAAATGCCAATAAGATGTCCACCAAACGCATGATCAGCTGATCAATCCAACCTCCGAGATATCCCGCAAGGGAGCCAATCATTAAACCGAGTGAGAGTGAAAGAGCGACTGTGGTAAGCCCAACCAGGAGTGAGATGCGGGCGCCATAAATGAGGCGGCTTAAGATATCCCGGCCTAATTTATCTGTGCCGAGCAGGTGTTCGGCTGAATACGGGATCAGATCCCTTTCTAAATTGTGGCGGAGAGGGTCGGTCGGTGCCAGAAAAGGCGCGAATATCGCCGCTGCGCCGAGCACTACAAGAATACAGCAGCCGAGATATAGAGATGCTTTAGTTGCCATAGCTGATTCGAGGATCGACAAAACGGTAAACGATATCCGTGACAAAATTTACGATGATATACGAAACCGCAATCACCAGGATACACCCCTGCACCAAAGGGTAGTCACGTGTCTGAATTGCCTGAACGGTCAGACGACCGATGCCCGGCCAACTGAAGATGGTTTCGGTGATGATGGACCCGGCGAGTAGGCCGCCGAACTGCAGGCTCATAACGGTGATCACCGAAAGTAAAGCGTTGCGCAAGGCGTGCTTCAGCCATACTTTTGCTTCGCTCAGGCCCTTCGCACGGGCGCTGCGGATATAATCCTCATTGATTACTTGAAGCAGCGTGGCGCGAAGAATGCGCGTCAGGATAGCGGTCATTCCCAACCCCAACGTGATCGATGGAAGCATCAGGTGGCTGAAGTCACCACGGCCCGAGACCGGGAACCATCCGAGATGGATCGCAAAGACGATCATCAACAAAGGCCCGAGCCAAAAATTCGGCATGGACACTCCAAATAAAGAAATGAACAGGCACCCCCGATCCGGCCATGAGCCTCTGTGAACTGCGGCGAGCAGAGCTAGTGGCAATGACATGAGGACAGCGACTGCCATCGCTGATAACGTCAACTCCAGGGTGGCGGGTAGGCGAGTGCGGATCAGGTCCGCGACACTTTCCTGCTCGTAAAGTGACTGTCCTAAATCCCCCATCAGGATACGGGCGAGGTAGTTGCGGTACTGAAGCAGCACGGGCTGATCCAGACCCAGATGCCGCCGCAACTCTTCCTTATCGCTTGCGGTTGCGGTCTCGCCCAACATGACTTCCACCGGATCGCCGGGAACAAAGTGAATGAGAAAAAAGACCAGAGTAAGCGCCCCAAGCAAGGTGGGCGCAAGCAACACCAGGCGCTGGCAGACGTAGCGTTTCACAGAGGAGGAACCCGAAGAGAGACTTGTTTTAGGGATGAAAAATCACCGTCCGGGCGCAGGACAAAGCCGGTAAGAGAAGGGTTTTTCACGGCGACGTTTTTCACCCACCAAAGCGGAATGTACGGAAGATCGCGTGCGACGATTTGTTGCGCCTCTGCGTAAAGACGTTTGCGCTTGGTCACGTCCGGCGTGCTTCGCCCATGCTCAAGCAATCGATCAAGTTCGGCATTGCTGTAACGGCCACGATTGTTGCCATGCGGGGGCATGCTGGCCGAATGAAAGATTTGATAATAGATATCCGGGTCCTGAATGCCGACCCAGGCGAGCGAGAACAGATGAAAGTTGCCTTTTCTCACATCACTGTAGAATGTGCCCCATTCATAAGACCGGATTTCCAACTCAATGCCGACTTGCTTCAACTGATCCTTGAACGCCTCGGCAATTCTTCTTCGCAGGTCAATATTTGTCGTTTTAAACGAGAGGCGAAACCGCACTGCCGGTCCGTCCCCGTCCGGATCAGGATAGCCAGCTTCGTCCAGCAATCTTTTGGCCTCTGTGGGATCGTAGCGCCACTGCAGGATCGTTTCATCGTATGCCCAGTTGAAGGGTGAGAGCAGGCTGTTTGCCGGAAGCGCCAGATCTTTTAAAAGATGGCGAATGATCGCCTCTCGATCTATTGCCAGCGCGAGGGCCTGCCGCACCTTCTGGTGGCGCAAGATGGGATGGGTCAAATTCATACCGATGTACTGAAACGTGGTCCCCGGTTGGGCTTCTATGAGCGCATCGGTGTTGCGCTTTAGCCACGGAAGCATGTCGGGTTCGATATCATTTTGTAACAGATCGATGGTCCCTTGCTTGAATTCGAGCACGCGAACCATTGCATCCGGGATGATCTTAAACACCAGACCAGCGACATTGGGGGGGCCGCCCCAGTAGGAGGGGTTTGCTTTCAAGGTCACGCGTGTTCCGGGTTCCAACGATTCCAAGATAAACGGTCCGGATCCCACAACCCGTGTCCGCGCGGAATCCGTTGGCGTGCCGGATCCACCTTCCACAATCCCAAATGTAAATTGTTCCACAAACGGCGCGTGAGGTTCGGACAGTCGAAAAAGCACACGGTGCGGGCTCAAGACTTCGACCGCCTGGAGGGGCTTTAAAAGCGCCCGTTTCGGAGAACGACTTTCCCCGTGCAGAATCGATTCATATGTGTATTTCACATCGGCCGCCGTCAAAGGCTTGCCGGTGTGAAACCTGACGTCGGGGCGAAGCTCGAACTGATACGTCCTCTCGTCCAACATACGCCAGCTCTGCGCCAGCTGTGGTTGCAATTGTAACCGTTCGTCCGAGCGCAGGAGAGAATCATAGAGCAAACGACTTATGCGGGTGGAGTTGGCATCCGTTGAGTAGCGCGGATCGAGGTGGAGCGGCTGGCTTTCGATGCCCACAACAGCATATCCGGGAGGTCGATCGGGCGACGAGGAGTCGCGACAACCAACAGCAAGCAGCACAAGGCTGATCAGAACAATCAACCTGGCAGCGCCACGTTGTACACCCAAGTACCTAGCCCCAATCATTCACAATGACCAGTGGTATCGAACGATGAGCCTTCCGGGAAATGTCCTCTGTCCAAAGTCTCGGGTCTCGGGTCTCGCGTTGTGGTGGGGAGAACTCAAGACTTCAGACCTGAGAC
Organism: uncultured Syntrophobacteraceae bacterium; assembly: GCA_964410485.1. GTDB lineage: Bacteria > Desulfobacterota > Binatia > UBA9968 > UBA9968 > CAYPHJ01. The sequence continues at coordinate 21,364 of CAYPHJ010000057.1, forward strand.
TCGGAACGATTGAGTCTTTCGGCCGGAGGATAACCGTTTTCGTCGGTGCGGTCAATTTAGGTGAGCGCCAGTTGCGGGCATGCCTTTTTTCCCTATAATACCCGAACGAGTCCATGGATCTAATCTTGTTGAAATTCACTGCGGCTTTGTATCTTGTCGCTACGGGGGGATTTATCCTTTACGTGGTGTTTCAGCGCGATTCCATGTCAAAGCTGGCACCGCTGGTTCTCCTGAGTGGATTTGTGGTGCATACCGCTGCGTTGGTCACGCACTTTCTGCAGATAGGCTATCCGGCGGTTGCCCAATTTCGCGAAGCCCTGTCGTTTTATAGTTGGCTGCTGGTTGCCGGGTATCTTTTGGCGCAGCTCAAATATCGCCCCACTGTATTGGGATGCGTTATTGCCCCCTTGGCTTTCCTCATGACCCTGGCGAGCTTTGCTTTCGGTACCGCTCCCGGAGAGCTGCCGCCGGAGCTCAAGACATATTGGCTACCACTCCATGTCACTCTCGCCTACCTTGGAAATGCGGCCTTTGCCTTGGCGTTTGGCGTGAGTCTGATGTATTTGTTTCAGGAATATCGACTGAAGCAGAAGAGAATGACTTCGCTGATGATGCGGTTCCCGTCGCTGGAAACACTCGACCACATGAACTATGTATTCCTGGTGTGGGGACTGCCCTTGATGACTTTGGGGATCATTACGGGCAGTATGTGGGCGGGGGTTTATTGGGGCAGCTACTGGTCGTGGGATCCACGCCAGATATCCTCCGGCATTGCATGGTTATTCTATGCGGCGCTGCTGCATGGAAGGATCACGGCGGGATTGCGTGGAAGAAAGGCGGCGCTTCTGACGATGGTGGGTTTTGCTGTGGTTCTCGGCTATTTTCTGTGGGGAGACAGCGTTTTTCCCAGCCGGCATGGGGGGCGGTTTGAATAGGCGATGAACAAAGAAATCGTCGTCGTTGGACTTAACCACCGTAGCGCGCCGATCGACCTGCGCGAAAGCGTTGCCTTTGAGCATTCCTACGTACGAGACGCCCTGGAACAGCTGCGTACTTTTTCGGCGATCCATGAAGGCGTGATCCTTTCAACATGCAATCGGGTCGAAATTGTTGCCGTTTCCTCCCATGGCCCAATGGCATTCGAACAGATAAAATCCTTCCTTTCTACACATAAACCGGCACGGAAACACGAGGGTCTCGAAGCCCATCTTTACATGTATCGCGGCACCGACGCGGTGCGCCATCTCTTTCGAGTTGCCTCGAGTCTCGACTCCATGGTGGTTGGCGAGCCACACATACTCGGGCAGCTTAAAAGCTACTATGGCAAGGCGCAAAAAGAGGGAACGGTTGGCGCGATTCTGCATCGCTTGTTTCACCGCTCCTTTTCAGTGGCCAAGAGAGTGCGCTCAGAAACCGGGATTGCCAGCCGGGCCGTGTCGATCAGCTCAGTGGCAGTCGATCTCGCCAAGAGAATCTTTGACCGCTTCGAAGATAAAACTGTGATGTTGATCGGGGCGGGCAAGATGGGAGACTTAATGGCCCGTCATCTCAAGAGTAGCGGTGTACAAAGCTTGATGGTAACCAACCGCACTTTCGACCGAGCGGTGGAACTGGCGGCCGCAATTCACGGCAATCCGATTTTGTTCGAGCAGTTTCCGCTATACTTGAAGCTTGCCGATCTGGTGATTGGCTGCGCTACGGCCCCGGAAATTCTTGTGGATGCGGCCATGGTGGAGAAGGTTCTAAAGGAGCGGAAGCAGACGCCGATGTTCTTCATCGATATCGGCGACAAGAGGAATTTCGATTCACGAATCAACGACATCGATAACGCATACCTCTACAACATTGATGACCTCAAAGGGGTGGCGGATGAAAATCTTCAGGAACGCGCTATCGAAGCGGACAAGGCGGAAGCAATCGTTCAGGAAGAAGTTTACCGATTTGTTGCCTGGCTCGATTCTTTGGAGCAAGTTCCAACCATTGCCGCACTCAAACAAAAGTTCGAGGACATCCGGAAAAAGGAGCTGGAAAAATCCCTTACGGGTAGCTTGAAAGATCTCTCGGAGAAGCAACGACAGGCGCTGGAAGATATGACTGCAGCGATTGTTAATAAGCTCCTGCACAATCCGATTTCGTTACTGAAGAATCCCCGCGCTCAAGATGAAGAAGACATTCTGTACATTGCGGCACTGAAAAAGCTTTTCGACCTGGACCGCAAGTAAGAAAGCGAAATGGGGCGAGCCTCAAAGAAATTGTTTTTCGGTTTTCGATGGATGAAATCCGGAATAATGCCGCTAACTCCGTTCGCCCTGAGCTGCGTCGAAGGGCTCCGAGAGGTAAGTAGTGCTTGTCGAAATTTAGCGGAATCAAGCGGTCAAGAAGCGATAGAATTATGAGTTTTTGGGTTTACATTCTGCGTTGTGCCGACAACTCCTATTACACCGGGCATACCGATAATCTTGAAGACCGCATAGCAAAACATAAGACTGGGGAAATTGAAGGCTATACCTCGACCAGACTTCCGGTAAGATTGGTGTTCTCAGAGCAATTCTCGACTCGGGAAGAAGCTTTAAGCTGTGAGCGGCAGATTAAGGGTTGGGGTCGGAAAAAGAAGGAAGCGCTGATGCGTGAGGATTGGGCGGAAGTATCTCGGTTGGCTCGCCGAGGTCACCCTTCGAGAGCCTCAGGGTGACCGGAGTCGTGTTATCCACATTAAAGCCCGAAGAAGCGAGAAAACAAAGAGGATTCAGAGGGCCGTGACTTCTATTCGCATCGGCACGCGCGGCAGCTTGCTCGCCTTGGCGCAAGCAAACTGGGTGAGGCAAAGGCTCGATGATCGGTGTCTGGATCTCAGAACGGAAATCGTGGTGATCAAGACAACCGGCGACCGGATTGCCGGCCTCCCGATGCAGGCGCTTCGAGGCAAAGGAGTGTTCACCAAAGAAATTGAAGAGGCCTTGCTGGCTCGAGAAATCGATCTGGCGGTGCATTCGATGAAGGATCTGCCGCCGGAGTTGCCCCCGGGGTTGGTCATAGGCGCAGTGCCCAAAAGAGAAGATCCTCGGGATGCGCTGGTGAGCACGGGAGCTGCGCGCTTCAAGCAGCTGGCGGCCGGAGCCAAAATCGGTACCGGCAGTATACGCCGGAAAGCTCAGGTGCTGTATCACCGGCCTGATCTCTCCGTAGTTCCGATAAGGGGCAACATTGATACGCGATTGAGAAAGCTGGACCAGGGTGAGGTGGATGCAATTATTCTGGCGGCGGCCGGGCTGAAACGGATTGGTGGTCAAGACCGGATCGTGGAGTATCTTTCAGAGAAGGTTTGCTTGAGCGCCGCAGCACAGGGAGCCCTGGGGCTCCAATGCCGGACAGACGACCCAGTTCGCGAGAAGATTATGTTTCTCCAGGACGGTGCGACCTTTCTAGAGATTGGCGCGGAAAGATCTTTCCTGAACCGGCTGGGGGCTGGCTGTCACGTGCCTGTTGGCGCTCGGGCAACGGTCACGAGAGAGCACCTGCATTTGACGGGCGTGATTGCGCATCCTGACGGAACTGAGCTTTTCCAGGATGAAATCACCGGCGCGGCGGCCAATGGCGTGGAATTGGGCCGGACGTTGGCGGAGCGTTTATTAGGGCAAGGCGCGGATAAAATCCTCGCCCTCACCCTTCCCTCTCCCAGAGGGCGAGGGTAACTAAGCTCCGCAAAGTCATTGTCATAACCAGCATGCTTGGCGTTTCTTTTGCTGCGTGCAACCGAAAATTTAAAACCCTCTCCCACTGGGAGAGCGCCGGGTGAGGGTGCAGACACTTACGCATCATGGCCAACCGAGCAGTAGATAAGCGGTCCAAGAAAACCGATCAGAAGTCCAAAGGAGTCCTTTCCGGCAAGCGGATTGTCGTTACCCGGGCGGCTTCTCAAGCTCGAGAACTGGCACAGCGTATCGAAGCGCTCGGCGGTGAAGCCATTGGGTTTCCCACGATCGAGATTCAGCCGCCACAAAGCTATGATGACCTCGACGCGGCCATTAGCGACATCCAAAGTTACGATTGGATCATCTTTACGAGCGTGAACGGCGTCGATGGATTTCTCCAGCGCCTTAACACGCTCCGGGTGTGGGTAACCGCGCTGTCTGCCCTACGCATCGCTGCAATTGGTCCTGAGACCGCTAAACGCTTGGCACAAGTCGGGCTACGACCGGCTATTGTACCGGACCAGTACATGGCCGAGGGAATATTGGACGTCCTTGACTGCGAATCTATGCGAGACAGGCGCGTGTTAATTCCTCGAGCTGCCAAGGCGAGGGACGTATTGCCCCAAACGTTGCGTGAATGGGGAGCAACGGTAAATGTTGTGGAGACCTACCGTACTGCAATGCCAAGCGCGGAAGTCTCTGCCTTGCGCCAGCTGATCGTGGAACGAAACATCGATATGATTACGTTTACAAGTCCGAGTACAGTAAACAATTTCATAAGCATGATGGGGTTGAAAACCCTCGCAGAGCTTCCCACCACAATCGCCATCGCTTGTATCGGCCCTATAACGCAACAACGTGTGGAAGAATTAGGCGGCCGGGCAGATGTAGTGGCCAACGAATTTACTATTGCCGGTCTGGTTCGCGCAATTGCCGATCATTTTCGAGGGTAGATAATTCGAGACGGAAGCTACCGAATCACAATAGGGGACTGGAATGGAATATCCAATATACCGGCCGAGAAGGTTGCGCAGGAGCGAGAAGCTCAGGGATCTGGTCCGTGAAACGGTCTTGAGTCCCAAAAACCTCATTTATCCGCTGTTCGTTGGGCCGGGCAAGAATTCCGCGCAGCCCGTGAGTTCGATGCCGGGTGTCGCCCAGCTCTCCGTCGATCGAGTCGCGCGCGAGTGCGAGGAAGCCGCTCGACTTGGGCTTCCCGCGGTGATCTTATTTGGAATACCTGAGCATAAAGACGCCGCCGGATCGGAGGCTTATGCCGAGGACGGAATCGTTCAGCGCGCAATCCGCGAGATCAAGCAGAGAGTTCCGGAAATCCTGGTGATTACCGATGTATGTTTGTGCGAGTACACCGACCACGGTCACTGCGGTCTCGTCAAGGACGGTGATGTCGATAACGACAGCACGGTCGAACTGCTCTGCCGTGAAGCGCTGTCGCATGCGCGCGCAGGCGCGGACATTGTCGCTCCGTCCGATATGATGGATGGCAGGGTAGGGGCAATACGCAAGACCCTGGATGCGAATGGTTTCGACGGAGTCGCGATCATGTCATATGCAGCCAAATACGCTTCGGGGTTCTATGGTCCCTTCCGTGAAGCGGCGGAGTCGACGCCCAAATTTGGCGATAGGCGTTCATATCAGATGGACCCCGGGAATGCCGAAGAAGCGCTTCGCGAAGTCGCTCTCGATATCCAAGAAGGTGCGGATATCATCATGGTTAAACCGGCTATGGCTTATCTGGACATTGTTTGCCGGGTAAAACAGAAGTTCGGCTATCCGGTAGCGGCTTACAACGTGAGCGGTGAATATGCCATGATCAAAGCCGCCGGGCAAAACGGCTGGATCGACGAACAAAGGATCATGGTCGAGGTGCTTCTTTCGATCAAGCGGGCGGGGGCCGATATGATTCTCACCTACTTTGCAAAAGACATGGCCCGGGTGCTAACCCCAGCGTAAAAACATTTTAACCAGAGAGAATCCAGAGCGGCGAGCCGTAACCAAAGCAAAAACAGACGCCTCACCACGAAGTGTTTCATGATCTTACGCTCGCCCCACACGATGAAAGTACCCTCACGATTGTCATCTGTCCCACCGCAGGACTGTCATCCTGAACGGAAGTGAAGGATCTGCTTTTATGTTTTTTGTTCCGTTTCGAAGAAACAAGCAGATTCTTCGTGGCTGCGCTCCTCAGAATGACATTGCGATAAGTCGCTTCTCTTCTTGGGTTGCAACGTGAGGGTGAGTTTGGGGCCCTAGATTAAATTCCATAAGTCCTTAACTTTACGATGGACTGTGCGCTGGCATTCTGACTCACGGCCTTCTGTATGAACTTGAGACTCGGATAAGCGAAAGATCAAAACGCGCGCCCCTTTGACCAATCGCAGCACGTACGTGCTCGAATCGGCGTCATAGTAGACATCCACCCCCACCTCTTTGTCGATCTCACTTGCAACATTATTTGCCCAGCGTTCAATCTCGCTGGAGGCTGCGTCACCCTGTTTGTCAGTCAACATAAGCAATCTTGCGGGCGCCGGTTCGATCCAATGCATGCCCGGCGACTTCGTTGGCAAAGTCGGTGGCCGCTTCGTTACTCCCACAGAAGCGGGACTCCAGTGTTTGTCTGTTCTGGATTTCGGCTTCGGCAGGCCTGATATGTTTAACGCGTCACAACTACAGATGCAAAAAGCCCCGCAAACGTGACCGCTTACGGGGCTTCTTTAGGCGTGGGCGTTCAGGCTTTACTACTTTTTGGCCTTGCGAAAATCGGCGCGAAACATCTCGTGGCACTCGCCGCATGCACCCTCACGGGTGCTGCCCAGGGCTTTGGCCTGAGCCTCTACTTCGGCGTGATTCTTTGCCGCAGCGGCTTTGTTCAAGCGTTCTGCGGCATTACGTGCGTTTGTTAAACGTTTTTTGAACTCATCGGGCTTTTCCCAAATGTCCGGGTGCGCTCTGGATTTCGCGACAACGCTACCTTTGGGAAAGAGGTCGGCGGCTTTATCCAGGCCCTCCATGATTTCTTTTGCCTTGGTCTGAACGGTTGCATAATCTTTCGATTTTATGGCGCCTTGGATTGCCTTCGTATCGGCGCTGTTGGCCTTCATGATCTTTCTTCTGCTCTCAACAGCCTCTTCCTGAGCGAACGCCTCGACACTGAAGATAACAGCCACAAAAATTGACAACAGACTCCAGAGTATTGTACGTCGCATCTTGCCCCCTTTGTGATGGATTTAACTCCTCTTTGAATTTTCTTAGCTCGTTGAGCGGAAGTAACGTCTCGGTCGAGCCTAACCAATTAGCGCGCCGGCTCACGACTTCTTCTTTAGCTTGACTCCGAGAACCTTAGCGGCCTCGTCGGCCTTCATTACCGACTCGGCGTGCATCTTCTCGTTATGGAGCTTCTGCGCTTCAGCAATAAGGAGCTTGGCCTCTTTAGCCTTCGCATCATCTGCCTTTAACTTCCCCACGGCTGCATTCAACTGTTTGATAAGCGTGGGGCACTGACCGGCTACGGCAGGACTGGCCAGGAATAACAAAACAGCTATTGTACCCATGATTAACTTCATAACGGCTCACTCCTTTCGGCGCACAGACGATCAAAGCTGTGATTT
>CAYPHJ010000058.1:0-28185 GCA_964410485.1 uncultured Syntrophobacteraceae bacterium
TGATTGAGCGCATGATCTTGAAAGGGACCTTCGAGAAGTATCCCAACCTGCGCCTGTGTCTTTCGCACGGCGGCGGGCTGCTGGCCTTCAATATCTGGCGGCTCGACCACTCCTACAGCTTGCGGCCCGAGTTAAAGAAAGTCATTGCCGAGAAACCATCCACGTATCTGAAGAAGATGTACTTCGATACCATCGTGCATTCCGTGGCCGCGCTGAACTACCTGACGCAAGTCGTCGGGCCGGACCGCGTTGTTATAGGCACGGACTATCCGATGGCGATGGGCGATTTCGATGCGGTGCGCAAAGTGAAGGAGCTTCAATTGCCGGGTGGCGAGCGCGAACTGATTCTCGGCGTCAATGCGGCGCGGGCGTTGAATCTCTAAAGGCGCGGCAAGCGCCGTTGGTTTTTCCCGTCTTTCAGCGATCGTCTTCGCTGCTGCTTCGGGTCATCAGAGTTCCGCGCACTTCTCGACGAAAGCTTTGATGACGCCGTTGAACGTCGCCGGTTGTTCGCGGTAGCAGAAGTGTCCCGCCTCGTTGATGATATGCATTGCCGACTTGGGATTGGCGTCGGCGATGATCTCGAAGAGCGCGTGGCCGCGCTTGAGCTGCGCCGTCGGATCGTTGTAGCCCCAGACGACCAGCGTTGGCGCACTGAGCTTGCCCTGCATGATCCAGTTGAGCGTCTCTTCCTTGTGCAGAGCCAAATGGGGCAGGAATTGTCTTCTCTTGAGTCCCTCGTCTTCCATCTTTCGGACGGTTTCCTGGTACTTCGCCGATTTCGCGATATCTTCACAGGTGTCGAGCCAGTTTCGGCTGATATGATTCGGTTTGAAAGAGTAGTGCTCGATGCACCAGCGCTGGCTTTCGCGGCTGAGCCGCGGTTTGGGGGCGTTGGCCATAATGTATTCGGTCTTGGAGAGCCCGGGCGCGAGAGTGCCGCTGTCGACAATGGTGCAGGAACGCACCAGGTGCGGGTGATCCAAAGTCAGACGCGCTACCACGTAGCCGCCGCGCGAGTGGCCGATGACGTGGACGTTTTTAAGCCCGAGCGCCTCCAGTAAACTGGCTGCATGCCTGACCGTTGCACCCATGGTGTAGTCCGTGTCGGACTTTGGATTGCCGGTGTAACCCTGCCCGAGTTTGTCCATAGCCACCACACGAAACCAGCGGGCGAGAACGTCAAAGTTAAACTCCCAGTCAAGAGCGCTTTCGCACGCATCCGGCGTGCCCATGTGGCTGCCGTGCACGAGCAGCAGGACTTCGCCGCTGCCGCTATCGAAATAGCGGGTTTTGATGCCATCAACCGCGATAAACTTCGGGTCTGTCATCATGAGGGTATCCTCCACCGCTCGAATAAACGAAAGCACCTCCGAATGTCAATGACGGCAGCGTGACTTTATCGATATCACAACCTGCGCCGCCGCCGCTGGAACGAGCGATCGATGCCCCAGACGACGGTTCCCCGGGGCTCGCTATGTACAGGAACACGAAGCAATAGAAAACCGCTCGTTCCCCGACATTCAAAATAGGCCAGAAATCTCTCGGAAAATGACTCTGAAAATAGGCAACGGCCATCTCTCCGCTAGCAATAAAGGCCGCGTAGCCTGTAAAAAGCCCCAATGCTACGAGCAGCCCACCAAAAAACTCGATTATGCCCGCCACTCCGGCCTGCGAAAACAGGGGAGCCGCTTCGCCCGAGCCTCCCACTCCGCCAAAGACGCCAAAGAGCTTTCTGGCTCCGTTACAAGAAAACAACAAACCCACGATGATCCGCATGAGCGCGTAGAGATAGTCCGAGTAACGTCCGAGAAATTTCTCCATTGGTATCCTCCTTTTCCCGAATACGTTGCGCCGAATCTATACGAACTCAAAAGCGGCAACAATGCACGGCGCTGTCAGGGAAGAAAAATTGAGCGTGACATTTATTGATTATACCGAGAGCCGCGAGAAGGTGACGAAGTCAAGGCAAACAGACGATCGGTGGAGTGCAACCGAATATGGCAGCCGTGATGACCGGGGGGATTGTTGGTCGCTATCCCCAAACTTCGCGCGCGGTCCTGACGACGAGATCGAGTTTGCGCTGCTGATCTTCAGGTGAGAGGGGGTTGCCAAGAATGGATGAAGCAAAACCGCACTGGGGGCTGATGCCCAGCTGCGCAAGTGGAAAATAACGGCTCGCTGTCGTTATGCGTTGGCGCAGGTTGTCGCTCGACTCAAGCTGGGCGGTTTTGGTACTGATCAAACCCAGAACCACGAATTTGTCTTCCGGTATGTCCTTGAGCGGGTGGAAGGTGCCAGAACGGTGGTCATCGTACTCGAGCAGGAGTCTCGTTACCTTGAGCCGATGAAATAAAGCGCGACTCATCGAATCGTAACCTCCTTCGGCAAGCCACCGGCCGCCCTGGTTCCCTCGTCAGAGATGAAGCGCGAAAGTGACATTAGAAAAACCAGCGATCAAAGCGTTGTCGAGCTCGACGCCTCGAACCAACCATTGATCCAGGCTCCATCCCCGCTCTTCGTAGAAACGTCGTGTCCTGGGGTCCAACAAGAGCCCATAGTGCGGCGCGTCAATCTGGATGTAAGTGGCCCCAAGGCGCACCAGCTCTTGAACCTCCGCGCGCAGGATCTGAACCACGTCTGCAAGGAAACTATCGAGCGTCGGATACGCGGCACTGGAGTATTTGCGAGACCAAAAGTTTGCCCAAAGGCCCGGGCTCGGCAATGTAATTTTAGGAATGTGGCTGGTGTTGCTCTTCAGGTAGACGAACTCATCAGCGGATAAATAGCGCTGCCGCACCAGCTTTCCCGTCGCGCCGAGTTTACGCGGCCGCGGTTTTCGATGGACTCCTTGCGCGTCGCGCCACTCGCCCCAGAGAAAAGCGTCGATACTGGACTCGCCAAAGCCGGAGACTGCGGCCGTCATTTGGCTCTGAAAAGACTCGCGCCGCATTTCGCCGTCGGTGACGACTTCGAGGCCCGCTGCTTCTTGCAGCGCGATCGCTGCATCGACTGCACGATCTTCGATTTCTTTTAAAGGAGGCTCGTCGATGTCTCCAGCCGCTAACCGCTTGCGAGCTTCGAGTAGTTCCGCGGGCCTGAGCAGGCTGCCGACGACATCGGCGTGAAGCGTGGTCATACAGTGGCCAGACACTAGTAAGCTGCTGAAAAACTCTCCGTTCACCCTTCGAGAACCTCAGGGCGAACGGAGAGGAACTTGAAATGAGTAGGGATTTTCCGTTCATGCTGAGCCTGTCGAAGCATCCCGAATCTTTTTTCAGCAACGTGCTAGCCGACAATCTGTCGATTGCGGCCGATTGGAAACGATCATATCGATGGGATTTTCTACTTCAATACCGTGGAGAAGCCGGAAAAAAAAGGGGGCTCGAGACTCGTGGCCGTTGAAAAGGTGTTTGGGTCGAACCAACCGCGATGCGCTTGACCCTTTCCACGTGTGAGGTGTAGTTGTAGCGGGTCGGGGGAGGAACATTTTATGCGCGTACTCAAAATCAGCGAGCTGCCGGAGAAACCGATGGATACGGCTACGCCGATTGCCGGCTGGAACGGCGGACCGGTGAGCCGGACGCGGCAGGCGGTGATCGGCGACGGGCAGTCGGAGAATTTTCGCTGCAACGTGGTCAATTTTCAGGTCGGCGCGACGACGGGATGGCATGTGCACGATTGCGATCAGATTCTTGTCGTTACCGCGGGGAGGGGCAAGGTCGCGACGGAATCCGAAGAACGTGACATTACCATCGGCGATATCGTGCACATTAAAGCTGGGGAGCGCCACTGGCATGGTGCCACGGCGGAAACACCGATGGCGCACATTACCGTGACGACGGCGGGGAGCACTTCGAAGCACTAACCCGCATACGATACCGCCGCATGCCGCGGTTAGCGGGTAAACGGGAATACCCGCGGGAGGAAGGCGTTTTATGCCTTGGATCAAGATCATTCCTGAGCACGAGGCCGAGGGCGAGCTCAAAGAAGTTTATCGCAAGATCAAAGCGCAACGCCAGGGCGAAGCGATCAACCGTGATCGGGACGCGGGGCCGGGCGGCCCGCCCGTCAGCCCGCCAATGTTGCACAGCCTCAATCCCAAGGCCATGTGGCACACCGCCGAGCTCATGTGGGAAATCATGCGCGGCGAGTCGCGCCTGACCACGGCGCAGCGGGAGATGATCGCCACGGTGACATCGGCGACGCTCCACTGCCGTTTCTGAACCGTCGCCCACGCAGAGTTTCTGCGTCAAGAAGGCGGCGATGACCTGGCGGTGGAACAGGTCAAAGACGACTGGCGCCGGATGGAGCTGAGCGAAGCGGAATACGCCATGTTGGAATTCGCCGAGAAACTCACGTTGACGCCAAGCAACATGCGCGAGGCTGACGTGCGGAAATTACGCGACGTTGGTTGGAACGACCGCGACATTCTCGATATCGTTCATGTGTGCGCCTATTTCAATTTCCGCGTGCGCGTCGTCGATGGGCTCGGGCTCGAAGTTGCCGATTGGCAGATTCAGCGGGCCCGTAGCGGAGCGGCACGCGCCGAGAAGTTGGCGAAAGAACGCGGTGTCGCGATGCCGCGCGATGTGTGGAACGTGCGATAGGGAAAATCCACAACGGAGGCCGTTGTTTTATGCGCGGTATTACACCGAGACGAGAACAGGGCATGGCAGATCCGGTGTTGGCCGAAATGGTCTACGCCACCGGCGCGACGGAGTCGCGCCACTTCGCGGCGGTGAAGCCGACGATTCAGGCCTATCGCGCCAGCTGGGTGAAAATCGCGCCGTACCGAGACGGCCCGGTGAATTCGCAGCGGTTGGAGGTTGACCATCCGGCGGCGATGACCGCTCAGGTGAAAGCGAAGGCGAGAGAATTGGGCGCGAATCTGGTCGGCATCTGCCGCTTGCAGCCGCAGATGATCGACCTCGGTTCGGAAGTGTCGCACGAATTCGTGATCGCCTGCTGCGTTGCGGAAGATTATGACAGGGTCCTGCAGGGTCCCGACGCGGTTGAAGAAGAAGCGATGCGAACCTATGCCAAGTGCGCCGAGATCGCCACGACGCTGGCGGCCTACGTGCGCGAAATGGGTTATCCCGCGATTGCTCACCACAACGGCGCCAGCGAGGTCCAAGCAATTCCGATCTTTTATCAGGTCGGCTTCGGTGAGCTGGGCCGCCACGGCAGTTTGATCAACGAGACCTACGGCGCGAGTTTTCGTCCCGGATTCGTAACCACGGATTTGCCGCTTGTCGAGGACCAACCGCGCGAATTCGGTGTGCAGGATTTCTGCATGAACTGCAACGTTTGCCAGCTTAACTGCCCGGGCGACGCGATCCCTCACGATTACGTGGTTACCCGCGGCATCAAACGCTGGCTCATCGATCTGGAAAAGTGTTACCCGTACTCGCGCCTGCGTGATGAGTACTGCCACCTGTGCGTTGACGTGTGCCCCTACAACGTCAAATCGCATCCCGACGTTTATCGGCAGCTCATGAAAGAGCGCAAGAAGGTCGGCTATAAGACGCCGAAAACCTATTGACGCTTTTTATAGAATAGAGCGAGCGGACAGAGCGGTTGTCCAGCAAACACGAAAACGTCCTAAAGGTTGCAAAGCTCACTATGGAAAAACTCTACGTGAACGAGATCGGTCCTGATGGCGAAATCAGCACAGTTGGCCTGTTCTATTCGCAGGCCGAGGCACAGAGAATCGTGGACATGATGCGCGCCAATCCTGATCGCGCAGCGTGCCGCTACGAGATCGTCGAAGCGACCAGGTATACCTTGACCCACAGGCAAGCGCGCCGTACCGCGGCCGCTCACAAGGAGTAGCTATGCCCTATATCAAAACCGTGCCGCCGGCCGCGGCGACCGGCAAGCTCAAAGAAATTTACGAGTCGGGCTCCGGGCCGTCGGCAGCGCGCGGCAAGGTTTCCATGATCCGGCAGGTGCAAAGTCTCAATCCCCATACCCTCGCCGCTTGGCGTGAGCTGGACGTCGCCATCATGAGCGGCGAATCGCGCATTACCCGGCGCCAGCGTGAGATGATCGCTACCGTGGTGTCGGCGACCAATCATTGCAGTTACTGAATGACTGCCCACGGAGAGGCTCTCCGTGTCGAATCGAACGATGAACCTCTGGTCGAAGGCATCAAACGGGATTATACGCAGCTGAGTCTGCCAACCGCCGAGCGGGCGATGCTCGATTACGCCGTGAAGCTGACGGTGGCGCCTTCGACGGTGAACGAAGCGGACCTGGAAATGTTGCGCGCGCAAGGCTTCGACGACCGCGACATTTTGGATATCGTGTACGTGATTTGTCTTTACAACTTCAACGACCGAATGGCCGACGCCACGGGCATCACGGGGCATGATTTTTTCAGATGAGATCAATGAAAAACGTCCCAGCGAAACGCTCGGCTAGATTGGGGAAACCATGAGCAAACCCTCGGGTAAAATCGATCGGAAAGCGTTCCGGCAAGTCCATAAGGCGCAGCAGGAACGCGTGCGGGTTTCCAGGGTCGCCGCTCACGTGCCGCAGAAAGTTTGGTAGCAACCGCGCCCCTCTGGAGGAGGTTCGGCAAAAGCAACGAACTCCGGCTGATCGTCGAAAGGGCGCGAGAGAATCTTCAGCAGCGTCTCGAAAGGCGCATAATCGCCGCGATCGACTGCAGCGCTCAAGGCTTCTTCAACTCGATAATTGCGTGGAATGAAGGCTGGATTCACGCGCCGCATCGCCTGTGCACGCTCGTCAGGTGAGACCGCCTCGCGGGAAAGCCGCGCATGCCAGTGTCCACTCCAGAGATCGTAAGCAGCCGGATCGGCGAACAACGCGCGAACGGGTTCCTCCTGACCCAGAACCGCATCGGCGAGGTAGCGGAAGGCTAACGTGTAGTCGACATCGTTTCCATCCATCGCGGCGAGAAACCCTGCCGCCAGGTTGATATCGGCCTCGTCCTCGCTGACTAAACCGAGTTTGGCGCGCATACCTTTTAGCCAGTGGCGCTCGTATTGTCCGGGAAAGGCATTGACCACCTCAGTGGCGCGCGCGATGGCGCGGTTAGGGTCGGCGTCGATCAGGGTTAGAAGCGTCTCGGCAAACCGCGCAAGGTTCCAATGGGCGATCCGGGGCTGGTTGGCGTAAGCATAGCGGCCCTGAGTGTCGATCGAGCTGAAAACTGTTGCCGGATCATAATGGTCCATGAAGGCGCACGGGCCGTAATCGATCGTCTCGCCGGAGATCGCCATGTTGTCCGTGTTCATCACACCATGGATGAAGCCCACATGCATCCAGCTGGCGACGAGCGCCGCTTGTCTGTCGCACACCCGCTCGAGCAACGCCAGGTGTGGATTTGCATGGTCTTTGAGTTCCGGATAGTGGCGATCGATGGTGTAATCGGCCAGACGACGCACTGTAGCTTCTCCACGGTGCGCGGCAAAAAATTGGAAGGTTCCGACCCGGATGTGGCTGGCCGCAACACGCGTCAAAACAGCGCCAGGCAGCGCGCGCTCGCGATACACCGGCTCGCCGGTCACAACGGCGGCAAGGGCTCGTGTCGTCGGAATGCCAAGCGCGTGGATCGCTTCACCGATCAGGTATTCACGCAACACCGGCCCCAGTGCTGCCCGGCCGTCGCCGGCGCGTGAGAAAGGAGTGGGACCCGAGCCTTTGAGCTGAATATCACGCCGCTGTCCGTTACGGTCGATCAGCTCGCCGAGGAGCAGCGCCCGCCCGTCGCCGAGTTGGGGCACGAAACCCCCGAATTGATGGCCGGCGTACGCTTGGGCCAGCGGCATCGCTCCCTCGGGTGTCTCATTACCCGCAAAGATTCTCGCGCCTTTTTCGGACGCGAGCGCGTCGGCATCGAGTCCGAGTTCGTCAGCCAACTCACGGTTGAGCTTAACCAAACCGGGCTGCGCCACTTGCGCCGCATTCCAACTGACGTAGAAACCCTCGAGTTCGCGCGCATAGGTATTGTCGAAGGCGAATGGCGCGGCCGGATGGTTGTTGAAGGCTTGCTTCATCGTGTGACTTTCTGGTCAGGAGCATGGAGTGCCTGAAGTTAGCTATTGTGCTAGATTTGCACGGGAAGATCCATACCTGTCGGCCGGGTGTACTCCTCATTGATGTTCATCCTGTCGCGCTCGATAAAGCCCCCAAAAAGTCCGTTAAGGTACCACCACGTAGGGCAGACCTATCCTGGATTATTCACGGTCAGAGGAAAACCTACCACAGTGTGTCATCAAGGGGTAAGCCTGGAGGAGCCAAGGCATAGAGACGAACAGCTTCAATGCCGTGTGGCGGTGCTTGGCTCGCCGCTCGCATTTCCCCAGGCGTTTGCTCCATAAATTCAGCTTGCAGACCGCTCCAAGGCACAGGCCTGTTGCCTGCCCGAGGGGCCACACAGGGCCGCGCCTGGAAAATCCAAGGAGCGTGACAAGCGCGCTCTCATCCTTTTCCTCCGGCCCTTCCGGTGGCTCAAAGGCGCGCGTTCTGTTAGATAAGAGACAGTTCCGGGCGTGAAAGGAGGCAGGCGATGGGCCACATGATTGACGGCAAATGGCAGGACGATGACCGGATTCCGGCCGATGCACGGGGACATTTCGTTCGGGCGGACTCCCAGTTTCGCAGCTGGATCACTGCGGACGGCGCCGCCGGTCCCTCGGGCAGCGGTGGCTTTAAAGCCGAACCGGGGCGCTATCATCTTTTCGTAGCGCATTCCTGCCCTTGGGCGCATCGAACGATAATCTTTCGCAAGTTGAAGAAACTCGACCACGTGGTTTCGCTGTCGCTCGCCGACAAGCCGAAAACGCAAGGCTGGTCGTATGCGGAAGCTATTGATGATTTCGAGCCGGGAGAGGACGGCATTTTCCGCCTGCATCAAGTCTATGCCGCGGCCGATCCTCGCTATACCGGCAAAGTGACGGTGCCGACTCTCTGGGATCGCGAAAAGCGCACGATTGTTAACAACGAGTCATCCGAGATCATCCGCATGTTTAATGCGCGCTTTTCCGCGCATACCGGCGTGGGCGACGACCTCTATCCGGAGGAGTTACGCGGCGAGATCGACCGCATCAACGACATCGTATACAGCCATTTCAACAACGGCGTGTATCGGGCCGGCTTCGCGCGCAGCCAGGAGGCCTATGAGGAAGCGGCGCGCAAGATTTTTGTCTGTCTCGATATGATGGAACAGTTGCTCGGAGAGCGGCGCTATTTGGCGGGCGATCGAATCACGGAAGCCGACTGGCGCGCCTTTCCGACGCTCTTGCGCTTCGACCTGGTTTACTACAGCCACTTCAAGTGCAACCTACGCCGGGTTCAAGACTATCCAAATCTGACAAACTACCTGCGCGAGCTTTACCAGTGGCCTGGCATCAAAGAGACTGTGGACTTGCAGAAGATTAAAGCGGGCTACTATGGGCAGCTCAATGTCAACCCGACCGGGATCGTGCCGATCGGGCCAAGTCTCGGCCATTTGGATTTGCCACATGATCGCGATCATCTGCGCGCCATGCCTTGAGCACGAGCCGATCAAACGCGACGAGAGTTGCACCTGGGCAGCGAATGCCGGCAGCGGATGATCGGCGTTCAATTCGTGGTCACGGTGACGGAACTTTCAAGGGGAGATCGAACCGTGGATCAGATTCTTATCGGGAAGGGTGAACAGCCTGTCTATTTACTTGCCAAGTACGCAAACCGCCATGGACTGGTTGCCGGTGCCACTGGAACCGGCAAGACGGTCTCTTTGCTCGTCATGGCGGAGGGTTTCTCGCGACTCGGCGTGCCGGTTTTTATCGCCGACGTAAAGGGAGATGTGGCGGGCCTGGCCTTGCCCGGTGTCGCGAACGAGAAGATCAAACAGCGCGTCACGCAGATCGGCATCGAAGGCTACGGCAATGAGGCGAGCCCGGTTCTCTTCTGGGATTTGTACGGCAAGATGGGGCATCCGGTCCGCGCCACGATTACTGAGATCGGGCCGACCCTGCTCGGCCGCATTCTGGATCTCAACGACACACAGACGGGAGTGCTCGAAGTCGCCTTTCAGCTTGCCGACAGCCAAGGGTTGCTGCTCCTCGACCTGGATGATCTCCGTGCTTTACTCGGGTTCGTCGCTGAGAACCGCAAGGAGATCTCCACACAATATGGTCTAGTCAGCACCCAGTCGGTGGCTGCCATCCAGCGCACCTTGTTGGCGCTGGAGCGGGAGGGCGGCAAACTTTTTTTCGGCGAGCCTGCCCTGGAACTGGGCGACTTAATGCGCACAGACCTCAACGGCCGCGGCGTCATTAACATCCTGGCCGCCGACCAACTGATTCTGCACCCACGGTTATATTCGAGCTTCCTCTTGTGGCTCCTGTCGGAGCTGTTCGAGAATTTGCCCGAGGTCGGCGATCTCGACAGGCCCAAGCTGGTGTTCTTTTTTGACGAGGCACACCTACTGTTCGACGGCGCGCCGCTCGCGCTGCGCCAGCGTGTCGAACAGGTCGTGCGGATTATTCGGTCCAAGGGAGTGGGTGTGTACTTCTGCTCGCAATTTCCTGACGACGTGCCGAACGAGATCCTCGGTCAACTCGGGAACCGTGTTCAGCACGCTCTCCGCGCCTTCACGCCGCGCGATCAGAAAGCGGTGCGTACTGCAGCGGAAACCTTCGTTGCCAACCGCGGTCTCAACGTTGCCGAGGCCATCTCGCAACTCGGCGTCGGCGAGGCGTTGGTCTCGATGCTCCAGGAGAAGGGAGTGCCGATGCCGGTGGAGCGCGCGCTGATCGCTCCGCCCCGTTGCCGGATGGGGGCGATTACACCGGAGGAACGGGTAGCCGTGCGGGCGCGGAGTCCGGTAAGCAGCAAGTACGATACCCCGGTGAACCGCGAGTCGGCCTACGAGATCCTGAGCCGGCGAGCGGCAGAGGCAGACGCGAGCCAACCAGAGGCGAAGCGCCAACCCGAACAGCGCGGGCAGCTAGGAGATTTGCTGTGGGGCACCGGACGCCGCCAGGGCATGGTGGAAGCGATGGCCAAACAGGCCGCGCGCACGATGGGCAGCCAGCTTGGCCGGCAGATCCTGCGCGGCGTGCTGGGCGGCCTACTTGGCGGCGCGCGTCGCAGCTAGAGTAGTAAGAAGACCGGCGACCGGAGCCCGGAAAACGAAGACCGGAGGACCGAAGACCAGGGCGGCGCCATTTCAGCTCCAATCCTTGATAAACTCCAAAATATTTCGGTTGAAAGCCTTCGGCTGCTCCCAGTTGATGGCGTGAGCGGCCTCGGGCAGGACGACGAACTTGGCGCCTGAGATATGGGCGAGCTGCCGTCGCATGACCCAGGGCGGCGTCACCAAATCCTGATCTCCCGGCATCAGCAACGTCGGCACGCGAATCGTTTCAAGCTTCTGATAGGTGATCGTAGCGCGCTGCGGTTGCGCCGGAGCGCCCTGCTGGCGCGAGTTGCGGTAAATCTCCAGCCACTGTTTCAGACCCTCCGGGTTGGTCGCCATGTACCCCGTGCTGACTTCGCGAAGCTCCGCGGGCCAGCCTCGGAATCCAGGCAGCGCGAATTGCTCACGCAGCTTGCGTGTTTCTTCGTCCGTAATGGCGCCGCTGCTGGCGGCGATGACCAGGCTGCGCAATCGCTCCGGCTGCCAGAGTACATAATCGTAGGCTGCGAAGCCGCCGCCCGCCACGGCGACGAGATGAAACCGGTCGAGCTCGAGGCGTTCCACCAGGGCATGAAGATCTTCCGCGATAGTACCGGGCTGGGGACCGGTGTCAGGATTCGCAGTGCTGCGCCCCCAGCCGCGCCGGTCGAAAGCAATAACGCGATAGCCGGCCTCGACAAAACCCGGAATGTTGTACTGCCAGCTGTCTGCATTGCCGGTATTGGCGTGCAGCAGCACGACCGGTACACCGCTGCCGCCGCTATCGGTGTACCTAAGACGCACGCCGGGTAAATCCGCATATCCGGCGAATTGTCGGCCTTTTTCTGCCGTGGTCGTCACCATGGAGAGCTTCTCCTTTTTCTCCTGCGCTACGCGCCCGGCCGGTGCAAATCTTTTTATCGAAGAGGGGTTTTATAAAGTCCGCTCGAGTAATTTCCCGCCACCTTGCGCTAGCCAACGTTTCTCGGCCTGTAAAATTCAATGGCATTTTTGTAGAAGACATTAGCCGCCTTTTCTTCGCCTAACGTCTCCAGCACCAGCGTATAATCGTGATCCTGATATGGCCGTGGCGCACGCGTGGACGGCAGGTCGGTGCCGAACACAAGCGACCGCGGGTTGGCCGCATAGAGGTCGCTCAGCGCGGGGCGTACGTCGAAGTCCACTCGTCCAAAACCGGTGGCCTTTACGCGCACACCCGTTTCCGCGAGTTTAAGCAGTGTCGGAAAGCCTGCTTTGGAGAGGCCGAGATGGTCGATGCTGACCGCCGGCAATGAAACAAGGGTGTCAAACAAGCCGGCAAGCTCGCTGGAATCGATATACAACTCCGTGTGCCAGCCGACCAGCTCATGAACGCGCCGGGCCATGCTCTCCAGATGATTAATTTCTTCCGAGCCGCCGCGCTTGACGTTGAAACGGACCGCTCGCACCCCTGCGCTGTTGAGTTCCTGCAATTCCCGATCCGAAATCGTCTGCGGCACCTGAATGACGCCGACAAAAGCGGGTCCGAGCACTTTTAAAGTATGGAATAAATAGGTTTGATCGAAAGCCTGGAACGAGCCCGACACGACCGCGCCGCCGCAAAGATCGACAGCCTTCAAGCGCGCTAAATAATCCGCGCTGGTAAACGCGTCGGGCATGAATCCTTGATTGGGCACGACGGGAAAGTTCTTGTCGATAATATGAAAATGGCAATCAAAAAATTTTTGCTTCAACGAAGTTCTCCCTTCCGATCGGGCTGGGGCACTGGAGTGGTGGAGTAATGGAGTAATGTATTTGAAACCAAATAGTATGCTACTTAACTCCGGTCCCCCCTATCTTTCTAGCATTCCTAGGCGGAACTCAATAGCTGTGGATCGAAGACGCTGGACTGCGGAGTCATGAGTATGTGGAAGCGTAATCTGATTCGATTCGCGAGACCGAATTAAAGAAAATTGCTGCACATTTTGCTGTTCACTGTGGTACGGTGGCCGTAAGCTCTGACTATCGAACAACAAAGCAGAGCCCGCTGACGCCCGGGGCGCGATTTGAAGGATGCCGTATCTATTGTTTCCGCTGGAGGTTTCTCCAACCACTGCCAGACTCTGGGTCGGCGTTGTCAATGCCGGCCGAGCGGGGGAACTGTCGCTCCTGATCGACTCCAGAGTCCATCCTTTATCACCGGACTGGAAGACTTGGGTGTCGCAGAGCGGGGCCGCCAGTCTGAGATACCAGACACCGGTGATCTCCGGACTCGAGCCGGGTACATTTTGCCGTGTCAAGCTTTTGCGTAACGGTGAGATCCTTGCCAGCGCTTCTTTGACAACTCATCCAACGACTCTTCCGGCGATTTGGGAGAAACCGTTTACGGTCCTTGTGGCATCATGCTTTTATGAGAAAAACGATCAGGAGGGTCTCGCGGGCCGCGCCTTTCGAGCGGTGTTCAACGAGGAAGGACCCAACCTGAAAGTTCTTTGCGGCGATCAAGTCTATCTCGACGCGCCTTGGTGGCACTTTTTACTGCGCAGTTACAACGCGGCTGAACTGGAGGACAGGTTCTTCGAGAGCTATCGTGCAACCTGGACGCAACAGGCAACGCTTGGCGGGCTCTATGAGCTCCTTCGCTCCGGCGCCAATTACCTGACTTCCGACGATCACGAGTTCTGGAACAATGCTCCCAATGCGGCCGTATATGTGCGCAAAACCTGGACCCAAGGCGGTCGCCAGGAATGGTATGATCTGGCGCTGCGATTCTACGAAATATTTCAGCCCACAGGCCCCATCGCCGAGTTCTCAGTCGGTGCTCTCTCGTTTTTCATAGCTGACGCGCGCATGCACCGAAAGTCAGATTGGAGCGACTTTATGAAGACTGAGAATTTCGACAAGCTCGCAAGTTGGGTAGAACAGCTCAATGGTCCTGGTGTTCTCATCATGGGGCAGCCCGTTTTCGCAGAGCCTGCGGGGTCGACCGGGTTTTTCACAGACTGGCACCTCCCTAACTACGATCAATACCGGCCGCTGGCGCAAGCTCTTTCCGCTTCACGCCACTCGCTCGTTTTCCTGACGGGTGACCGTCACTTTGGTCGGATAGCCCGGTGTAGGCTCGTTTCCGGAGCGGACTTAATAGAGGTGATTTCTTCCCCGCTCGCGTTGGTGGACTGGTTAGCCGGCGGAGCCTGGACAAGCGCCCCCGACATGTTTCCGGTTTTTGCCGTTCCTGGTGTTGCCAAGAGGCCGGTCGAAACCAATCAGGCGTTCCAGCGCAGCGACAATCATTTCTTGACGCTCGAGTTCTATGAAAGCGGCGCGCGTGTCCACGTGACCGTGAAGGCCTGGCCGATTCCGCAGGACGGGAGCAAGCCGAAAGGAACGGTCGTGTACGAGCGCTGGCTCCAGTAGGAGGATCGACATGATTCCGGTGCGCCATTCAGCCGAGACCGTCGCCAACCCGGACCTGCGCGAACTGCGCCCACGTAGAGGTGAGAGGAATCGGCAGTGGCTTCGGCGCGTGAAAGCGGACAAAGGCATTATTCTTCTCGGTGGCGGTTCCCTTACTCATTTCCGTATTCGTGTCGCTCAGTCTCATCTGCGGAGTGATCTTCTGCCGAGCTTTTGGTCTATGGCCGGTATCCTGGATGGCGCCGATGCGTTTTTTTCTGTGCCGCTCGATTTGAGGCACGAGGCCTCCGAAATAGCGCAGAAAAACGGCGTACAGAGATGCCGCCTGCAGGACTATGACGATCCAACTTTATTTCCCAATATCGCGGTCATCCAATTTGCGGGGCTGAGCGCAAATACTCGTGACAACATCGCCAAGGTCGAAGCCCAGCGAAGTATTATGGATATGCCTGGCCTCATGCTCCCGTGGCTTGGTTTCATTTGGGGCGCCGGAGACCACGGCAACCCACTGCTTCAAGGCACCGGGCTTCCGAGCTCGGCTTTCGTGGAGGCAGTCTACAGTATCGACCGCGTTGACCTCACGCCCGGAGTTTCCGCAGCCTCAAGCTGTCCGGAAGCAGTCTGGCAATCAGCGAAATGGTGGCGCAGATATTACGAGGAGACCGGGGCAGCCCAGGCAGAGCGCGCAGCGCCAACCGGCTATTACGCGCTCCGTCAACCGGCGGCGGCAGCTTTGGATCCAGACCGACTAGCGCCGCGCAGACGGCGCTGACTGGAACCAACTCAACCCGAAGTTCTGCAGATCAGCCGCTGCATTGACCGGTTGCTTTCAAGTTGTAATGTCGCGCCGCGAGACGTGGATGGTATCTTCATGACCGGGTGGATCTTCCTTTGTTCCGATCAGTCGTGCGTGGGAAGATGACGCTCGACAGAAAACCGCTGAGCGCGGGCGATGGCGCGGCGATCCAGGATGAAGCCGGCCTGGATATCAAGGCCACGGAGCAGACTGAACTTTTACTGTTTGAACTACCGTAGTCTTTGAGGCCTCCGAGCGCACGACTCATTCCAAATCATAGGGCACGGAGAGTTCATCGCTCAGCTGCCGCAGCCCGTCCAGGATAGAGCGGTGCAGAGGGATTCCCAGTTTGATTCTCTCTTCGGCCGTTTCGAATTCGATCTCTCCCGCCACAAAGACCCGATCTTTTCCTTCGATCGGAGGCGTGGACTTGAGCTCACGCAGGAGCATGTCCATGTCCGTCTTGAATTCCTCCGCAGGGCGAAAAGATTCAATACGGATTGCGCCAAAAAAGTGGCCCCGAACTCCGTAGCTGGGATGAGTTAGCGCCGCAATGGTTCCGGTAAGCGCCCCACAGAGAATCTCGACGAGGATGGCAAGCCCGTAACCTTTGTAGCTGCTCCCTTCCGGAGTTCCGCCGAGCGGCAACAGCCGCCGCGCTTTTTGCGCCACCTTCGGATCCTCGGTTACCTGGCCATTTGCGTCCAGTGCCCAACCGTGGGGAATCGATTTTCCCCACCGCGCCGCAACTTCCAATTTCCCGGCGGCCACCGTGGTGGTTGCCATATCCAATACGAACGGGCGCTCCTCGTCAGCGGGCGCCGCCAACGAGATGGGATTTGTTCCGAACCTGGCCTCCCGCCCGAAAGTCGGCACCACCTGCTTACCGGCATTGGTCATAGCAATCCCGATCATGTTTCGTGGAAGGGCCATCATCGAATAGTAAGCGGACATGCCGAAGTGGCGGCTGTTGCGCACTCCCACTATGCCGATGCCGGAACTTTCAGCCTTGCGGATGGCGAGATTCATCGCGCGATGACCCACGACCATCCCCATACCGCCGTCGCCGTCCATGAGCGCTGTGGCCGGGGTTTCACTGACTATGGTGATATTCGGCTCGGGATTCATGATGCCATCCCGAAGCGCTTTGACGTACCAGCCGCGCGGGCTGAAACGAAGCACGCCATGCGAGTCCACTCCCCGGAGGTCCGCCATTACCAGCACATTAGCGGCGATTGCGGCATCTTCCTCCGGCACTCCAAGCTTCTGAAAAGCAAGGCTTACAAAACGGGTCAATTTACGATGATCGATGCGCGCGCTGGCAATTAAATTTGTCTCCAAGGGCTTTTTCCTCCGATTCTCTCCGCTCTCTTCTCTCATATTACGGCGACATTTGCATGCTCGCTCAATTCAAGGGGAGCATTGAAACATGCGAGGCGGCAAGGTGGTCGTGGCAAACTCCGGTGGATGCAGCCAGGTCCTTGTCATGGGCCAAGCGCCTGGATTAGGATCGCCCATTGTCAACGGTATGGCCTGTTCTTCAGCACGCGATGAATCAGCACCGTTTTTGTTGTGAAAGCCCGCCCAGGTCGCTGGGGTCTCGAGTCTCAGGTCCCGCGCCTCGCGTTGGGCAGAGAAAATTTTGAGCTTTCAGACTAGCAGGTTGCTGAAAAAAGATTCGGAATGCTTCGACAGGCTCAGCATGAACGGAAAATCCCTACTTATTTCAAATTCCTCTCCGTTCGCCCTGAGGTTCTCGAAGGGTGAACGGAGGGTTTTTCAGCAGCCTACTCGAGACTCGAAAAAATCGACTAGGCAGGACAGGAGAAAGTAACATGAGTACAAAATGCCGGGCGGCAATTCTGGTCGAGCCCAACAAGCCACTGGTCGTGGACCAGATCGAATTTGCGGATCCTGCCCCCGACCAGGTATTGGTGAAACTTTTCGCCAGCGGGGTTTGTCATTCGCAGATTCACACAATGCGGCGGCCGCCGCGGGCCAATCATCGTTTGCCGGTGCTTTTGGGCCATGAATCGACGGGAGTGGTGGCGGCATGCGGCCGCGACGTGCGCCATGTAAAGGAAGGCGATCACGTGATCACGACCTGGGTTGATCGAGATAATTCGACAACCACCCAGCCGTTGGTTGCTCACGCTTTGAACGATCGCCCGCAATTTGTCGGTTCGTGGCGCGGCAGAGAGGTATCGCATTCGGCTGCGACCTGGGCGGAGTATGCTGTGGCCCAAGAGCGGATGGTAGTGCCGTTGCCCTCAGACGTCCCGACTGACGTCACCGCAGTCATCGGCTGTGCCGTCATGACGGGAGCGGGCGCGATTATCAACGCGTTGCGTGTCAGACCCGGCGAGTCGGTGGCGGTGTTCGGCGCCGGCGGCATAGGCCTGTGCGCCATTGCGGCGGCGGCCGTGGTCGATGCGCATCCTATCATCGCGGTTGATGTAACGGAGGATAAGCTCGCATTTGCGCGCCGTTTCGGCGCGACCCATCCGGTTAATGCGAAGGAGTCAGATTCGGTTCAAACAATTCGTGAGCTCACAAAAGGCGGCGTCGATTACGCCATCGACGCTATCGGCTTGCCGCAGACCCAGGAGCAAATCCTACGCGCCACGAGAATGGGATTTTCCGGTCGCAATCGGGGTGGTACGGCATTGCTTGTAGGCATTACGCCGCCTGGCGCGCAAGCAATGTTGGATACAAGCCTGTTCATCGGCAACCGCAATTTCAGGCGCACCAGCGGCGGAGACTGCCGGCCGGAGCGCGACTTCCCGCTTTTTGTCCGCTGGTATCGCGAAGGCAAGCTCAAATTGGAGGAGCTGGTGACACGCCGCTACGCGTTGGAGCAGATCAATGACGCGGTGGATGACCTGGAACACGGCCGAATCCTCGGCCGCTCGATCATCGCTTACGCTTAGCGGCCGCAATCATGGAATAGAGGATGGTTTTCACCACGAAGGACGCGAAGAGCACGAAGTTAAGAAAAATGGAAAACTATTCTTTCGAATCCTCCGTGTCCTGCGTAGTACTACGTCTAAGAATTTTTGCGGCTCGCGCAAATCTTCTGAGGCACAGATTGTAAGGTCTCAAAACCACAAGCATATATTATCAACACCACGAAGTGTTTCATGATCTTACGCTCGCCCACAGACGATGAAAGTAGTCTCACGACTGTCATCTGTCCCACCATCGCAGGATGTCATCCCGAACGGAAGTGAGGGATCTGCTTTTGAATGACCGACGACCGAGGACCGCTGACCGACGAATAAGCAGATTCTTCGTCGCTACGCTCCTCAGAATGACACTCCGATACAGTCGACATGGGTCGGAATCTCTAATTCTAATCCCCCGCTCCAACCCTATTTTCTAAGGAGTGTTTCATTGGCTTACGCTCGCCCGCAGAGGATGAAAATAGGGCAGCCCATTACCCGAACGCCAATATCGAGAAGGTTCGGCATTCCCTGCCCCTCGCTACGCGCTTCGCGCTACTCGGGGAATCGGAAGGGGGTGCCGTGGCCCCGAGTAGCGATCTTCCGAGATTGCGTATCGAGGGGGTACGGCCCTGCGGAGCATACGCGGGTGACCGCTCTGGGGGCGCTGTCCCTTCACTCCCTCTCCACCCAATTTTCATAGGAAGAGCACACGAAGGTCACGAAGTTCGGATAAAGAGTTTGGGAAAATACTTTCTTCCTTCGTGCTCTTCTTGCCTCCTTTGAAAACTGAGGTCGCGGAGTGGAAAGGGCTACTATCAAACGCCCCCCTTCGATACGACCTTGCGGTCTACTCAGGGCGGGCGGCCTCTTTATTTCCGGTTCCCCGAGTAGCCACGTTTCGGTGGCGTATCGAGGGGCTCGATTCCCGCCAAAAGCATGCGGGAATGACGGACTGTCTTGAAGCTGGATCTTTCATTCTCTGTGGGCGAGCGTAAGATCATGAAACACTTCGTGGTGAAAAATCTGCTTCTCCCTTGGTTGCGGCTCTGCTGCGCTAGGATTTTCGTGGTGAAATATTCTTCCGCAGTCGAAGGGACGCAAAGGGCGCAAAGGAAAACTCCTGCAATGCGGGGAAGAGGCTTGTCCGCCACGGGGCTTCGGACGGATCAGCCTGTGGCTGAAACGGAGCGAAGCGGTTGAACGATTGGAACGACTGGAACAAGAAAAAAAGGAGGCACGATGAGTAGAATACCGCCGTTAAGCCGCGAGCAGCTGACGAACGAAAACCAGGCAATTTGGGATCGAGTGATGAGCGGGCGTACCGGGGGCGGCGGGCCTTATAGGGTCCTCATGTACGCGCCAGGAATGGCCGAGCATTTTTCGGCCGTGGAAAACTATTTCCGGCATAACGGGATGCTCGACACCAAAGATAAGGAGCTTGTGATTCTTGCCGTCGCGCGATATTTGGGCGCGCGGTTTCCCTGGAGCCGGCACGAGACTCGCGGGCGCCAGGCGGGTGTACGCGCCGAAGCGATCGAGGCGTTACGCGCCAACGGGCCGGTGGATGCACTTAGCGGGTACGAGCGCTTGCTGATCGAGGTGGCGCTCGGCCTGCTGCGCGACCGTCAACTGTCCGAAGATCTTTTCGCGCGAGCGCTCGCGGATCTTGGCCCGGAGCGATTGGTAGAAATCGTCGGGCTGGTGAGTCACTACAACATGATTTGTTCGGTGGCGAATGTCTTCGCCTTGGGAGTGCCCGAGGATACGCGAACATTTTGAGAGTAGCGCAGCGGCACAACCGGCGCTGACTTGAAGCCGGACGGGCGCGCCTGCGTCATCTTGCCATCAGATCAATGAATTCGTTGACCGGCGTCCTTTCGAGCCGGCGCTGGTCAAGGCACGCCTCGAGAATCGCCTCGCGCTGTTTCGCGGCGAACACGCGCGCCACGTTGGTTTGAAATTTTTGCATCAGCAGCGGTAGACCTTCCTTGCGCCGGCGGCGGTGGCCGAGCGGATACAGCACTTCGGAGAGCGGCATAGTGCTCCCGTCGCGAAACTCTACCCTGATGGAGTTGGGATTGGCGCGTTTGGTCGGGTCGAGATAGTCGCGGCTGTAGCGCTTGTCCTCGCGCAACACCATCTTGCCGCGCAAGCTGTCGATGCGCGGGTCGGCGGCGACATGGTCCTCATAATCTTCCGCGGTAAGCTTGCCGAAGATCATGCCGACCGCGATCATGTACTGCATGCAGTGGTCGCGGTCCGCCGGATTATCCAGCGGACCCGTTTTGTCGAGGATGACCATTGAGGAATCATGGCAGCGGACGTCCACGCGCTCAACGGCATCCAGACGGTCCTTGACCAGCGGGTGGAGTTTGATTGCAGCTTCCACCGCGCTCTGAGCGTGGAAAGCAGCAGGGTACGCGATCTTGAAGAGCACGTTCTCCATGATGTACGTGCCGAACGGTCGCTGGAAGCGGAACGGCTTGCCCTTGAACAACACCTCGTAGAAGCCCCAGCGCTTGGCGGTGAGCGCCGAGGGACAGCCCATTTCCCCCTTCGCCGCCAGCATGGCGAGCCAGGCGCCGCGTGCCGCGGCATCAGCGGCGGCCCACGACTTGCGCGAGCCCGTATTGGGGCGGCGGCGGAAGGTAGCAAGCGCATGACCATCCACCCAGGCGTTCGAAACGGCATTGATGATCTCAGCGCGCGAGCAGCCCAGCATTTTCGCGACCACGGCGCAGGCGGCGATCTTCACCGTCAGCGTGTGGTCGAGGCCGGCGTCAGTGAAGGCATTCTCGATGGCAAGACCGCCCTGGACCTCGTATGCCTTGATGATCGCCTCGAGCACGTCGCGCATCACGAGCGGTTTCCTGCCTTCGGCCACTTGCTTGCGGCTCAGATGGTCGGCCATCATCAGGATCGCACAGATGTTGTCCGAGGGGTGTATCACGGTTTCGCCGTAGAATGCGTCGTTGAAATCAAGCCAGCGGATGAGCGCGCCGAGGTTGAATGCCGCCGTCACGGGATCGAGCTGAAACGGCGTCCCGGGAACCTTCGCCCCGTGCGGTACGATCGTGCCGGGAACCAGCGGCCCGAGCAGCTTCGTGCAGGCGGGATACGAGAGCGCCTCGAAGCCGCAACCCAGACTGTCCATCAGAGTGAGCCGAGCAGTCTCCCACGCGAGCCGGCTCTTGACCTGATAGTGTTCGATATAGTCGGCGATCCGGACGATGACCTGATCGAAGGCGGGACGGACATTAGAAGCCGCGGACGACATCGCTGAATGCTCTCAGGCGTGGTCGCCGAAAATTTTACGCTCCACGCTTTGCCAGTCGTACGGGACAAATTGATTCTCGGCGGGACCTCTCACCTGTGGTGTTTCTCCGTCATCGAACAGGGGCACGGAGCCTTCCTTCTGCTTTCCCGCAACGAGGCCCGGAGCATGGGCCTCGACCACGATCGCATCGGCTTCAGAACGATTCCATGCCCAGTGGACCTTCTGTGCCGGGATACGGTGGAAGTCTCCCTTCCTGCAGAGAAAACCCCGTTCCTCGACAAAGAACCAGATCTCGCCCTCGAGCACGTAGTTGATCTGCTCCGACTCATGGGCGTGCGGCGTGGTGTGATAACCTGGAAATCTCACCGCGTACATCAAGCTGCATTCGTTCCCGAACGCACGCTGCACAATCATCGCGCCTTCTCCCTCGCCTGCTGCACGCGTCACTCTGCGCTGCGGCACTTCATTGGCCTTTACATGTAAGGGCATCGCTTATCCTCCTTTGAACGTGCTCGGCGTTTTCAACTCCTTCTAACAAACTCTTTCGGCATCGGGAAGCCGACGCTAGCTGTGAGTCAGCGAATAGAGCATCGGACCACAAAGTGATTCATGATATTACGGTCGCCCACAGCGGATCAAAATGAGCTCTCACCAATCCCTGAACGCGACAGGGGCAACAAATAAAGCAGATCCTCCGCTGGCGCTCAGGATGACGAATGAAAGAGAAGGCTCAGGATGACGAGGAGGGAGGTTTGCCATATCCAGCTTCTGCTAATTGAACGGCCAGGGCAACTCAAGGAAAGATTGGAGGATCCCCTTGGGGTAATCGAGCACCAAAAAATGTGACAGCATGGCCAACACGACAATCGCGCCACAAGACGCGACCGCCGACCAGTGCCACGCCACCTGCGCCTTGACCCGCAGGAAAGTTGTGATGTAGACGAAGATACCCAACACGAAACCGAACACGGCAGCTGAGCAGAGCAGCCCGAGCATCCAGCCCTGATAATGAAATTCGCTGCGCGAGGGCCGTTCCTCCGCGCCCCATTCGCGTTCGCTGTCAAAAAATACGTACGCCGGCCGTTTCCGCGCGGACAGCACCGCGACTACGCCCACCAAGGCGAGTGTGATCGAGGCCACGATCATCGGGAAGAGTCGCGCGAGAAACGTGCGCTCGGCCGCATCGTAGAGCACATAGCCGATGCATGCCGCCAGTAGGCCGAGGAAGATCAGCTGCGGCGCCTTATTCTCAGGCGCGTGGGGCCCTTCGGGGGTGAGGGGTTGGCGCTGCGGTTTCATGCGCGCGGCGAGAATAATCGAGACGATGATCAGGCCAATGAGAATCAGCACTCCGGGCCGCTCGAGGAAACTCAGGCCGTAAACCTGCACTGACTGGTACACCGAGGCTTCGAGCCGCCTCGAGAGCACGAAGCCGATCAGCAGCGCGGGCCGCGACCAGCCAAATCGTTTCATGTACATGCCGAGCATGCCGAGCGCGAACAGCGCGATCAGGTCATGCCAGCTCTGCGTTGCCTGATACGCCGCGAAATAGATGATCGCAATCATGAACGGCGCCAGCAGCGTATAACGGATCAGTGTGAGCCCCGCGATAGGTCTTGCGAGCAGGAGGCACGTTCCGGCGCCGATCACGTTAGCAAGGCCGAGAGACCAGATGATGAGGACCGTCAGATCAAGGTGTCGCTCGATCATGCCGATGCCCGGCTCTACGCCGATCAACACCAGACCGCCGAGAAACACCGCCATGCTGCCCGATCCCGGAATGCCGAAAAATAGCGTCGGCATCAGCGCGCCGCCTTCTTTTGCATTATTGGCCGATTCCGGCGCGATGACGCCGCGAATGTCACCCTTGCCGAGCATTGTGCGGTTGCGTGTCGTCTGGACCAGATGCCCGTAAGCGATCCAGTCGACCACCGACCCGCCGAGCCCCGGCAGCGCGCCGATCAGCGTGCCGATCGAGGCGCAGCGCAGGACGATCCACTTGTGGCGCAATGTCTCCCAAAAGCCGCGCATCCAGCCCGAGCCGAGCTCCCTGGTCGCGGAGATGGTGCGCCTGCGGCGCAGCACTTCCACGATTTCCGGCACGGCGAACATGGCAAGGCCGACGATCACCAGAGGAACGCCGTCGATCAAATAAATGCTATCGAAAGTTAGCCTGTACTCGCCCGTGGCGGGCGCCGCTCCGACGCTGCCGAGCAGCAAACCGAGACCGCAAGCGATGAGGCCTTTGGTGGTGCTGGTTCCGGTCAACATGCCGATCATCGTCAGCGCCAGGATAATGAGCATGAGCTGTTCGCCGAAGCCGACGGCGAGTATCAATGGTCTCGCTATGTAAACCGTCAGCGTAAGAATGATCGCGCCAATCACGCCGCCGATCAGCGAGGCCGAGAACGCCGCGCCGAGCGCGCGCGCCGCTTCGCCGCGCTTCGATAAAGGAAATCCGTCGACGACGGTTGCTTGCGAGCCGGAGGTGCCAGGTATACCCATTAGCACCGCCGGAAAAGTGTCCGACGTGGTCGTGACCGCCATCAAGCCCACCATCATCGGCAGCGCCAGTGTAGGATCCATGCCGTAAACAAAAGGCAGCAGCAGCGACAGGCCCGCGATTCCGCCGAGACCGGGGAGAATGCCGACAATCAAGCCGACCATGGTTCCCAGGAAAAGGAAAAGAACGTGCTCTGGGTCGAGCAGGGTGACGAGACCCTGGAGCAATACGTCAGACATGTCTTACGCAGCGCGGTGGCAAACCGACCTCATAGGATTAGGCGGGTGCGCTTAGCAGAGCGACGTTCCTCGGTCTCGAGTCTCGCGTCTCGGGTTGGGGAAGGAGAAGTCGCGAATCGAAACCCGAGACGCGCAACTGTCGGGCGCTATCGTTACAGCGTCACGTCGTGCTTGGCCTTGAGATAGTTCCTGAGCCAACTCCAGACGTCCGGCGAAAGAGTTGTCGCCTCCTGCATAATTGGACGCGCCGCCTCGCCGACGAACTGCGGGTAGCCCTCTACAACGGACGCCGCCTGCTTCTGGAACTCACGATCGTTGAGCATATTCCGCACCGCCGCTCGCCATGTATCGAGAACCGGCTTTGGTGTGTTGGTCGGCAGGAAGATTGCCTTGTTCGCCATGACTCCCATCTGGAAAAGCGCCTTCCACGCCTCGTACGCCGGCCCCGAAGGCTTCTTGTCGTGAATGAGCGCGTAGGCCTCGGGTAAGCTGGGAAAATCCGGAAAGTTGGGGTCGCGCACAATGTTCCCCTTCTCGTCGACGACGCCAAAACTGTAGAGGGGAACGGCCTTGCCCGCCTTGACGAGCTGGGATGCCTGCTGAATATAGCCCGGGGTCGAATCGTAGTTGACGGTGAATTCGCCGCGCTCGAAAGCAAGGCGCACCTCGCCGCGGCGCAAGCCCCAGACGTGCTTCACGTCGAGGCCGAGCAGCTCGAGGGAGGTAATGATTCGTAACTCGCCCGAAGTCGGGCTCTCGCCGCCGAACAGCAACTGCCTGCCCCTGAGCTTGGTGATATCCTGCGGTTTCTCCACGCCAAGACCACTCGCAGCATAGACAACCGCGCCCTGCGGCGAGAGCAGGACCGGCTGCCATTTGTCGAGATCGTATTGGACCTTGGCTCTCTGAAATACAAAATTCGCAACGGTTGAGGCGGAGACCACAATGGCGTTCAGACCGTCCGCCCTGGCGCGGGCCTGGAACTGGTTGGCGCCCGGGATCGAGCCGCCGCCCGGCACGTTGCGGACAATGATGGTGGGTTTGCCGGGCAGGTGCCTTTGCAGATGAGGCGCAAGCGCGCGAATGTAGACGTCGCTGCCGCCGCCCGGGGCGAAGGGCACGATGACTTCGATGCGCTGGCCCGCAAAGTTGGTCTGCTGCGCCGCTACCTGCGTTGACGGCAACCCGACCAGCCCGACGATGACGCTGAGGCATGCGATGGTTTTCAACGAGACAATCCTTTTCATGGTTTCCTCCTCGCTTTTAGCGATCAACCCTTTTACGTTCCTGGGCTGAAACCGCGCAGACGATACGGATTGGCTTTTAAGCTGGACGCTATCCGATAACAACTGACGGCTTAAGTCAACGTCTCATCGAACCTTTTTCCCGCGTCCGGGCGGGTTTTCCCTACGACTCCACCACGAGCACACGAAGGCCACGAAGTTCGGATAAAGAGTTTCGAAAAATACTTTCTTCCTTCGTGCTCTTCGCGTCCTCCTTAGAAAAATTGAACTTATGCAAAACTCAGTCACCTGCTCGAAAAGAAAATCCCCCGGTCCTGCGGCCCGCCCCCTTTGCAAAGGGAGCTATTGGGGGATTTGATCAGCGCTTGTTCCATCCTGCCGCCGCCGTTCTGTGCCTGAGGGCTCATTTTCATTCTCTGCGGGCGAGCGTAAGATCATGAAACACTTCGTGGTGAAAAAATCTGCTTCTTCCTTGGTTGCGGCTCTGCCGCGCCAGGGTTACGTGGTTAAACAGACGCTGGTTTGTGGCTTATAGCTCGCTTCGCTTTATAGCGTATGGACAATACGCTATATGCGATATGCTATCTGCCGGCATTCGGTGAGATTCAAGGCGAGAGCAGCTTGCCAATCTTCCTTGCGTCGTCGAGTTTTTCGAGACTGAGAAGGGTGTCCTCCAACTTGTGGAGCCTGGACAGAGAGAGGACATGAGAACCCAGCAGGCGGAATTTTTGCAGCACTTCTTCCCGCGTCATCGGATGCTTATCACTTCCCTTCGCGTGGAGAACTTTCGCGCTGTAACTTCTCCCATCACGGAGTCGGAC
Organism: uncultured Syntrophobacteraceae bacterium; assembly: GCA_964410485.1. Classification (GTDB taxonomy): domain Bacteria; phylum Desulfobacterota; class Binatia; order UBA9968; family UBA9968; genus CAYPHJ01. The sequence goes on from CAYPHJ010000058.1 coordinate 26,359, forward strand.
CTCCAGGTTCACGCCGTGCCGTCCCTCGTCGCCCATAGCTTCAAACTCGGCATCTTCGACAACTTCGATCTTCTTGCTGGTTTCCAGGACGTCGGGCCGCCGAATCGACTTTTCCGTGACCTGATCGACGAAGAAGTGGCGATCATGCAGCAGAACAGCGACGCAGAATGGCAGGTTCATCTGCGCCGTTGTCATGGTTTTGGGCTCGTAAGGCCAGCCGACGTGGAGCCTGGTGGCGCGGGTAGTTCCGATCCGGATCTTTTCAACGTTCGCGGCGCGCACCTCCGGGTGCTCGCGGAGAATTTTTTTGAGGGCATCGATCGACGTATGATTGCTCCCGCAGCAGGGGTAAGGCTTAAAGCCGACATTGAGCGTTTCATATCGTTCTCCCAACTCCTGAGTCAGTTGGGAGAGATTCGGGTTGTCGACCAGGGTCGAGCAGAACCCTCCATAGGGCGCTTCCAATATATCTTCGATGCCGGTAAAACCTTTGGCGGCAAGGAGAGCGCCATAGACGCCTGCCTGAGCGGAACGGCCCGGATGCATCCGCTTTACCATGGAGGCATGCTGAGCGGCCATGAGACCGGCGGCCTGAGTGCCGGCAATGCCCAGCGCATGGACTGTCTTGGCCGAATTCAGCCGGAGCATCTTGGCCGCGGCGGCTCCCGCCGCGAACGTCCCCGACGTGGCAGTAGGATGAAACCCACGGCGCAGCTGGGAGGCTCCACCCGTCATCGCCACGCGACAGCCGATTTCGTACCCCGCCACGACCGCGGTGAGAAACTGCTTGCCGTTAACATTGCCGGCATAACGGACCAGCGCATCGGCGGCCGGTATCGCTTCCGCCCCGGGGTGAATGACGCCGACGCGGTGGAGGTCGTCCATCTCGAAGCTGTGAATGAAGGTCCCGTTGGCCAGCGGCGCGCTGGTGCTCGGAACCTCCGTGCCATACCCCCAGATAAAAGCTCCCTTTCCCTTCCCGAGTTCTTGGGTAAACGAGCTGATGATCTTGCCCCAGGGGAGCGTAGAACCAAAAAGGGCGCACCCGAGAGAGTCAACAAGGCAAAACTTGATGTGAGCTACCACCTCTTGAGGGATATTCTGGTACGACAGCCCGGCGCTGTACTCTGCCAGAGCACGGGTCGGAGAATTTGTCGAAGCCGTTTCTTTTAACTGCGGTTTTGGCATAAGTTACTCCTTCGCTCGCCATAGCCCCTCGGGCAGTGGAATGCGGTGGATCTGCCACTCATAGTACTCCACCGCGCCGGTGTCCAGTCGCTGTTCCATGCGCTCGGGAACAGCATAAGGCTCGCCAGTTTCGAGTGTGTGGCGAAATCTTCGAACGATTTCATCGGCGTAGTCTCTTGGCCAGAGGATGTGCATGACCTCATCAAAAATTCCGTCCGATCAGATCGGGGCTGTCACCAAACACCGAAACCGCTGTGGGGTTCAGCTGGCGGATGCGGAAATCGCAATTCGACCGAGGACGCGAGAGGTTTCCTCCGTGCAAGCGCAAAACAACCCACTGACCTCCCCCGTTTCCCCTACGATGGGGCTGTAGGACCAGGTGAAATAGACCTCTTCGGGAAAACCGTTGCGCTCCATGAAGGTTTTCCCATACCAAGCCGCGTTTCATGTCAACGGGTTTTCCTGGTTTTACATGGCCAAGCTGCTTCGGCGATTTCAGCTAATATTTTTGCGGCGAATTATGAAACTGCTTCCTTCGTACTAGCAGTTTGCTGAAAAAACCCATTAGGAGCCCTTCGACGATGCTCAGGGCGAACGGAGATATATTGATATCATTGGAATTTTTTCCGTTCATGCTGA
>CAYPHJ010000059.1:0-27760 GCA_964410485.1 uncultured Syntrophobacteraceae bacterium
AAGATATGGTTGCGGGGCCGGGATTTGAACCCGGGACCTCAAGGTTATGAGCCTTGCGAGCTACCAGACTGCTCCACCCCGCGACAAAGTCTAAGTCACCTTATTTACCGCGCGACCGCCATCGAGTCAAGCTGAGGGATACCGATGTCACAAAATCGAAGCCCCCTGGTCACCGTGGACATCATCATCGAGGTTTCAGCGGGCGGAATCGTCTTGATCGAACGGCAAAATCCACCGCATGGTTGGGCATTGCCAGGAGGTTTCGTGGACTACGGGGAGACCGTCGAGACGGCGGCGATCCGAGAGGCCAAAGAAGAGACGTCGCTGGACGTCTCGCTTGTCGAACAGTTCTACACCTATTCCGATCCGGCGCGGGATCCTCGCCATCACACGGTTTCGACCGTGTTTATCGCAACCGCACAGGGGCTTCCACGCGGCGGAGACGACGCGAAGAATGCCCAAATCTTTACCGAACAGCAGCTACCCCGACAGGTGGTTTTCGACCATCCGCGGATTTTGCGAGATTACTTCCACTACAAGAAAACCGGCCGGCGGCCAAGGCCCTGAGCCTTCGGCATCTGGCCGGTAACCAGGCGTGGAGGATTATTCCCCCGCCAAGGCGCCAAGCACGCCGAGTGATACCTGAAAAAGATGTCGGTGGGAATGACAACAGGTGTCATCCCCGAATGATTCGATAAGGCGCGCAATAGACTCCATGAGAGATCTTAAGATCCTTCGCCCCTTGGTGAAAATAGCGAATGGAAGGAAATCCCCCGGTCCTGCGGCCCGCCCCCTTTTTGTAAAGGGGGCTATTTGGGGGATTTATCGGCGTTTGATCCGCAGCAGCCGCGATAAGCTCTTTCCCATCCCCTGCGTCGTATCTTTCGCACATGGATTCTGTGGGAGATATCCCCAACTTTGGTTGCGGCGTCCCCGCCCTGAAGAATCTTAGATTTGAAATTACCGTGGCGGCCGAGATTCGCCGCGCCATGTCAGCGAAGCTTGCGGATCGCTTCGTCAATTCTCTTGCAGCCTTTCTCAATCTCTTCGAGTGAGGTGGCATAGGAAAAGCGGATATGATCTCGGGAGCCGAAATCCTCGCCCGGCACGACGGCGACTCGAGCACTTTCAAGAAGATAATCAGCCACATCGCAGGGGGATTGCAGCTTTTTTCCATTCGCTGCCCGGCCAAAGAGCGCTGCGACATTTGGAAACACATAGAAGGCGCCTTGTGGTTTCAAGCAGCAGATGCCCTCTATCGCGTTGAGCCTGTCTACGATTGTGTCGCGTCTTTTTTGGAACTCGCGCACCATAAGGCTGACCTCGTCCTGTTTGCCGCGGATCGCTTCAAGCGCCGCGGCTTGGGCAATGGAGGTCGGGTTAGAGGTGCTCTGGCTTTGGATTGTCGCGGCGGCAGTGATGATATCGGTCGGGCCGATGGCATAACCGATACGCCAGCCGGTCATCGCGTAGGTCTTGGACACGCCGTTGACGATGACCGTGCGGTCACGCAGTGCAGGGTTCAAGGCCACGAGATTGCCTGGTTGAAAATTGTCATAGACGATCTTGTCATAGATCTCGTCAGAAATGATCCAACAGTCGTGCCCTTCGAGAACGCGCGCTAATCCCCGGAGTTCGTCGGGACTGTAAGTGGCGCCGGTGGGATTGCACGGGCTGTTCAATACAAATGCCCGAGTCCGCGCGCTCAGCTGAGCCCCCAGTTGCTCAGGTCGGATGCGAAAACCGTCGGCTTCAGCGGCAGGCAATATCTTTGGAGCTCCTCCGGCAAGCAGCGCCATATCGGAATAGCTTACCCAATAGGGAGCCGGGATGAGTATCTCATCGCCCGGGTCGATAACCGCCTGGAATACGTTATAGATGGCGTGTTTTGCGCCACAGCTGACCAACACATTATCTTTATGGTAGGTGAGACCATAATCACGCGCGTATTTCGTCGCAATTGCCGCGCGCAGCTCCTCGATACCTCTAACTTCCGTGTACTTGGTCATCCCCCTGCTCAAAGCTGAAATCGCGGCAGCCTTGATGTGCTCGGGAGTGTCGAAGTCAGGCTCTCCTGCCGAGAAGTTGACCACGTCGATTCCTGCAGAACGGAGTTTCCCTGCTTTGGCCGCAATCGCCAATGTAACGGATGGCTTGATCAATCCGGTTCTTTTGGCGAGATCTCGCATCGATTATATCCGGTAATTGAGCTTGCGGTTGAGTTTATCCAGAACAGGGACGGGGACGAGACCTGAGACGTCTCCGCCCAAACCCACGACTTCCTTTACCAGCCGAGAACTGATGTAAAATTCGGACTCGCCGGTCATCATGAAAAACGTTTCCAGACTGGGTTTGAGACGGCGATTCATCATGGCCATCTGAAACTCATACTCGAAATCCGATACGGCGCGAAGTCCCCGGATGATGACGGTCGCGCCTTTTCGCTCCGCATAATCGACGAGCAGACCTTCGAAGGAATCTGCTTGCAATCGTCCTTTGGCCGCGCTGAACACCTCCCGGATCATCTCGAGACGTTCTTCCACTGTAAACAGGGAACTGTCTTTGCCAGGATTGGTCGCGATGGCGACAATGACCTGATCGAATACGCGAAGAGTTCGCTTGACGAGGTCCACGTGTCCGTTCGTAATGGGGTCGAAGGAGCCGGGATAGATTGCTACTTTATTGGTAGCCATGGGCGAGATCCTTCATTAAAGCACTTTTAGATTCCTTTGCGGAAGAAAGAAAGAACGGTGCTTCCGTAGCGTCGCTGATCATCCAAAGTAAGCTTGCCATAATGTCTCTTGACCGGTTCGCGCCGACTATGTTCGGCCACCAGTATTCCGGACTGCCGTAAACACCCTCCTGCAGCAATGGCCTGCAGGGTAGTTTCAACGAGTTGTTGTTCATAAGGTGGATCAAGAAAGACCAAATCAAACTCCTCTCCTCGACGGGCGAGCGAGCGTAATCCCCGGGAAACCGGCGTGATCCACACCTTTGCCCGATCGGTAAGGCCGAGTCGGCGCAGGTTCTCGCGAATGACCTCACCCGATTGCGTCGATGCCTCGATCAAAACCGCGTCTCGAGCGCCGCGACTGAGCGCCTCGATCGTCAAATTCCCCGTTCCCGCAAATAGGTCCAAGACTCTGAGATCCGTCAAGTCATGCGGTAGAATATTGAATAGCGACTCCTTGACCCGCCCTGCGGTCGGACGAACCGACCGACTTTTTGGAACCTTGAGCCGGCGCCCTCGAACATTTCCGCCGATCACGCGCATGCTGCACAGTCGATTGTCGTCACATTCCCGTTTTGCACTTTAGCGCGCAGAGTATAACGTCTACAGTTTAATGTACAAGGTGAAAACGGGCGAGCGTTGAACATTTAGTCCTTAATCTGCAAAACGATCTTTCCAAACGGCTGCTCCTCTGTCAGGCTCCGCTGAGCTTCTGCGGCTTGCCATAGCGGCAGAAGCCGTTCAATGACGGGTCTGATTCCTGCGGAATTGATGAACTTGAGCAGTTGACGAAAGTCGCCTCGGCTGCCGAGTGTAGAGCCGAATATCTTCAGGTGATTCCAAAAAACACGCCTGACATCCGTTACGACCTTGGCGCCGGGAGGCCCGGCGCAAGTTACAAGCCGCCCGCCTTTGGCCAACGCAGCAAGACTCTTAACCCAGCCATTGCCCGCGGCACCGTCAAGGACGACATCAACACCGCGCTTGCCCGTAATTTGCCTGACCTCTTTGGCGAAATCCACTCCTGTGCTGTCGATGACGTGCTCCGCTCCCATCTCTTTAGCCCGGGCTACGTCCACTTGTCGTATCGACGCGACTATCATGCGCGCGCCCAGATGCCCGGCAATTTGAAGCGCTGCCGCGGTCACCCCGCCGCCAATTCCCACTATCAGGATGTGCTCACCGGGTTTGAGCTGCGCGTTCGTCACCAACATTCTCCACAGAGTCAGATAGATCACAGGAATTGCGGCGGCCTCTTCGAACGAGAGCCCGCAGGGAATGGGGAAACAGTTGTGTGCCGGGACGCTCACATATTCGGCATAGGTCCCAGGCTCCCGCTCACCGAGCAGCCGCCAGTCTACGCACATAAAATCACGATCTGTGTCACAGAACTCACATTCGCCGCAGCCGCTACCGGGGTAAACGCATACGGTGTCTCCCAGCCGAACCCGGTTGACTTGATCGCCGACTTTGACGACAACTCCAGCGCCGTCACTGCCGAGAATATGAGGAAAGGACAGCGGCACGCGGCCCAACCCAGCGCGAATCCAGGTGTCGGAATAATTCACTGCCGCAGCTCTGAGCTGGACGATGACATCATCGCCGGAGATCAGTTCAGGGCACGGCGCGTCTTCGTACCTCAACTTTCCGACGCCGCCGAGCGCATGAATTCTGATCGCCTTCAAGGGAAACTTCCCACTGTGACAAGTCTAATCTCGTTAGCAAGATACAGGCGGCGAGTCAAAGGTAACCGTCACAAGTGTGACGGTTACGTTCAATGTCAAAGGTTTGGCAAGAGAGGAGCGAATTTTGACGCGGAATTTCAAATAATGCGGCTTGGATACCTAAGCGCTGAAAGAAGTGCCGCAGCCGCAAGTCGCGGTTGCGTTGGGATTGGTGAATTTAAAACCACCGCCGTGAAGAGTATCAACGTAATCTATCACCGTTCCCTGCAGATACGGTAGGCTGGGAGAGTCGATGTACACCTCAACGCCGTCAATGTCGAGGATAATATCCTCTGATTTAGGCCCCGGCTCGAAACCAAGCTTGTAGGAAAAGCCGGAGCAGCCTCCGTCCGTAACCCAGACCCGCAGTCCTTGGCTATCGGATGAGTTTTTCTGCAGCAGTACTTTCACCTGCTGGATGGCCTTTGCGGTCAGGCGCAAACTGACTTCCGGGGGAGCGTCGGCACTCTGGGTATTTTCAGCCATAGAATTAGGATAGTCCTCGACCCAAACCGAGTCAAGCGCGACTTTACCCTGGAAAATGCACAACCTCTAAACGCGCTGATCCCGTTCGGACGTTTGTGAACGAGTGGGCTCTATACGACTGGAACGATTGGAACAACTGGAATGACTGGAACTGCCGGCCCCGTTACCCCTACCTCGCGAATAGCGCCTCCACGAAGTTAGCCGGATCGAACGGCTGAAGATCCTCGATTTCCTCGCCAACTCCGATGTATTTAACCGGCACGCCAAGTTCTTCTTGAATGCCGATGATCACGCCCCCTTTAGCGGTCCCGTCAAGTTTTGTCAGAACAATCCCGCTGATGTCCGTTGCTTCTTTGAAAACACGCGCTTGCTGTAGACCGTTTTGTCCGGTGATCGCGTCCAAAACGAGAAGTGTTTCATGAGGAGCACCCGGCTGTTCCCGGGAGATTACTCGGCGAACTTTTTTGATTTCCTCTAAAAGGTGTGACTTGGTGTGGAGCCGTCCCGCGGTGTCGATGAGGACCGCGTCAACATTGCGGCTCTTGGCGGCCTGCATGCCGTCATAGACCACTGCGGAAGGATCGGAGCCGGCGCGATGTTTGATCATCTCGGCGCCTGCTCGGTCAGCCCAGGCTTGCAGTTGCTCAATGGCCGCTGCCCGAAAGGTGTCGGCCGCGACAACCAGCACCTTCATTCCGGAGGAACGACATTGCGCAGCGAGTTTGCCGATGGTCGTTGTCTTGCCAACCCCGTTCACACCCAAAAATAGGATGATCCAGGGACGTACGGAAAACGGCGGTACTGCCGGCTGAGCGGTCGATGCGTTCAACATTTCAACCATCCCCTCCTGCAGCCGTGTTGCCATGTCTTTATTCATGTCTCCGAATGTACTGGGTGATTGCCGCCGCAGTAGATCCATGAGCTTTTCGGTAGGTTTTAGCCCGACGTCTGCCGTAATCAGGCTATCTTCCATGGCCTGCAGCGATTGCTCGTCCCACTCCCGCCCCTGGACTATCTCAGTAAGCTTCTGCGCCCAACCTTCGCGGCTTTTGGTCAAGCCTTGTTTCAGGCGTTGGAAAAAAGAACTGCCTTCCATTGAGGTTTCCTTCGAGTTTTTTGGGGATGCTCCGCGCGGGTCTAGCGCAACTGTCTCTGCGAACCGACTAACCTAGTGTAGTGTCACTTTGGGTTGTTTATCAACACCATGCGGGCATACAGCCGGGGTCAATCTCACAAGCGTAGCCGCAACCAAAAATTCAGATTTCTCCCGCAAAGCCGCAAAGGCGCAAAGGGTAAATAGTTATGCGCCGAAGCGCATGCCGCCTAATGCCCACCAAACCTTATTGGCACGATTGGTCTCTCGTGTCCGTAAGGAATGGACTAATAGCTAGAGGAAACTTGCTCGCGTAACGACAATGCTTAGACCTGTTAGTGGAGTGGTGGAGTTATGGATTTAAAAAACCTATAGTACTCCGTTCGAGCTGGCAGGCTGCTCAAAAAGATCTCAGAGGCAAGGCGCGCGACAAATCGACGAGCGAAGGCGTACTTAGCCAGTACGTTGGAGCGAGGCGTTTGAGCGCGACGAAGCATATGGGTCTTTTTCAGCAGCCTGCTAGTTCATTCGGACGGAGACGACCTTGGAAACACCGGGTTCCGCCATGGTGATGCCGTAGAGGACCTCGGCAGCTTGCATGGTTTTCTTGTTGTGCGTCACCAAAACAAACTGCGAGTGCTGACTCATCTCTTTGATGAGATCATTGAATCGGTCTATGTTTGCGTCATCCAACGGCGCATCTACCTCGTCGAGAAAACAGAACGGGCTGGGCTTCGTTAAAAAGATCGCAAACAGAAGGCTCACAGCAGTGAGCGCTTTTTCGCCACCCGAAAGCAACGTTATCGATTGCAACTTTTTTCCTGGCGGTTGGACCACGATTTCTACACCTGTTTCAAGGTAGTCATTTTCGTCGGTCAGGATCAGCTTGGCCTTGCCTCCTCGAAAGAGACGGGGAAAGGTGGTCTGGAACTTCTGGTCGATCTCTTCAAACGTCTCCTTGAAGCGCAGCCGGCAGATTCGGTTCAACTTGACGATTGTGCGCTGAAGATCGGCAATGGACTTTTCCAGATCTTCACGTTGTCGATTCATGAATTGGAACCGCGCCGTCAGCTCTTCATATTCACCGATAGCTCCTAGATTCACATCACCCATGCGCTCCAATCTGTCCCGCAGGTCATCGATCTCCGCTGCTAGTTCTTCCTGAGACAACGCTATTTCCGGCGGCTCGGTCGGTAGCTGATCCAATGACAGCTCGTATTTTTCCCGGATAGTCTGACCCAGATGCTGAAGCTGGAGCCTTCGTTCCACAAGGACGAGTTGCAGTGCGCTTTTTTCTTCGTGACAGCCGTTGCCCAGCGGCCTCAATTCTTTGATGGATTCTTCAACGAGCGCCAGATTTCTGGATATGGTTCTGTATGTGTCGCGCTCGCTCTGCAGCCGCGTTTCCATTTCCTGTCGTTTCGCTTTATCACGTTCCAGTTGCTGTTGTGTTTCTGCCAAAGATTGCTCGATCTCCGCGCGCTTGCGCCGGATATCCGTGATCTGCGCCCGATGGGATTCGATCTGGTCCGTGGTTTCTTCTTGGCTCCGGATGCGGTTTTTGAGGTCAAGATCGGTGTGCTCTTTCTTTTCTCCCAACGCTGCATTACGGATGCGGGACTGCGTTACCGCGGCTTCCAGAGCTTCTGTCGAGTTCTTGAGTTCCGTATAGGCTTGTTGCCCCTCGGTGAAATGTTTTTCCCGTTCGGATTTGTCCTCCAGGACGCGCGCGATATTCAAGTGACATTCTTCAATTTCGCCGCTGAGCTGTTCCAGAGCCGCTGCCAGGTCGCATTTTTCCTCGGCCAACGCCTGGGAGGCTTGCGTCAAGCGGTCGAACTCCTGTTGGGCAGCAAGGTTTTCGTGTTCGAGTTTGACTCGCTCCAGTTCAAGTCGGTGAAGCTCCTCCCCCAAGAGAGTCTTTCTTGCCCGGGCTTGCGTCAATTGCTCTTTTACGCGAGCGAGTTCTGTTTCCTCGAGCTGAAGGTCCGATTCGAGCTCGGTCACGAGCGCGGTGAGTTCTTTGATGCGGCGGCGTTGCGCCAGGAAGTTGCCTTCCAGAGAATCATCGCTGCCTCCGGAAACAATTCCGACAGAATCGATGACCTCTCCCTCCGGAGTAACAAGGGTGCTGTGAAATCCATTTCGGTTCCAGAGATCGAGTCCCGCCTTCAAATCTTTCACCACCACCACATCCGAAAGCAAATACTCGGCCACATCACCATACCCCGGTTTAACTGAAATCATGTCGAGTAGGGGAGCAACGACTTCGGCTTCTCCTAAAGGGAGATCCCGTTGGATTTTCTTCGACAGTTGAAGGGGAATAAAACTTCCTCGCCCGGAGGCCTCCCGTTTCAGATACTCGATGGCCTCTAAACCTTCCTCATGGCCCTTTACAATGATGTACTGCAGTCGATCGCCCAATACGGCGGTAAGCGCCTTTTCGTAAGACTCCGGGGCATCGATCACCTCGGCGACAAGCCCGTAGACTCCGTTAGGCACCGCCTCACCTTGTTTTTTTAGCATGATGGCTCGCACCCCGTCCTGGCAGCCCTCATAATTCTTCTGCAGCTCTTCCAATGAGATCAGGCGGGACCGGCTCTCCTGTATCTGTTGTTTGCGGAACGCTATTGCTTGATCTTGTTCTTCCGCAGCGCCGCTCAGTGTCTGGATGACCGCCGATACCCGGGCGACATCCATGGTCCTATCCTTGCTCTGCGCCAGCAAATCTTCGATGGAGCTCTTGCCCGCCGCCCGTTTTTGCTCGCAAAGGCGGAGAGATTCCGCCACGCCCGAATACTCTTCCTCACTGCGCGTCAGTTCCTGCGTGATCTCCGCCCGTCTTTTTTCCTTCGCCAGCGCATCGTTTTTCAAGTAGGCGATTTGATTCGCGGCCTCCACCAAAGCTTCCTTGTCTTGCTCTAGCGTTCGCTGAAGAGCCTCAATCCGGCATTGGAACTCCTGGAGTTCCACTTCCTTGTCACGCAGAAAACTCTCCTCGAACAAGGAAAGCTGAACAAACTTCTCTTTAGCCTGCCGGAGCGCTTCAACTTCTTGACCGAGAGTTTCGAGTTTATGCTCGAGTTGGACCAATGCCGCCTGCTGGTCTGTTTCGGACTGCCCGAGGTGCAGGAGATCCTTTTGATAAAAGTCGGCTTTCTGTTCAACGCCGTGAATGTCCATCTTCAGCTGATAAACGGCTTCTTGCTGCTCGCCAATGACTTTATCGGTCTCCAACAACGATAGGCGGACGCTCTCGCTTTCCGCTTCCTTGGCCCGTAATGAGGTCAAATATTCGGTCAGCCGGTTTTCGACGTCGGTAAGCCGCACTTCGTGGCTAGCGATATCCTCACCTAAGCTCTGCCGCTGTATCGCCGTATAGAGGAGATCTTTGTCTTTGAGAGCCGATTTGAGTTGGCGATAGCGCTCGGCCTTTTTCGCCTGCAGTTCCATGGCGCGGATTTGCCGCTCTATTTCGCGTACGATATCCATGACCCGAAGCAGATTTTGCTGTGTCCGTTCGAGTTTCCGTTCAGCCGTAATTTTGCGGCTTTTATATTTGCTGGTTCCAGCAGCCTCTTCGATGAGCGTGCGCCGGTCCTCCGGTTTGGAATTGACCAGTTCATCGACACGCCCCTGCTCGACAATGGAGTAGGCCTTGCTGCCGACGCCGGTCCCCAGAAACAGCTCAATGACGTCCTTCAAACGGCAGGGTACTTTATTGATGGCGTATTCGGATTCACCCGAGCGAAAAAGCCTCCTGGTGACCATGATCTCGGCGAAACTATTGTATTCCACCGGACCCCGCCCCTCTTCGTTATCAAAGATCAATGAGACCTCTGCCATCCCGGTCCCCGGCAGGCTTTCACTCCCGCTGAAGATGATATCTTCCATCTGGTGGCCGCGCAGGTGGCGCGCGCTTTGTTCCCCCATGGCCCAGCGTAGCGAGTCGACGACGTTTGATTTGCCACAACCGTTGGGCCCGACAATCGCGGTAATACCCGGCGGCAGTTCGATTGTGGTCTTCTGGGCAAATGATTTAAATCCAACCAGTTCGAGACGTTTTAACCGCATAGCTACTTTCGCGTGACAGGATGGATGTTCCTGGAATTTCAGAGCTAAGTGCCCGCCACTATTTCACAGGAAAGGCCAGGCTGTCAAGAAAAATGACAATATGCGGTGGATTCTGTAAGAAGCCAACACAATATGTGGGGAATCCCGTAACAAATAAAACTATTTGCTACTTTTCAAGGAGTTCGGTATTCCAGTAAGAGAGGTCAACCGTGTTCAGAAAAGGCGACCATTCCTTGTAGCGGGAGAGGCTGAAGGTTTCTTGCATGAAAGGGGTCCACTTCGGTTTGAATGGCTTTCGGGCAAGGGTCATACCTGCCTGATAGGGAGTTCGACCACCCTTTCGGCGGTTGCACTCCTGACACGAACAGACAACGTTTTCCCAGGTTGAAGTTCCGCCTTGAGAACGGGGGATGACGTGGTCGAGGTTCAGTTCGTTTCGTGGTAGCCGGCGGGCGCAATATTGGCAGGTGCACTTGTCCCTGGCGTAGATATTATACCGACTGAATCGCACCTGCCGTTTTGGCACGCGGTCATATCCCACAAGGAGAATGACCCGTGGCACGCGAATGACTCCATTGACGAGGCCAATGCTTTCGTCGCGCGTGGAGACCGATAGATCGCTCCAGCTTTGAAAGTCAAAAGTCTGGTATTGCTCGTTGACTGCCCGAGCAATACCCTGGTACAGGAGAACGAAAGCGCGGCGCACGGAAGTGACATGGATGGGCAGGTAGGAACGATTGAGGATGAGTACCTTTGTATTAAGAATCGAATAAGTGACTATTGTAGCGGGATAGCTCATGCCTACCTTCGGGAGGGGCGATATTCCATTGAAAATATCTAGCAGGTGAAAGAAAGTCAAACGTAGCGCAGCTTGGCAACCGCTACGTGGTCGGCGGGATGACGGGCCAGGCCGCTGCCGCAATGCTATCGAACTGAGGGCAGAGCGAGTCACGCGGTGAGCGCAGGGTGCCCCGGCGCGTTTGCGAGCCTATTGAAGTCACACGTTTTTTCCACTATATACAAGATGGCTGCCTTCTTGTGCACTGCAGGATCTCCGATGCCGCCGGGCGATCCGTCTCCCGCCATTTCATCTCCTTTCGACCAGAGTGCCGATTCAACAGAAATTTATGAAACAAGAAATCTTTATTAATTCCAGCCCCCAAGAGAGTCGTATTGCGATCATGGAAGATGGGGTGCTCGCCGAGTTTCTCATTGAGAGAAAACAGGAAAGGGGCATCGCCGGGAATGTCTACAAGGGAAAAGTCTCGCGGGTTTTACCGGGAATGCAGGCGGCTTTCGTCGACATAGGCATGGACAAGGCTGCGTTCCTACACGCCTCGGATTTCTCCGACGTTCCTGATGGCGAGCGTTTGATTGCCGAATCTGGCGAGGAAGTCGAGTTTGAGGAGACAGCGAAGCCGGTATCGTCGCGTCGCCTGCCTCTGGAAAAGCGCATTGCCCGCGGCGAAGAAATTCTGGTGCAAGTGGCAAAGGACCCCTTGGGCACCAAGGGCGCGCGCATTACGTCGCATATTTCTTTGCCCGGACGCTACATGGTTTTCATGCCCGGTACCAAGCATATCGGTATTTCGCGGCGAATCGAGGACGAAGAGGAGCGCAAGCGCCTTAAAGAAATTGCCCAATCGCTGGTGACGAGCGACGGAGGATTTATTCTTCGAACAGCCTGTGAAGGCCGTAGCAAGAGGGAAATACAGCGTGATCTGCGCTTTCTGACCAGGCTTTGGAAGAGGATTCAGAAAAAGGGCGAGACAGCGGCGGCGCCATCCATGATCCACCAGGACCTCGACTTGATAGCGCGCACGATCCGGGACTTTATTACGCCGGATACGGAACAGATCGTTATCGATTCAGCCAAGGATCATCGTCGCCTGGTGGAATTCGTCAGGCAATTCATGCCGCGGGTCAAGTCCAAGATTGTCCTCGATGAAGCGAAAGAACCCTTGTTCGAGCGAGCGGGCATCGAGGAGAAGATCTTAAAGGCTCTTGAACGCAAGGTTTGGCTCAAATCCGGGGGATACATTATTCTTGAGCGTACCGAAGCATTGACTGCGATCGATGTAAATACGGGGCGCTTCGTCGGCAAGCGCAATCAAGAGGAGACGATTTTTAAAACCAACTTGGAAGCGGCGCAAGAGATTGTGCGGCAATTACGGCTGCGTAATCTCGGTGGGCTGATCATTATCGACTTTATCGACATGGAAAAAGAGGGTAACCGCAAGAAGGTCTATGAGGCGCTCAGGGAGGCGCTCAAGCGGGACAAAGCACGAACCAATATATTGAAAATCTCGGAACTGGGGTTGATCGAAATGACGCGCCAGCGCACGCGCGAGAGCCTGGAAAATCAACTTTCCAGCCCCTGTCCATATTGCGAAGGGCGCGGCCGGGTCAAGTCGGCCGTAACAGTGGCCTATGAGGTTTTACGGGCCGTCAAAAAACAGCAAATGAATTTAGAGAACGGCAAGAACATCCTGGTCAGGCTACATCCGGATATCGCCAACTTCCTGTACGATGAAAAGAACAACAGCCTCGAGAACCTCGAGCGGGAAATTAACCATCGTATCATCATCAAGGCCAGCCAGGAACTGCGCCACGACCAGTACGAAATCAGTCCCACGTAAGCGAGCCTTTTACGCAGCCAAGGCACAAGCCTTCCGGCCGCAGCCGATGGGTCAGTGCCTCGATGAGCCCACCCCGTACCCCAAGGGGTGCTTATTCCAACTGCTATGCCTGCCAACACCTGCACGCCTCTGCGTCTGCGGCCTCCAGGCTTGCGCCTTGGCATCATCACTCCAACAGCCTAAGGCAGAACGTCTGGAACGATTGGAACGGTTTGAACGAATGGAACACGTGCTTCATTGCGTTGCTACCTGGCTCCGGCGACCGAACCACCAGAAGACGAGGATCAGCGGTGTGAGCACCAGGGTCATAAGGAGCGTGACAGCGGATGCTTTGTTGATCCCTCCACTGTACCAGTAGCTCCAGATCACTGCGGGCAGCGTGATATTGTCGTGCACTCCTAAAAACACGGCTACCGTGAGTTCCCGATAGACGAGCAATGCCGTCCAGATCCAAACGGAGAGCAGGGCTGGCCTGAGGAGCGGGAACAAGATCCGGGCCGCCGTACGGAAATTCGATAGTCCGGCCACGAAAGCGGCTTCTTCGAGCTCACGGTGGACCTGAAGCAAGGAGCCGTTGATCGCCCTGGTGGCAAACGCCAAGCGGGCAACCACGTAAACCAGCGCAATCACCCAAACCGATCCATAGAGCGGCACCACGTCCCCCAGTACAAACAGGGCGAGCATCAAAGCACCGATCGCCAGAATGACTTCAGGGAGAGCGTGAGGCAGAAACGCCCCGAACTCCAGAATGTAGCGAGCGCGCTGCCGGGAGCGAACAACCAGCCATGAAATGGCAAACGCAAACAACAACACCAAAAGCGGCACGACGGACACCAGGATGATCGTATTCTTCAGCCCGCGTAAGACGAGCTCCCAATCCATGCCGTAAAAGTGCACGAGCGATAAGCGGCTCATCATTAAGGCTGACGGCGGCGCAAAGTAGGGCGTCACCGCCGCGTACGCGATCAAGAGCAGCGGCAGAATTTTGGAGATCACAGCGTAAAATGCGATGAAACACCACCCGACAATCGACCAGTGGCCAAGCTCAGCAAGCGCCGGGCGATAGCCCTTGCCCGTAACCACCTCGAACCGGTGCCCTTGTCTCAGTACCTGACCGTACCAAAGAGTCAAAAGCGCCGCGATGACAACCATAAATGCGCCCACGGCTCCCGTAACCCCATACTCAGGAAGGCCGCTGCCTTGCGGGTGAACCTTAAGGTAGATGAAGGTGCTGAGCATGTAGACGCGGTTGCCAAGCCCCAGGATCGCAGGGATGTCGAAAGTGGCGATCCCAATGGTGACGATATAGATAACCGCCGCCAAAATGCCGGGAAGTGCCAGCGGAAGCGTGATACGGCGAAAGATGCCGCCAAAGCTCATGCCATGGACTTTTCCTGCCTCTTCGAGGGAGGGGTTCATTGCCCGGAACATCTGCGCGGTCAGGATGAACGCCAGAGAGGCAAGGCTAAGCCCTTGAACGAAGCCCATGCCAATCGGAGTTGCAATATTGATCGGGCCGCTCGTGAAGCCAAAAAGGTCGACCAACCAGCGATTCAAAAGGCCGATGCGCGGATGCGCGATCAGCGTCCACCCCATGGCCGTATAGATGCCGGGTATCAACAGCCCGAGGGTCATGATCGTGTAAACGAGAGTCTTTCCGCGCAGTGTCGTGCGCTCCACCAGCCAGGCGATGGGCAGCCCGATGATGAGTGCAACGGCCGTGCTGGTGATTGCGAAGACGACCGTATTTCTGAGGACCTGAAGAAGAAAGGCGTCGGTCAAAAGCTCGCGATAGTTCTCCAGCGTGTAGATTGCCGACGCGGTACCGAACACCCCTTGTTGAAAGCTCACCCAGAACATGACCGCGACGAACACCACGATCACGATCATGGGCGTTAACGATAGCGAGAGCAGAAGAGGGGAAATATGAACTTTCCCGCCCAGGAGAAGCGGCAATCGGAGTACGGCTTGCATGGTGACTCCTCTGTTGTGAAAAGACGACCGGTGACCGGTGACCGGGTAAGCGCGAAGAGCGAAGCGCTAAGGGCAGAGCGCCCATCCAACGAGCGAAAGCCCGGTCTCCCGTCTTGATTTATCGGTCTCCGGTCATCGGTCTCCCGTCTTTACTTATTTCCCTTTACCGCCCTCACGGAGAATTTTTTCGAGCTCTTTCTGTGTTTCACTGTAACCTTTGAGGGATGCGAGCCACTGCGGCGTATTGAAAGCAATTTTCCCTCCCATAGCTTTCACCGCGTCCACGTCCTTCTTCATCTTCGATTCCGGATAGAGATGAAGATCCATGCCATCATGTTTCCAGAGCAGTGCTTGCCCATCCGGAGTATGCAAGTAAGCGGCAAGCAAGGCAGCAGCGTTGGGCGAACGGGAATTCTTCGGCACCGCCGCGTATCTCGGATGAATTACGGTGCCCTCCTTTACCAGCGTATGACCGACCGGCGCTCCGGTCCCCTGGAGAACGTTGACGTCGCTACCGCCGCAAGTCAAAACCAGCATCAAGAACTCTGCGCTGGTGAAGCGTTCGGCTTCGCCGCAGCGAACGAGACCGCCGATTTGCCTCGAGAGTCTCTTGACGTAATCAATGACGTACTCCCTGCCCAGCAGGCCGGGCATGGCCAATTCCCTGAAGCCAGCTGCATAGGGAGTCGAGGCTATCTTTCCCTTCCATTTGGGATTAAGCACATCCTCCAGGCTGCGCGGAATGTCGTTACCCTTCACCAGGTCCGTGTTATAAAGGATCCCGACGACGGCGCTGGCGAAGATGACACTGACGCCGCCCGGAGCAATCGGCTCAAAACCCGGCTCAGAGGGAATCTTTCGCGGCAAGATCGCTCCCCACTCCACCGGTTTCAACATTTTTGCTTTCATGCCGTCAAAGATGGCCTGGGCGTTGCCCATGTAGACATCCGTGCTTGCTGGTTGTCCGGCTTCGGCCTCCTGAGCTAGCCGGAGCATCATCCTTTGCATGTCCGGACCGGGCGTGAACTGTGGTTTAAGATTGAGCCCGTACCGTTTGTTCATTCCGGCAACAAGCTCTGCCAGCCCGGCACTCCCGCCGAAGCTGTTTTGCGACCATTGACCTCTGATCACGCTTTCCTTTTTTGCGCCTTCGATGAGCTGGGCCAAAGGAGTTGCCGGCGCTGCCTGTGGTGTTTCGACCATCACCGCGCCCAGGAACAAGGTAACTATGGTGATCCAGCCGAGTCGCACCCCGAGCCTATGACTGATTTGACTAATCATAAAGAAGCCTCCTTCTTTGATTGATCTGCTACCGAGCTTTGTTCGAAGATAAGGCCGGTCTTTTGTTCGGCCGGGAAAACCATAATGTCGGCCGGATCGATTCGCACAGACACATCGCCATTTGCGCAGACCGGAACGGTGCGGCTCTTGCCCAGCAACTCACGATCAAGAACCCGCAATTTAAAGATAAACTGGTCACCTAGAAACGTACTCGAATTGAGCGTTGCCTGAAATGTGTTGGGTTCACCGTCCGGCTGTTTGTGGGCCAGCGACAGACATTCCGGCCGAAAGCCCAGTAGCACCTGGGCGCCGGGTACGATACCTGTCGGAATGCGCAAGTGACCGATCTGTGACTCCGCCAGTCCAGGCTGAAGCACTCTCCCATTGATCCAATTGACCGAGCCGAAGAACTCTGCCACTTCTGCCCGTTTCGGCTTGTGGTAGATCTCATCAGGCGTTCCGACTTGCAACAGTTCGCCCGCTTGCATGAGCGCAATCCGATCCGAAATCGCCATGGCTTCTATCTGGTCATGCGTCACGTAGAGTACGGTGGAACCGAGTTGCTTGGCCAGGTCACGGATTTTGCCCCTGACTTCCTCGCGCAGCCGAGCGTCGAGATTACTTAGAGGCTCATCCATCAGCAGAATACGCGAGTTTACAGCGATGGCACGGGCCAATGCGACCCTCTGTTGCTGTCCGCCGCTCAGCAGGGTTGCCGGTCGATCCGCCAGTTCATCGAGTTGGACGAGCCGCAGCGCTTCGCGTACGCGGTTTGCGACCTCACGGCGAGCGATGCGCTGGGCGCCTTCAGCCAGGGGCAAGGCGACGTTCTGGAACACTGTAAGGTGTGGCCAGACCGCGTACGATTGAAAGACCATGCCCAATTTTCGCTGCTGGGGGGGAACCCAGGTAGGAGGTGTATCGGATGAGACCACCTGCCCGGCAATCTGAATTTCGCCGCCATCGGGTACTTCGAGGCCGGCAATACAGCGGAGCAGGGTGGTTTTGCCGGAGCCGCTGGCGCCAACGATTACGAACAGCTCGCCTTCATCGACTTCGAGTTCCAGCGCTTTGATCGCAGCAACGATACCGGCGCTTACGGCGAACCGCTTGTGCAAACCACGGATCGAGATCATCGCGCCAGGCCCCCTCGTTGAGTTCGTCCTTGGCCTTTGGTTCAAACTTCAGATCTCAGAACGGCCCTTTCTTGACATCTGAAACCTGTGATTTGCAATTCCTCGCTTAGCGAGGACCACGCGAAATTAGCGATACTCTGCACCCGGCAATGGATTCGCGACGGCCTCTTCGAGCGTTGTGGCGCGTTTCCACTCGGACGCCGGGCGGCTTTTTCCATCGGTCCCGATTTGATCCATTGCGGCATAAATCTCGATCTGGTTGCCGTCCGGATCGAGGAACTCTAGTCCGGGATTGCCGCCGGGACCGCGGCGGCCCTCGTAGACGAACTTTACACCTCTGGAACGGAGGAAGTCGCGAACTTTAAAAAGCTCGGAGACGGTTGCCGCCTCAAAGGCGCAATGGTCAAAGCCTACACGCCCTTTCTTGGGAAGGTCGTCGCGGTTTTCTGTAGGCATCAAGGCGACTGTGTGGTGATCGGTACCGCTACGGAGAAAGACCATTCCCCGTTCGTTTCGATCGGAGACTTTAAAGCCCATGATCTCGGTCCAAAAATTTGTGCTGCGCTCGATATCGCTGACGTTAAAGACGATGTGACCAATTTTTTTGATCCTGATTGGGGTTGTTTCTTCTGCCATGATGTTCTCCTTTCCGCGCCTGTAGTGATAGTTCGAGCCGCCTCGCAATCGCTTCAGCACACCGGCGCAATCTAGCGGGTTCTCTATCACGGAAGGGGAACCAAGGCAAAGCAGTTCAAATGGCCTATCGCATATGGCCTATGGCTCGTTTCGCTTTGATGGCGTATGGGCAGTTGCGATTTGCCATATGCCATACGTCATCTGCCGAGATCTTATTTGAGCCGGAGCTTTGCGACTACCTTTCTGCTGTAATAGCGGACAGAAGAGAGAGACATGCTACGGTGCCTGAGGAGGTCGAGCCGGATGAGCTTTTGTTGCAGAGTCCTAGCCAGCGAGCGGCGTTCGCAATCATCTTCTACGTATTTCAGCAGGTCTTCTATCGTGTGGATCTCTTTCAGCAACTCAGCTTCGGGTGGCAAAACGTGAGCGTTTTTCAGGATGTGATAGCTGATGCGCAAGTCTTCCGGTACCCAACTGAGGTCATCCAGCTGTAGGGGCTTTCCTTTGCCGGGCAGATCGTCAAATTCGCCGGCGCGCTGGGCTTCGAGGATTCTTTCTTCGGCAATTCTCCAGAAACTGCTCAAGCTACACTTCCTTGCGCTGCGCCTGCCGCCGCTTTTTGTAACTCTTCGGGCGGCCGGACGTTACGGAATATCAAATAGAAGGCGATATCGTTAATCAATTGTAGCGCGCCGCCGATGAACAAGGGAAGAGTCAACGAGACGCTTTGCATCAAATAGGTCGAGAAAGTTGGGCTGATGCCGAATGGGACGACGCGCGCTAGATTGGTCACGCCGGCCGCCGACCCTCGTTCGCCAGATTTGACCATGGCCATCGTGAACGAGGAGCGGAGCGGATTATCCATGTAGGCGAAGTATGAACGGACTGCCATCAGGATAGCGGCGACCTGGAAGGTGGGGGCAAGAGGGATGAATAGATAAATCAAAGAGGCAATTCCGTGAGAAAAGGCCATCGTCCGGACCACTCCGATATAGCGCGCGACATACGGAGCGCTAAGAAAGGACAGGGCCGCGAGGAGATACGACACGAAAAAGAGGATCCCAAGCGACTTGAGCTCAACGCCAAAACGCAAAAAGAACCAATACGGTACGAGCGCGCCGGCCATGCCGGCGCCGAAATTGTCCACGAATCCAAGAATGGACATTTTGGTGACGAAGACGCCGGTGCTCTTGGAGATCTTCTTTTCTTCTCGGACAGGCCGAAATTCCTCCGTGATCGAACGATAGACGAACATAAGAGCGATACTAAAAAGGATGGTGAGCCCGAACAACGGTTTATACGAGACAACCGACGCCCACCCCCACTGCTCTTGCAGGTATTGTGGCAAACCGGCGGCAAGCGCGCCGATCGATCCTGTAATGGAGCCCACGAAGGAATTCAGGGCGAAGACACGGTTTCTAGCCTCTGGAGTGCATTTTTCAGCCAGCAGGGCTTCCTCTACTGGGTTGAATGGACCACCACCTGAGCCGCCGCCTCCCGACCCGCCCGCGCCGACGTTCGCGATGACCACGGCGAGCAAAATGAAATAAAGACTACTGAAGAAGATCAATATGCCGTTGGAGACAATGGTCAAAACGGCGAGCAGGAGGAGGATTTTTCTGCGACCGAAGCGATCGGAGAGATAACCCCAGACGGCCGTCAGGATCGCTCCGCTCAAATACGCCACCGAGAAAACGATGCCCACGGTAATGATCGAAAATCCCAGCTGGTCGAGGTAGATCGCGAAGATAACGTTAAGATAGGAAAAGGCAAAGGCGCGGATGCCGCGCGAAGCCATCAAGAGTTTAGCGTCACGGTGTAGATTGCGGAACATCGGTTAACCTTCCCCCATCCTCAATGAGTGCCGGCCCCGACTTTTCTTCGGGAGGCTTCACGTCACGAAACAGGTGGTAAAACGCGCAGTCATGAAAAAGTTGCAGGAATCCCGCCAAGAACATGGGGACATTGAGCGAGAAAGCCTGCATGATGTAAGCCGAAAAAGTGGGAGTGATGGCCATGGGAATGTGTCGTGAGAGGGTTGTAATACCAGCCGCCGAGCCGCGTTCTTCAGGCTTGACGATGCCCATGATGAACGAACCACGCAGCGGATTGTCCATATAGGCCAGGAATGAGCGGATCACGGTCAAAGCCGCGGCAACGCCAAACGTTGGCGCGAAGGGAAGAAGCAAGTAGATCAGCGATGCCGCTCCGTGAGAAAAGACCATGGTCTTGACGACTCCAATTCGATCGGCGATCAGTGGCGCGACCAAGAACGACACGGCGGCCAACAAGTAGGAAAGAAAAAACAAGAAGCCAAGCGATTTCAATTCAACGCCAAACCGGAGAAAAAACCAATAGGCCATGAGAGGGCCGATCAGCCCTGCGCCCAGATTGTCCAAAATTCCAAGCAGTGACAGCTTGGTTACGAAGCGACCCCCTTGTCGCGACATCTTTATTTCTCGTCGCCGCGGCACGTGCCGCTCGTTGATGCTTGCGTAGGCGAAGATGAGCCCGATGCTGAAGAGGATCGTCAGGCCGAACAAGGGTTTGTAGGAGGCCACCGCCTCCCAATGCCAGTTCTCTTGAAGATATTGCGGCAGCCCGCTCACTAACGCGCCAAGCGATCCCATGATGGACCCGACAAAGGAATTGGCGCCGAAGATTCGATTTCTATTTTCGGGGCTGCACTTCTCGGCTAGCAGGGCCTGCTCCACGGGGTTGAACGGTCCTCCGCCCTGCCCGCCGCCGCCGGTGCCTCCAGCGCCGACGTTGGCTATCGTCACGGCGAGAAAGATAAAAAACAACTCGCTAAAGAAGATATAGATCAGGTTCGAGACGATCGTGAGGCTTGCGAGAAGCATCAGAATTTTCTTGCGACCGTAGCGATCCGAAAGAAAACCCCACACGGCCGTGAGCAGGGCTCCGCTGGCGTACGCAGTGGAAATCACCAGGCCGATGGTGACCGTCGAGTAGCCTAGCTGATTCAGGTAGATGGCAAAGACGACCGACAAATAAGAAAACGCGAAGGCGCGCACGCCGCGCGACATCATCAGCACCAGCACGTCGCGTTGTAGTCCAGCCAACATGTCCTCGCTCCGCGAGAAATTTCAGATCACAGATTTCAGATTTCAAAATCATCAGAACGATCTGAGATCTGGAATCTGCAATCTGAGATAGCATAGGTGTCGCCGATCGCGAGAAGATTCCCCGGCTGCTGACGGTTTGTCATGGCCGGCTAATCGCAGTTACTTGTTCTCGGCGGCGTACCATTCGCGTTCTAAATCGAGTTCCGTCTTTATAGCGATACGATGGAGCGCTTCGTTAGCCTCGTCCAGCGATGAACTTCCGCTTACGGCTTGGGCCGGACGCGCCAGGGTTTCGAACAATTTGCCCGTGGAGACAAAGAAGGTCAGCGCAGCGAGCGGCGTGAGCTTGACCGGCCTCTGGTCGCGGCGAATCTTGGTCTCACCCCACGCGCCCTGGAAGCAACGGATGGGGACGGCGCTGGCCTCTGTTGGGACCGTCTCAATGACTTTCTCGAGCTCGGCGGCTATCCTGGGAGTCAGTGACCAGGCGCCGAGCAGCGCGCGGGATCCGGCCAACTTGGCAAGTGCGAACTCGATTTCCTCAACCGAAAGTTCGCCATCGCTGCCGTAGCCAAAGATTCCCCAAAGCGTGCGCCGGCCCTGTAGTTCCAATTCGTTAAATGCTGCCAGCATGATCGAATCCGCTAGAGGGCTCCGCAGCCCGGGCTCATTGCCCCAGGCCAACGAGTCGCCGCCAACATCAACGCCGACCAGGAGATCGATATTTAACATCTCGAGCGCCACGGTGAGACCTTCGACAACCCCCTTGGTGCCGCCGTTTATATCGATGAGGAGAACTTCCTCTTGCAGGCAAGCGGCCATTCTGGATTCGGCAAAATAGACGCCCGTCTGTGTCCGGCTTTCCGCATTGGCAAACCAGACGTAGGGATGAAGCGCTCTCACATTCTTTGCTTCATGGAACGCACGCGGTCCTGGTAGTGGATCGTAGACTGCGCGTTCCCAGGAGAGTCCGCCGAGGACGAAACTGAGGCCGCAAAATTCAAGAAACCTGGCAGTAACCAGCGCACCCGCTACGTCACCACCTCCGCCAACACCGACGACAAGGGCGCGCGAGGAAGAGTGCAGCAGGTCCTCAAACGAGTCTGGCTTGGATGTCATCGCGGCAGGTGTGTATCCTGACCTGGCACCGGCTGGGCAATAGCTTCCTCCAGGGATCGGACGCCGTTCCATTCGCTTGCCGGACGCACCCGGCCATCGCTGCCCACCTGATCCACACCCCAGTAGATCTCTACACTGTGGTTGTCGGGATCGCGAAACTCTACGGCGATCTGGCAACCGGCGCGACGACGACCGTCAAAATCAATTTTGACATTGTGCGCCCTCAGGCGGTCGCGTGCCCGTAGGACTTCCGCGAGCGTTGCGACCTCGAAGGCAAAATGATGGAGCTCCTTGTTGGCACACTCTTCGTCAGCCGCTCCGACAAGCGCCAAACAATGATGGTCTGTACCGCAGCGCAAAAAAACCATGCCGCCCGGCATCATGCTCTCGGGATACACATCCGATACTTTGAATCCCAGGATCTGACTGTAAAACTCCGTAGAGCGCTCGAGATTAGTTACTCGAATGACAATATGGCCCAGTTTGGCGATATGAAATTCCATGCCCCGCGGCGGAGTCATGCTTTTGAGTTTGTCAACGTCCACAGCCATGGCGAGTGCTCCTTACACATCAGCGTTTCACTTCCTATAACACTTCTAATGAACTGAGTCTGCACCCAGTTCAGGCAAGGATCGCAAGGGGAGAAGATGGAAGATGCGGCAACTTTTCCGATTGGCTCCCAAGCGGTTTGATTCAGCACGGACGCACTCCAGTCTGTCATTCTGAGGAGCGCTGCGACGAAGAATCTGTTTTTTATCGCTCTTGGCACCGCGCGAAAAGCAGATGCTTCACATTCGTTCAGCATGACAGCAGAAAATTCTTTTTCCCTCGCGATTTTTGCGGTTAAGGTCGTCGCGCCTTCTAACGGCTTGGCGCGGCAGGCATCAAGCGATGCGATTTTAGAAACTCGATAACCAGCTCGTCGAAACCGGCCGGATCTTCGACGCAGCAAGCGTGGCCGGTGTTCGGAAGGATTTTGTGTACGGCGCCAGGGATTAGCGATGCGGTTTTTCTGCCAGCGGCGAGCGAGTTGTCGTGCTCGCCGTTAATTACCAGCGTCGGAATCTGCAACGCACCCAAACGAGGCGCCATGTCCGTGCCGCCGCGGGCGCGGAAAATCTGAGCAATGGAATTGCCACTGAGCCAAGGATCGCGTTCGACAAATGTGTTGAGCAGATAGCGTCCGAGCTTTGTATCCGGAAAATCCGCAGCAACAAGCTCCCGCAGATGCTGAATGTGGTACTCCTCGACACCCAGTTGGGTATAGCCGTGGATGCGCTCGTCGATACTACTGCCGGGTCCGCTACTGCCGCCCACGAGGATCAAGGCCCTGACCAACTCGGGATGATCCAGCCCGAGCAAAAGCGCCATGCCCGACCCGACACTTACACCACCCACGATCGCTTCGCCGATTGCTTCGTCCCGGCAAACGCCGAGGACATCGTCGGCCATATCCTTGAGGCTGAATGGTGTCGCCGGCTTGTCGGAGCGCCCATAGCCGCGAATGTCCAGCGCCACCACTTTGAAATAAGTCGAGAAATGAGCGATCTGATACATCCACAAGTTGTGGTCGAAAGGGTTGGCGTGGATCATGACAAACGGAAATCCCTCGCCCGAGACCTCGTAGTATATTTTGACGCCGTTTGCTGTGCTGTAGGGCATGGGGGGACGTTGCAGCAGTTTCAGCTGTTCCAGCAGTTCCAGTCGTTCAAACCCTTGCATATCTCGCAATGCTTTGGCCGTGTCACGGCTGGAACGTTCTACGGTTGGAACGGCTGGAACGTTGGACCGATTGGAACGATCAATCTATAACTTCTGCCGCGGTCGTTCCTGCTTTAGCTGTTCTTTGAGTTCTTCGAGCTTCATCACGTCGGCGTACTTGTGATGCAAATCGAACAGGTTGACCTTGTGCGATAAAGGGCTGCGATCAAAAACGCACTCCTCGACAATCGTGACGTGATAGCCCAATGAGTACGCGTCCACGCAGCTGGCGCGTACGCACCCGCTGGTGCTTTCACCGCAGACGATGAGGCTATCGATACCCCTCTGGGTCAGGTGAGCCACGAGGGGCGTACCGAAAAACCCGCTCGCGCGTTCCTTGTAAATAACCACATCACCCGGTTCGGGTTTGAACTCTTCGCGGATCTCGAAAGCCTTCGGATCGATCTTTACGCGCTGGCGGTTAGTCGCGTAGACAGTCTCTGGATTGGCCTCCTGGCGTGTTTCCGTTGTGGTGTAAAACACCGGAATTTTCAACGAACGACACAAAGCAAACAGCTCCTGTGTCGGCTTGATGGCATCATAGGCGTACACGCCGCAAGAGCTCTTGTGATCTTTGACCAGTTCATGCGGCTGTTTTGGGCCGCCCGCATAGACGAGGTTATAGAGGTCAATGGCTAAAAGCGCCGGCCTTTGCCCGATGTACGTTTCCCGGTGATACGGCTTATAGGTTTCGAGAATTTCGGGTGTCACGATGTCTTTCCAGCAATGATCTTCAAAATTAGCTAACGACATGAGCTTCCTCCTGATCGCCGTGTAAATGCTTTGGTTCTATCCCCAGGTTGGCGGGCTGTCAAGCAATGCAGACGATCCTTACGCGACTTCGCGTCGAAATGGCGACTACGAAGCAGTCAGAGCGAGAACTAAACTTTCAGGGCTTCGCTCCGTCACAGGATTATAAGCCCTCTCCCGGTGGGAGAGGGTGCGGGTGAGGGTCGCCAGAAGGGCGGCCGTTCTCTTTTAAACCTTCATAGCTCTCGAGCAACTTTTTCTTCTCGGTTTCCGAGATGCCTAATTGCGGGCGGCGGACTGCCGCGCTGTTGATCAGCCCTTCGTGCTGGAGCACGAGTTTAATGCGCGCGACTGCTTCCACAATTGGTTCGCTAAAGACTAACTCTTTCAGGGATTCGAGCTCTAGCTGGAGCGCCATGGCGTGTTCAAAGTTGCCCGCGCGGCCAGCGATGTCCATGGCGCCCCATTTCTCAGTTGCCAGATTGGAAACGCCGATCAGCGCGCCGCTTGCGCCCGACCGATAGCTCTCGGCGACAAAACGGTCGTTTCCTGTAAGCAAGCTGATGGCAATGCCGTCGCGCTGGAGCGTTTGCGCGGTCTCCGTGAAAAGGTCCACGTCGAAAGAGGCCTCCTTGAGGGCCACGACCTTTTCGAGACGGGCGATCCGACGAATGGTTTCGACGTCATACCAGTAGCTTCTCACGGGAACTTGGAACAGCACGAGAGGCAAGCCTGTTTCGCGAGTCACGTCTTCAAAAAAGCGGACTTTGAGATCGCTACCTACCTTGCCCCAGGAAAATAGGAGTGGCGGAAAGATCATCACAGCATCAACTGGAAGCTGTTCGAGATCTCGTACCAGAGTAATGGCTTCATCCGTTGACTGAGGAGCGATGGTGGCGATATGAAGACGCCCGGTTTTACGGGCAATGTTGCCGGCGCATTGATAAACAAGGCGTTTCTCGTCATTTCTCAACACCGGCCCCTCGCCGATCCGGGCACAGGAGACCAGACCGGCCACGCCTTCGAGCGATGCTTGATATGTCGTGAGCCGCTCGAGGCTGTCCAGATCCACTGTTCCTGATTCGGTAAACGGCGTCACGTGTGGAATAAACAAACCGCGAAAGCGTTGGTGCAGAGTTGTCATGTAGCCCTCTTGAGTTCAGGTTGACGGTGACAAAGTTTAAAAATACTCTCCTCACTAGTAGAACAGAACTGGAGTTGGCGCAACCTCGGGTTTAGGGTGCACTGACATGTTATGGTCCTCGTGTTTCCAAGAGGAACAGGGTTACAGGAGTTTTGCGCTTCGCTTTACCGGAAAAAAGGTTGGCGTAAGAGCCATATGAAAGGTGATTATGGCAGAGCAAATAACATGTAGTGATTTGGTGTCCCTCATGAAAGGAGACACGTTACACGCCGTATTCGATGTGCGAGAGCGTGGTGAGTACAATCAGGGTCATATTTCCGGCAGTACCTCTTTGCCGCGGAGCCAGATTGAATTTCGCATTGGCGATCTGGTGCCCGATCAGAAAATTCAGCTGGTTCTCTATGACGACGGTGGCGGGCGCGCAATACTCGCTCGCGCTGGACTGGGGCAACTCGGTTACAAAAACGTTTCGGTCTTGGGGGGTGGCTTACCCGGGTGGACTCAGGCTGGTTATGCTACAGCCAGCGGTGTCAATGTTCCTAGCAAGGCTTTCGGCGAGCGGGTGTACCACGACGCAAAAATTCCCGAGATTACGCCCGGAGAGCTGCGAGACATGCAACTCGCGTCGGAAAAGGTTGTGATCCTGGATGTGAGAACGCCGGAAGAGTATCGCCGTTTTTGTATTCCCAGCGGAGTCAACGTTCCCGGTGGCGATCTCGTTCTTTGGGCGGAAGAGTTGAAGCAAAAGCGCGACAGCACGATCGTCGTGAACTGCGCCGGGCGCACCCGCAGCATCATCGGTGCTGCAGCCCTGCGCCGTCTTGGGCTCGACAACGTGCGATCCCTGAAGAACGGAACCATGGGGTGGGTGCTGGCGGGATTGGATCTGGAAACCAAACCAACGCGGGAAATCCCCGAGCCGTCTCAAGCTAGTCGAGAACGATCCGCAGAGTTGGCGCGGCGGATTGCGGACGAAGAACGGATCCCGCTGATGACGCCTGCCCAACTGAGTGCTGCCCAAGAAAATGAAAAAACCAGACCCATGTATCTCGTGGACGTGAGGTCGGAGGATGAGTACGCAGCCGGTCATATTCCCGCGTCACTCTCTATCCCGGGCGGCCAAGCCGTCCAGCGCGCCGACGATTTTATCGCAGTGCGCCACGGCCAAATCGTTTTTATCAGCGGCCACGGCTCCCGTGCAGTAATGGCAGCGTACTGGTACCGCCGAATGGGCTTTCCCAATGCGGCAGTGCTTCATGGCGGACTTCAAGCGTGGCGGCAAAACGGCGGTAGTGTCGTCTCGGGCTCCAGCTCTAGCTCTCCCCTGGGGCTAGATGCCGCCAGAAGAGAAGTCCGGTTTATCGCTGCCGCCGAGCTGAAGTCACGACTGGACCTGTCCGCGGTAAGCGTCGTCGATGTGGGTAGCAGCCCTGAATTTGAATCGGGGCACGTGCCCGGTGCGAGGTGGGTCTCACGCGGCTGGCTCGAGTTCAAGGTCCCCGAGGCGTTGCCCGACAAGAGCCGGATGATCGTGCTCTCATGCCCGGACGGTCAAAGCTCTATTTTCGCCGCCAGGAGCTTAAGGGCTCTCGGTTACTATAATGTGTATGTTCTCGATGGCGGTGTGAAGGCCTGGAAAAGAGCAGGCTACGCTGTCGAAACCGGACTGGATGCCTGTCTGTCCGAGCCCAATGACGTTGTGTTCTCGCCGTCAGTCCGCGGCACGCAAGAGGACATGCGGCGCTATCTGGAATGGGAAGAAAAACTCGCCTAAGCACGCAAAGAAAGACAAAGTTCAAACCGTTCAAAATGTTCAACCGCTTTCCTCGTTACGCGGCCTCAAAGGCCGCTACGCGGGATGCCCGGTTGTCCTGAGTAGGCGGCGAAGCCGCCGTATCAAAGGACGCTCCGTTTCAGCCAGAGGCTGATCCGTCCGAAGCCCTGTGGCGTTCAAGCCCCTTTCCCCCGCGTCCGCGGGGGATTCTCTCTTTTCCTTTGCGCCTTTGCGGCTTTGCGGGAGATATTCCGAGTTTTTTGGTTGCGGCTCTGCCGCGCTAGGTCTCGGTGGTGCGCTCCTTTGAAAATTGAACTTATGCAAAACTCAGTCACCCGCTTGAAAAGAAAAT